>DASZRM010000207.1:0-16800 GCA_035549135.1 Rhizomicrobium sp. | reverse complement strand
GCGCTTGCGGCCATCGAGCGGCGTCTGGGCGAATTGCAGGGCTCGGGATGAGCGGGGAATGACCACGATCGAGGAGCATGTGGTTTCGCCCCGTCACCGCGCCTACGTCATTCTCGAGGGCGGGCGCAGCGGCGGCGTCTTCGGTCACGTCATCGAAGTCCTGCTCGTCACCTTGATCGTGGGCAACGTCGCCGCCTACACGCTGCAGAGCATACCCTGGTTCGACGACCGATTTTCGCTCTTCTTCTCGGTCTTCGAGAGCGTATCGGTGGCGGTGTTCACGCTGGAGTATCTGGCGCGCGTCTGGACGGCGCCGGAAGACCCGACGGTTGCGCGCAGCAAGCGATGGTCGCGCCTGAATTTCGCGCTCCGGCCGATAATGATCATCGACTTCATTAGTTTCGCGCCGGCCTATGTCGCGCTTTTTGTTCCCTTCGTCGATTTGCGGTTCCTGCGGCTCATCCGGCTGCTAAGGCTCCTGAAGATCGCGCGCTATTCTCCGGCGCTGTCGACGCTCGCCCAGGTTCTCGCGGAGGAACGCAGGGCGCTTTACGGCACGGTGCTGCTGCTGCTCTGCGCGATGGTTTTCGCCGCGGCCGCCATGCACGTCGTGGAGGGCTCCAATCCGCACGCCAATCCGGCTTTTGCGAACATGCCCGACGCCATGTATTGGGCGATCACCACCCTGACCACCGTGGGCTATGGCGACGTGACGCCGAGCACGGAGCTCGGCCGGCTGATCGCCGGCGTCACCATGATCGTGGGCCTTGGTCTGTTCGCGCTGCCGGTCGGCATCGTCGCCACGGGCTTCGTCAATTCCATTCACCGCCGAGATTTCGTGGTCACGTTCGGCATGCTCTCGCGCGTGCCGCTGTTCCGTGGCATCGACGCGCAGATCATCGGCGACCTCATGGTGATGCTGCGCGCCCGAGCAGTGAGCGCCGGAACGATCATCTCTGCGGCCGGCGCGCGCGCCGACGCGATGTATTTCGTCATCTCCGGGGAGGTCGAGGCCAATCTTCAGAACGGCAAGATTCGATTCCGCACCGGCGATTTCTTCGGCGAGCTCGCTCTGCTCGAAGAGACGATGCGGGCCGCAACGGTCGTGGCTGTTGAGCCGTCGCGAATCCTCACTCTTTCGGTCGACGACTTCAATCATCTGCTCACCAAACATCCGGGCCTGGCGCGGCGCATTCACAAGATGGCGGCGGCGCGCGCCGAGGACATCGCCCGCCACGGCGCGATCTCCGATTCGGAGATCAAGGCCGCGCGCCGCATGCGCAAGCGCGCCGAGCGACAGCCCGAGCCGGCCGAGGCCGAAGATCGCTAGGTAAATTTCGTTCGGACGAAGCCGCCTTCCTCGCCCTTCGATAGGCTCAGGGTGAGGATACGCCTCACTTCCTCATGCTGAGCCTGTCGAAGCATCACGGCAGCGCGATCGCGACGGAATGCGAAAGGCTCTAGGGCTTGCAGTAAACGCAGACCTTGTTGCCTGTCGGATCGCGCAGATAAGCCCCATACCATTCGCGCTTCTCAGGCGGTCGAAAGCCTGGCGCGCCCTCGTCGGTTCCGCCGGCGGAAAGTCCGGCCGCATGGGCCGCCTTCACCTCGTCCTGGCTCGCCGTCGAAAAAGCGAGCATCATGCCATTGCCGAACGTCGCAGGCTTGCCGTCGAAGGGCGTGCAGACATAGACGTTGTGCGTGTCCGATCCTTTCTGGCCGTAACCGATCCAACCGCCATCCTTGAATTTGCGCTCGTATCCGAAGGCGCCCAGGAAAGCGTCGTAAAATCTGCCGGACGCCTCGCTGTCCCTGGCGCCGATGGTGACATAGCCGAGCATGTGCGGCCTCCTCGAAATCCCGCCGGGACTCTACCCAGATTGTCGAACAAATCAAGAACGGATTGTCGGGGCGGGTCTGCGCAAATTGCATGTATCAGGAGATGGGGTCCGTGATGGCGACGATGAGCCCGGCAGCCTGTGCGAGCTTGTCGATTTGATCGGCAGGCAGGGCATCGAGCGCCCTGGACAGTTTCGCCAGGCGGCGCTTTCGGCCGGCCTCCATCAACTGCCTGCCCCGGCGCGTGATCGCGATTTGGCTGGAGCGGCGATCCAACGGCTTTCTGCAAACCAGGCCCAAGGACTCGAGCGTGCCCACGAGTTGGGACATCGTTGGCGGCTTGACCTGTTCGGCCGCCGCGAGCGCGCCAAGCGTCTGCGGTCCGCCGAAAGCCAGCACCGAGAGCGCCGAAAGCTGCGCCGGCGTCACGCCCGCCGCGGCATCCTCCTTGCGCAGGAAGCGCAAGAGCCGGATCGCCGCGGCATGCAGCTGGTCGGCTACCTGTTCGTTGCGCATCGAAGAGCGCGGCACTTGACATTCTCCAGATAGTTAGGTTGCCTAACTGTGTGAACTCCTAAGCGTAAAGGGCGGAGGCTCCGATGGGAAGCGCAGGCGGTCTTTCCGGACGCAAGCTGGCGCAGGTGGCTTTGACCTGCCGCGACCTCGATCGGGCGCGAAGCTTCTATCGGGACATTCTGGGACTGCCGCTGATGTTCGAAGCGGGCAACATGCTGTTCTTCCAACTCGACGGACTTCGCCTGATGATCGGAAAGGAAGAAACACCGGGTTCGGCCATCGGCGGGGCGGTGATCTATTTCGACGCGCCGGATCTCGAGGCGCTGGCTGCGGCGCTCGAGGCCAGGGGGGTCCGATTCGAAGGGCCCGCCGAAACCCTGCAACGCACGGCTACGCACGAACTGAAATTGCGCGCTTTTCGCGACCCGGATGGCAACGCCATTGCGCTCATGGGTATGGTTCCGATCAAGCCGAATTGATCCCATTGCCGCCGCAATCTGGCGCAAGCTTGCGCGGCGGGAGGCGCCTCATGACGACCAGGCGGCAATTCATCCTTGGCGCGCCGGGCTTTGCGACATTCGCCCTGCTCGGAGAGGCGCGCGCCGCCGCGCCGCAGGACACGCGCCACGCCGCACGGCGCTGGCTGCAGCGCCAGGACGAGTTGGCGCGGGCGCTGGCGAAGGGCCGGGTCACGCAGTCGCAATGGCACGATCAGGTCAACGCGCTCGCGAAAGAGGTCGATGTTTCCGAACTGGCCTACGAGATTCGCCGCGCCAGGCCGCGGCCCGCCGGAGATGCTTTCGGTCACGACCCCAAGAAGCGATTTCTGACTTTCGTGGACGATGCCGGCGCCGCCGTTCGCCTGAGCTATGGCACGGCGATGTTTTCTTTCGACAAGAACAGCGTGATCACGCCGCACGCGCACAAACACATGGCGAGCGCGCACATGGTGATCGAAGGCAAGGTGCGCATTCGCACCTATGACCGCATCGCCGATGAGGATGGCGCCATCCTCATCCTTCCCACGGCCGATGTCGTGGCCCAGGCCGGAGAGGCGGCCGCGATGACGACCGACAAGGACAATGTGCATTGGTTCGCCGCGCGCTCCGATCGGGCGATGACCTTCGACGTCATCGTCGACGGGCTCGACAAGGGCCAGGAGCGCTACGTGATTCAGCCGCTCGATCCCGTCGGCGGCAATCACCTGCGCGACGGCACCATCAGCGCGCCGCTGCTGACGTTCGAGGAGTCGGCGAAGCGCTACACGGCGGCGATGTAGGAAAAACCGTCATCCTGAGGTGCAAGGCCGCGCCCCTTCGAGGCTCGCTACGCTCGCACCCCAGGGTGACGCGGCCTTGCCTCGAAGGATGACAGCTCTACGCCCTCGTCCACCCATCCGGAAGGTCGATCCAGGCGCAGCGGTCCTTGTCCTGCGCGGAGAGATTGGGCGCCGGCAGCGAATCGTCCACGAAGCAGCCGCCGGCGATGCCGGTCGCCTCTGGCAGGAAGCCGAAAGATTTCCAGTAAAGCGTCGTGCCGCAGCGCGCGCAGAAATGGCGGTCATAGCCGGCAGCGCCGTCACGATGATAGAGGCTTGTTTCGCCCGCCTTTGCGGTCACGGCCGCGTCGGGAAAGTATGCCGACCATCCGAACGCGCTTCCTGTGCGCCGCTTGCAGCTTGTGCAATTGCAGATCGCGTTGAGGACCGGCTCGCCTTCGACCGCGATCGTGCAATCGCCGCAGCAGCAGCGCGCGGTGCGGGTCACGCCGCCATGGCCTTCTTCAAATTCTCATCCACCTTGTCGAGGAAGCCTTCGGTGGTGAGCCATTTCTGGTCGGGGCCGACGAGAAGCGCGAGGTCCTTGGTCATATAACCGCTCTCGACCGTGTCGACGCAGACCTTCTCAAGCGTGTGCGCGAACTTATCGAGCGCCGCGTTGCCATCGAGCTTGGCCCTGTGCGCAAGACCGCGCGTCCAGGCGAAGATCGAGGCGATGGAATTGGTGGACGTCGCCTTGCCCTTCTGATGCTCGCGATAGTGGCGCGTCACCGTGCCGTGCGCGGCTTCGGCTTCGACGATCTTGCCGTCCGGCGTCGTCAGCACCGAGGTCATCAGACCGAGCGAGCCGAAGCCCTGCGCCACGGTGTCGGACTGCACGTCGCCGTCGTAGTTCTTGCACGCCCATACATAGCCGCCTTCCCATTTGAGCGACGAAGCCACCATGTCGTCGATCAGGCGATGCTCATAGCTGATGCCGGCCGCCTTGAATTTTGCGGCGAACTCGGCGTCGAAAATCTCCTGGAAGATATCCTTGAAGCGGCCGTCATAGGCCTTGAGGATCGTGTTCTTGGTCGAAAGATAAAGCTGGTAGTTCCGCGCGAGCGCATAGTTCATGGAAGCGCGCGCGAAATCGCGGATCGAATCGTCGAGATTGTACATCGCCATCGCGACGCCGGAGCCCGGCGCCTTGAACACTTCCTTCTCGATTGTCTTGCCGTCCTCGCCCACGAATTTGATCGTGAGAACGCCTTTTCCCGGATAGCGGAAATCGGTCGCGCGGTACTGATCGCCGAAGGCATGACGGCCGACGACGATGGGCTTGGTCCAGCCGGGCACGAGCCGCGGCACATTCCTGCAGATGATCGGCTCGCGGAAGATCACCCCGCCCAGGATGTTGCGGATCGTGCCGTTCGGCGACTTCCACATTTCCTTCAGGCCGAATTCCTTCACGCGGGCTTCGTCGGGCGTAATCGTGGCGCATTTGACGCCAACGCCGTGCTTCTGGATGGCGTGAGCGGAATCGATCGTCACCCGATCGTTGGTGGCGTCGCGATGCTGAATGGAAAGGTCGTAATATTCGAGGGTGATGTCCAGATAGGGCAGGATCAGCTTCTTCTTGATCAGGTCCCAGATGATGCGCGTCATCTCGTCGCCGTCGAGTTCGACGACGGGGTTTGCAACCTTGATCTTGTCCATGAAGCCCTCGGGAATTTCGCGTGGCGGGGATATAGCGAGGCGGGCCAAAGAGGTCAAAGCGACCCGAACGTTCCGATCGCCGCGGCCGCCCACAGCACGACTGCGCAGCCGAAACCGGCGACCGCCTGCCGCGCGCCGAACCCTCCGCCGGAGCGCTCCGGCACAAGGAGCGAGCCCAAGGACGCGGCGCACATGCCGGCCGCAACGGCGAGAAACAGCGTCAGCGTCGTCGCCTTCCACAAGCCGATGAAGTGAAGTCCCACGATGAATCCGATCGCAGGCATGAGAAGCTCCCGCCTTCGCCGAAGCACAATTGCGGCGACCGCGATGGCGATCGACTCGGCCGCGACGGCGATGCCGTAAACCGCGCCGTCAAATATGCCACTGCCGCCGCCCGGCGCCGGAATCGAGACCGAGGCGGCGATGAGGCCCGCCGTGACGGCAAGGGCCAGAAAAATCGCGGGCATCCTTGCCCGCACCGGAAGGCCGAACGCGCCCGCGACGGCCCACAACCCGCCAAACCCTGCGCCCACCATGGAGCCGATCGTCGCCCCGTTCACCGCACTTCCTCCGGTTCGATCAATTCTTTATAGGGCCGGGACATGACCGCGCCCGCGATTGTCCTGTCCTTTCCCCAGCTCGGCGAGAATATCGGCTCGGCGGCGCGGGCGATGAAGAATTTTGGCATGACGGATTTGCGCCTCGTGTGCCCCCGCGCGCCCTTTCCCAATCCGCGGGCGGAAGCGATGGCGGTGGGCGCCGCGGACGTTCTGTCGGCCGCGCGCGTCTTTGGCGATTTGAAGGCCGCGCTGGGCGATTTGCATCTGGTCTACGCCACGAGCGCGCGCGAGCGCGGCATCACCAAGGAAGTCCTGACCCCGCAGGAAGCGGCGCGGCGTTTGCGGCGCGCATCCGCGCGCGGCGAAACGACCGGCATCCTGTTCGGCAACGAGCGCGCCGGCCTCGACAACGACGAGATCAGCCTCGCCGACGCCGTCGTCACGATTCCCACCTCCGAATTTTCCTCGCTCAATCTCGGTCAGGCCGTGTTGCTTTTGTGCTATGAATGGCTTCGAAGCGCAGACCGGACGTCGCCCGCGCGCATCGAACATGGACCGCTGCACCGAAAACCGACGCGCGCGGAGATGTTCCAGCTTTTCGAGCATCTCGAGACGGAGCTTCGCGAAAGCGGATTTCTTTTTCCGCCCGACAAGGCCGAGCACATGATCCGCGCCACCCGCGCGATGTTGCATCGCGCCCGGCTGACCTATCAGGAAACGCAAACTTTGCGCGGAATGATCGTCGCGCTATCGAAGGGCAAGCATCGGGTGACGAAGTGACCTGGCCCGTCGTCTCGATATTTCTGGCGGCCGCGCTCGTCGCGGCGCTCTTCGCGGCTTGGCCGGCGGCCAAAGCGCGTCCGGCGCGCCGCGGCGCGGTTCTCGCCGCCGCGCTCGCCTTTTTCGTCGCCGGATTCGGAGGCGGCGCCTATCTTATGCTCGGGCGTCCCGACATTGCGGCCCGCGCCTTCAGTCCCGCCGATGCGCGGGACCTGAACGGGCTCATCGCGCTCCTGGTTCGCCATATGCGCGCCGATCCCGCCGACGCGCGCGGCTGGACCATGCTGGGCAAGGCCTATCTCACTGCAGGCGCGCCTGGGCAGGCGGCGCGCGCCTTCGCCCGCGCGATAGCGGCCGGCGCCGGAAGCGCCGAAATCTATTCGGCCTATGGCGAATCGCTGGCGATCGCGGCGGGCGGCGCCGTCCCGCAGGAGGCCGAGGCGGCCTTCTCGAAGGCGCTCATCCTCAATCCCAAGGACCGCGCTTCGCGCTACTATCTGGGCTTCGCCTATGCGGCGCGCGGCGACAATGCGAAGGCGATCGCCCTCTGGAAGGGTCTTGTCGCCGACGCCCCGGCGGAGGCCCCCTGGCGCGCCTCGCTTGTCGACCGCATTGCGCGATTGACCGCGAAAACAGGCGCAGCGCCCGATGTGGCGAGCATGACCGAGGGTCTCGCCGCGCGCCTGAAGGCCCATCCTCAGGATGCCGGTGGCTGGATCCGGCTGGTGCGTTCCTACGCAGTCATGGGCGACAAGGCGAAAGCCCTGGCGGCGCTCAAGGATGCTCGCGCGGCGATGGCCGGAAACAGCCCGGCGCTCGCCGCGCTGAGGAGCCAAGCGGTGACGCTCGGTCTTGAGAACTAGGCTCAGCCCGAGAGCCGGCCCTGCCACATCGGCCAGCAAGTGGTCTTGCCCGACCTCTTCGCGGCTTCATAGAGCCTCATCTGCGCATCGCTGGCCGAAGAGCCGCTTTGGATCGCCATATAGTCCGGGGAGCCCGAGCACCAGACATAGAACTGGTGGGCCCCGGGGGAATCGAAGTCGCTCTGCCTATTGGACGAGAAATTGCCGGCGAGAGCCACGCCTGCGGCGACGATTAAACCTGCAACGGCGGCGCCGACGAGGCTGGTGATTTTCATGAAACGCTCCACGCACACCCAACAGGGAGGCCGTTCCTCGCGGCGTCCGTTATCCAATTAACGTATCCGCATTGCGCGCCAATATTGAGGGTTTCGTCAAGTCCGTAGTCGCACGGGTTCGCCGCCTTCGCGGCGCAGCAAATCCTCGATAGCCCCAGCCGCCGCCTCGACTTTTTCCGCGTCTCGGCCCCGCGCAACCAGCTGCACGCCGAACCCGTCTTCCCGGAAAAATGGATAAGAACCGATGGCGAGATCGGGAAAATTTTTCTGAATGGCCGCAAGACCTGCGGCGATCCGCCCTTCTCCAACCCGGCCTTCGACCGTTTGCGAATGAACGATGACGCCGCGCTCCAGCCTCGGCTCGATGTCCTCGAGCATCGCACGCATGATCATGGGCACGCCGGCCATTACGAAGACGTTGCCGATCTGGAACCCGGGAGCGGTCGAGGCGGAGTTCCGCACCAGCGTCGCGGTCAGCGGGATGCGGGCCATTCGTTTGCGCATTTCGTTGAAATCCGCCGGGTTCTTGTAGCGCGCGGCCAGCATCGCCATCGCCTCCGGGTGGTAGTCGATGCCGACGCCGAAGGCCTTGGCCACCGCATCGGCGGTGATGTCGTCGTGGGTAGGTCCGATGCCGCCGGTCGTGAAGACATAGGTGTAGCGCGAGCGCAGCGCATTCAGGGCCCCAACGATCTCCTCCTCGACATCGCCTACGACGCGGGCTTCCTTGAGATCGATGCCGAGCGCGCCGAGAAAGCGGGCGATATAGGCGGTGTTTACGTCCTGGGTGCGGCCCGAGAGGATTTCGTCCCCGATGATGAGAACCGCGGCTGTGGGCGATTTGGCCATCGTCACTTCTAGCATCTCCCACGCGCCGGAAGGAACGCGCGACGTCCGGTTCCCCAAGAAAAGGTTTGAGAAATCTTTGCGCGGGACTATATCGACGGTATGATGTCTATGGCTCCCGGCGCCGATGTCTTTGAACCGGCCAAGCGCGCCCATTTCGCGGTCGCGCTGCACGGGCCGGAGGATTTCGAAGGCATGCGCCGCGCCGGCAGGCTTGCGGCCGAGGTGCTCGATCTTCTAGCACCCGAGGTGCGGCCGGGCGTGACGACGGAATATCTGGACAAGCTTGCGTACGATTACATCATGGACCATGGCGCGCTGCCGGCGTGCCTGTGCTATCGCGGTTACCGGCACACGCTCTGCACGTCGATCAATCATGTGGTCTGCCACGGCATACCCGACGCCAAGGGATTGCGCGACGGCGACATCGTCAACATCGACGTGACCGTCATTCTCGACGGCTATCACGGCGACACCAGCCGCATGTATCTGGCGGGCGACGTCAAGCTCAAGGCGCGCCGCCTCGTCGACGTCACCTACGAATGCATGATGCGCGGCATCGCCCAGGTAAGGCCCGGCGCCTCCACCGGCGACATCGGCCATGCGATTCAGACCTACGCCGAAGGCGAAGAGCGCTGCTCGGTGGTGCGCGATTTCTGCGGCCATGGCGTCGGCAAGGCGTTTCACGCGCTTCCCAACATCGTCCATTACGGCAAAGCCGGTCACGGGCTCGCGCTCAAGCCCGGCATGTTCTTCACGATCGAACCGATGATCAATCTCGGCGGCTATGGCGTAAAAGTGCTGAATGACGGATGGACGGCCGTGACGCGCGACCGCTCGCTCTCGGCGCAGTTCGAACACACGGTTGGAGTGACAGACACCGGCGTCGAGATTTTCACGCTTTCGCCCAAAGGCCTGCATAAGCCGCCCTACGTCTGATCCGAAGCCTCGGAACGTGGGAGGGGCCGATCCAAGGGCGCGTCAGCCGCCCTCCTTTGCGTTTGGCGGATTCTCGCATAAGTATATACAGGACCGAATCCCTCTTCGGCTGTACGCAAGCGCCCCACGCATGACGCAAAAGCCTCCCTTCGCAGAACGCGCGCCCCCGTCCGGCGTGGCGGATGCGGGAAGGTCCTTCGCGCCCGAACTATCCGCCTCTCCGCACTACGCCGGCCATCGCGACCGACTGCGCGAGCGGTTTCTGCTCGGCGGGCCGGAGGCGCTGCCCGACTACGAACTTCTGGAGCTTGCGCTCTTCGCCGCGATTCCGCGCCGCGACGTGAAGCCTCTGGCCAAGCGCCTGATTGCGCAATTCGGCTCGTTCGCAGACGTCATCGCCGCCCCGCGCGAGCGTCTGCTGGAAATAGATGGCATCGGCGAAAACGTCGTCACCCAATTCAAGATCGTCGAGGCGGCGGCGCTGCGCCTGTCCAGAGCCAGGCTCATCGGCAAACCCGCTCTCAGCTCCTGGGCGGCGCTGCTGGATTATTGCACCGCCGCTATGGCGCGGTGCGCGCGCGAGGAATTCCGAGTGATCTTCCTCGACCGCAGGAACGTCCTCATCGCCGACGAGCTTCAGAGCGCCGGCACGATCGACCACACGCCGGTCTACCCGCGCGAGATCGTCAAACGCGCGCTGGAGCTGGGCGCCTCGGCGATGATCCTCATCCACAACCATCCGAGCGGCGATCCGACGCCGTCCAAGGCCGACATCGAGATGACGCGGGAAATCGCCGCCGCGGCGCGCCCGCTCCGGATCGCCGTGCACGACCATGTTGTGGTGGGGCGCAGCGGCCACGCCAGCTTCAAATCTCTGGGACTGCTATAGTTTCAGCGATCGCGCCGTTGCCGTTGGGGGCGCTGACGCTGCTATAGTCCGCCCCGCGGGGTAATGCGATGCGGGTGGCGCTCGAGGAAAGCGGAAAGCTGGCGCTCGGCCTTCTGGGCGCGCTCGTCCTGGCTCTGGCGCTCTCCGCGCTGTCGGTTCCGGGGGCGGCGCATTCGCCGCGCGCCTTCGCTCTTGCGGCGCTGGCGCGCCTGCTCGCGTTCCTGCGCCTCGACTTCGGAACCAGCCGGATCACGGATCTTCCAGCCGTCGACATGCTGGCTAGCCATGTCCCGGTGACCGCGACGCTCATCGCGCTGGGTGCGCTCGTCTCGGTGGCGCTCGGAGCGCCTCTTGGACTGCTTTTCGGATCGGGCGGACTACGCCGGGTAGCCGCGCCGATCGTGCAGATCGTGTCGGCCGCGCCGGTTTTCGTCGCAGGGCTAGCGGTCGCCTACGCCGCGAACCGTTTTCTGGGCTGGCCGCCCGGCGCCGGTCCATTTCCGGGACCGGGCGAGCTTCTTCATCCCGATGCGCAGGCGCTGCGACGGGTCGTCCTTCCGGCGCTGACCGTAGGATTCGCAGGAACCGCGGCGATTCACGTCGCCTTGCGGCGAGCGGCGGCCGGAGAACAGGACCAGCCCTATCGCGAAAGCTTGAGACGTCTGGGGCTCTCGGCGCTCGAAATCGACCGCGTGTACGTCGCGCCCGTGATCCTGGCGGGGCTTTTCTCCAGTCTCGGCGAGGTGGTGGTCGCTTTCATCGCGTCCGCGGTCGTCTCCGAATGGGTGTTTCGTTGCCCGGGGGCGGCCGATCTCTTCGTCAAATCGGTGGCGCTGGGCGACTGGAACATGGCGGGCCTCATCCTCTTCCTGTTCTGCGCTTTGTCGCTGGTGATCGCATTCATTGGCCGGTTGCTCGGCGGCGCAATCTTGCGGGCGGAGAGCCAGGCATGATCCTGCGCCAGATATCCCGATTGCGCGGGGCGTTCATGATTGCGGGCTGGTCGGGACTGGGCCTCGTCGGCCTGATCGTGGCGCTCGGCGATTTTCTGGCGAGATTCCCGGCCGGACATCTTCACGCCGGACCGGCGCTTGCGCCGCCTTCGGCGCTCTATCCTTTCGGCACCGACCTTCTCGGGCGCGACGTGTGGAGCGAGACTGTCCACGCGCTGGGCGTGACCGCCGCCAATGGCGCCGCCGCGGCCGTCCTCACGCTTGTCCTCGGCGGCGCGCTCGGATTCGTGGCGATGCGGCTGGGCGCGGCCCCGCGACTTTTTCTGCGCTGGCTGATGGGCGTCCTCGCCGCCGCGCCGGCGCTGCTTCTGGCGATCGTTCTGATTGGGCTCAGCGCGCGCGGCTATGCCGGCGTCGCTGCCGGCCTGGCGGCCGCGCCGCTCGCCTTCGTGCGCGCCTTCGACAGGGCGCGCTCGCAATCCCGCTCGCGCCGATCCGAATATGCGCGCGCGACCGGTATTTCGGCGGCGACGCTCATTCGCCGCGACCTGGTCTACGAATTTCGCGGCGTCTTCCTTTCGACCGCCGCGCGGGCGCTAGCGGCGGTCGCGATCGTTTACTCGACCGTGAGCTTTCTGGGCTTCGGCGCAGAGCCGCCGCGACGCGATCTGGGCCTTATGATAGCCGCGGCCGAAGCGAGCTATCTTGGCGCCTGGTGGACCGCGGCGTTTCCGGCGCTGTTTCTCATAGCCCTCATTCTTTTCGCGCGGCTGGCGGCGGGTCTGGACGAAGGCGAACGCGCATGAGCGGCGTCCTAGTTGAAATCCGCGATCTGGCGCTGACGCGGCCGGGAGCCGATCGCCCCGGCCTCGAGCGATTTTCGCTGTCGCTGCAGCGCGCAGAGATCGTGACGCTGCTTGGCGAGGCCGACAGCGGCAAGGATCTGCTGTTACGCTACCTCGACGGTTCGGAGCGCTGCGATGGCGCACTGGGCTCGGTTCGCTTCGGCGAAGGCGAGGTCCTGCCGGCGGGGCGACGCACGGGACTGCCATTCCGCGCGGCCTATTTGCCCCCGGCCCGCCCCCTTCCTTTGAGTCCCAGGGCGAGCGCGGCCTCGCAGCTCTCGCGCATCGTCGCGCGCAAGCTCGAATGCCCCCGCGGCGCCGCGCGGGAGGACCTGCGCGCGGCGCTGGCGAGGATCGAGGGCGCGCCGCCCTTTGACCAGTTCCGTCGCCCCGCGGAGTCGCTCTCCGACGCTGCGCTCAGTTTTGGCCTGCTCGCCGCGGCCCTCGCCATCGCGCCGGAGCTCGTTCTTTGCGATCACTTTTTCGACGGATTGTCGCCGGCAAGCGCTGCGGCGCTGTGCAGCGCGCTCCGCGCCGAACGCGCGAGGCTCGGCTTCGCCATCCTTTACGCCGCAAGCGGCCCGCAAGCCGTCGCCCGTCTCGGCGGTCGCGCCATTGTGCTGCGGCAGGGCCGAATCGTGGAGGAGGGCGACGCCGAGCATCTCATGAGCGGGCAGACGCACGCCTATACAAGATCGCTGTTCGGGGCTCTCCCGCAGCCGCTTTCCCCCGCGCCGCAGCGGCCCACTCCAAGGGGCGAGCCCTTGCTGCAGGTCTATGGCTTGCTGCTGCAATCGGGCGGCCGCAAGGCGCCGAAAGCGCCGTCGCGCCACGCGCTCAATTTCGAACTGCGTCGCGGCGCATCGCTGGCGCTCCTGGGCGAAGAGGGTTCGGGACGGCGCGCGCTGATGCGCGCGGTCCTGGGTCTCGAGCGGCGTCCGGGTCGCATCGTCTTCGACGCGGTCGATATCGGTCTTCTGTCGGAGACGATGATGCTGCGTCTGCGCCGCCGCGTGGCCATCGTCACCGGCGCGGACGACGCGCTCGACCCGCGCATGTCGCTCTTCGACACGGTGGACGAGCCGCTGCGCGCCCATCTTAGGCTCTCCGAGGACCTCGCGGCGGGCTATCGCGAGACGGCGCTGAAGCGAGTCGGCCTGCACGCCTATGACGGGCGAGCGCCGGTCTCGTCGCTCTCGCCGTTCGACCGACGAAGGCTCCAGATCGCGCGCGCGATCGTGGCGGCGCCTCTGCTCGTCGTGGTCGATGAGCCGCTGCGTGGCCTGGACGCGATCGCCCAGACCACCATCCGCGATCTTCTGGCCGAATTCCGCGTCGAACAGCAGGCGGCCTTTCTCGTCATCACCAGCGATTTCGCCATCGCGCAGGTCCTGGCCGACGAAGCGATGGTGTTCAGCGAGGGCAAATTGGCCGAGCGCGGCCAGATCCGCAGCCTCCTGTCCGCGCCCAAGACGGAGGCGACGCGCGCCCTGATCGCGGCCGCGGCCAGGCGTCCCCTTTCCCCGGCCGCCGCCCCAGTCTAGAAAGGGCGGCAATGCGAGACGGCAGATTCGCTGAATGATTCCGCGTTACGCGCGCCCCGAAATGACGGCGATCTGGTCGCCGGACGCCAAATTCCGCATCTGGTTCGAGATCGAGGCGCATGCCGCCGATGCGTTGGCCGAGATCGGGGTCATTCCGAAGCAAGCGGCCAAGGTCATCTGGGAGAAGGGTGGGCCGGCGAAGTTCGACGTAAAGCGCATCGACGAGATCGAGCGCGAGGTCAAGCACGACGTTATCGCCTTCCTCACCCATCTGGCCGAGATCGTCGGGCCCGAAGCGCGGTTCGTGCATCAGGGCATGACTTCGTCCGATGTGCTGGACACCTGCCTGTCGGTGCAGCTCAAGCGCGCGGCCGATATCCTCATCTCCGACGCCGATCATCTGCTCGCCGCGCTCAAGAAGCGCGCTTACGAGTTCAAGGACGCTCCGACCATCGGCCGCAGCCACGGCATCCATGCCGAGCCCACGACCTTCGGCGTCAAGCTCGCCGGGTTCTACGCCGAGTTCGTGCGCGCGAAGGCGCGGCTGATCGCGGCGCGCGAGGAAATTTCGGTCTGCGCGATTTCCGGCGCCGTCGGCTCCTTCGCCAATATCGATCCGCGCGTCGAGGCGCATGTCGCCGCAAAGCTCGGCCTCAAGACCGAACCCGTTTCGACGCAGGTGATTCCGCGCGACCGGCACGCCGCATTCTTCGCTGCGCTCGGCGTGGTGGCGAGTTCTCTCGAACGTCTGGCCACCGAAATCCGGCATCTGCAGCGCACGGAGGTCCTGGAAGCCGAGGAGTATTTTTCGGAGGGCCAGAAGGGTTCCTCGGCCATGCCCCACAAGCGCAATCCCGTACTGACGGAGAACGTCACGGGCCTGGCGCGCATGGTTCGCGGTTATGTGACGCCGGCGCTGGAAAACGTGGCGCTCTGGCACGAGCGCGACATCTCCCATTCCTCGGTCGAGCGGTATATCGGCCCCGACGCCACAATCACGCTCGATTTCGCGCTACATCGGATGGCCGGCGTGATCGAGAGGCTCATCGTCTATCCCGAGCGGATGAAGGCCAACCTCGACCGCACCCAGGGCCTCGTGCACAGCCAGCGCGTGCTTCTTGCGCTCACCCAGAAGGGCGTCGGCCGGGAGGAGAGCTATCGTCTGGTTCAGCGCAACGCCATGCGCGCCTGGAACGGCGAAGGATTGCTGCTCGATCTGCTCAAGGCCGATCCCGACGTGTCGAAGGCGCTATCGGCCGCGGAGCTCGAAGCGCTGTTCGACCTCGGCTACCACTTCAAGCATGTCGATGCGATCTTCGCGCGCGTCTTTTCGCCCTGAAAGCCAAATCGCGCCGCCGGCTGGGCGGCGCGATCGGATTGGCTGGCGTTGGTTCAGCGGCTGAAGATTTTGTAGACGCTTCCCGTCAGCGCCGTGCCGTTGAAGGTGAGCGCCGCGCCAAGAATGAGAAGAGCGACGAGCGTGAGGGCGCCCGCGCCGATGGTCGCGCCGGTCAGATCCAGGATGCCGAGTACGATCGCAGCCAGCCCGGCGAGGATCTGCATGCCCGAAACGCCAGAGGCCGAAGCGCGCAGCAGCGATTGCGCGGGTTCTGCGGTTCCTTCCAGCACGCGCCTGATTTCGACGAGTTGCATCATCACGGGCGCGGAGACCAGCAGCAGCGCTCCGGCCACGATCACGGCGACTGGGGCGAGAATGGCGGGCGCGACGCCGATGAGGCCAAGAATGCCGAGCACCAGAATGGCCGCGCCGATCATCAGCTCCATCATCATTCCGGCGCCGCTATCCGCCACGGCTCCGACGGTGCGATTGAGCAATTGCGTATACTCGCCGATCACCGCGCCGCCCTCCGCCAGGAAGGCTGCGCCAAGCACGATGACCGCTATTGACATGAGCGGGCCGGGCGTCGCTCGGCCGAGCCCGATGATGGACAGCACGATGACCGCGATGCCGCCCGCGGCGTCTGCGATGCTGCCGGTCGTGGCCGCCGTCACGCCGGTCCTTTCGGTGTAAGTTGTCGCCATGGACTTGCTCCTTTCCAGATGTTGGCGCGCGGCAGGAGCAGTGAGCAGCATTGCGTCATCGGCGTTCGCCGCCGGAGCGCGCTCCATCCACACGCATCGTGAAAACGGACGCCTGCCGGGCGCGGTTCCTGCGATGATCTGGCGAACGGCGCGAATTCGCCGTGACGAAGGGAGTTCCGCTTCGGGAACCCCTCCGCGGCTAATAGCCGACCACTTCCCCGTCTTTGCGCATTTCGCTCGCGCCCCAATAGACGCCGTTGGGCGCGCGCAGGATCGCCTGGTAGCCGCCGAAGTTGCCGGTGCCCGGAACGACGCGATAGCCGCGCTTTTCCAGTTCAGCCTTCACCGCCGGATCGAATCCCTGCTCCATCTCGACCGTGCCGATGCCCTGTGAGGCCTCGCCCGTCGGCTCCGCATCGCCATAGTGCCGCCAGCGCGCCGCATCGCCCGCTTCCTGCACATTCATGCCGAAGTCGACGATGTCGGTGACGATCTGCACATGGCCTTGCGGCTGCATGTCGCCGCCCATCAATCCGAACGACATGAAGGGCTTGCCGTCCTTCATGATGAAGGCGGGGATGATGGTATGGAACGGGCGCTTGCCGGGCGCGTAGACATTGGCCGCGCCGTCCTTGAGCGAAAAAAGTTCGCCGCGATCCTGGAACATGAAACCCAGATGGTCGGCGACGAGGCCCGATCCCATGCCGCGATAGTTGGATTGGATGAGCGAGACCATCATGCCGTCCTTGTCGGCGGCGGTCAGATAGATCGTGTCGCCATCGTGCAGGCGCGGATCGCCCGGCCCGATGTCCGGATTGGCGTGGGCAAGATCGATCAGCTTGCGCCGTTCGTCCGCATAGGCGTCCGATAGAAGCCCCTTCATCGGCACATGGACGAAGGCCGGATCGGCGTACCATTTGGCGAGGTCCTC
>DASZRM010000206.1:0-20215 GCA_035549135.1 Rhizomicrobium sp. | reverse complement strand
GCGCAGGCGCTCGCGCGCTATGCGGCGCTGGCGCAGGAGGCGAACATCGTTCCCATCGTCGAACCCGAAGTGCTCATGGATTTCGACAACGACATCGACGCCTGCGCCACGGTGACGGAATGGGTGCTGAAGGAAACGTTCCAGCAGCTCTATTACGCGAACGTCGTGCTGGAAGGCATGATCCTCAAGCCCAACATGGTGATCGCCGGCAAGAAATGCGCGAAGCAGGCCGGCGTCGAGGAAGTGGCGGAGAAGACGGTGAGGGTGCTGAAGCGCTGCGTGCCGTCCGCCGTGCCCGGCATCGCGTTCCTCTCCGGCGGACAGTCCGACGAGGAGGCGACCGCGCATCTGAACGCCATGAACCTGATGTTCGATCTGCCCTGGGCGCTCACCTTCTCCTACGGCCGCGCGCTGCAGGCCGCGCCGCAGAAGGCATGGGCCGGCAAAGCCGAGAACGTCGCCAGGGCGCAGGCCGCCTTCGCCCATCGCGCGCGCATGAACGGGCTCGCTGCGCAGGGCCAATGGAAGCCGGAGCTGGAGAAACAGGCGGCTTAGTTCCTCCCCCTGCAAGGGGGAGGTCGCGAGCAGCGCGTAGCGATAGCGTGAGCGCGAGCGGGTGGGGGTCCGCTGTTCGCGTATGATCCCTCCCCGAATTGCTGGCGCAATTCGACCCTCCCTTTTCAAGGGAGGGAATTTGGAGCGTAGCTGTTGAGCGATTGCCGCCTCTATCTCATCACGCCGCCGAAGATCGAGCCGCGCGCGTTCGCGGAAGATTTGAAGCGCGCGCTCGGCGCGGGCGACGTCGCAAGTCTTCAATTGCGCCTGAAAGACGTGAGCGACGACTGCATCGCGCGCGCGACCGAACTCCTCATGCCTATCGCGCAGAAGCACGATGTCGCCTTCATCCTGAACGACCGGCCCGATCTCGCGGCGCGGTTGGGCTGCGACGGCGTGCATATCGGCCAGCAGGACGCGACCTATGCCGAAGCGCGCGCGGCGATGGGCCGCGACCGCATCGTCGGCGTCACCTGCCACAATTCGAAGGACCTCGCCTTCGCGGCGGGCGAAGCGGGCGCCGATTACGTCGCCTTCGGCTCGTTCTACCCCACCGCGACAAAAGAGGTTCGATTCCGCGCCGACATCGAGCTGCTCGAATGGTGGGCGACCTACATGACCGTGCCCGTCGTCGCCATCGGCGGGATTACGATGGAGAACGCAAAGCCGCTCATCGCCGCCGGCGCCGATTTCATCGCCGTTTCGTCCGGCGTCTGGAACCATCCTCTAGGCCCGGCAGAGGCGGTGAGAGCGTTCAACGCAATGTTCTAAAGCCGGCCTATTGCGGGCCGTTTCCTCTCGGCAAAGGCTGACGGTTGAGCTTGACGCGCGGCCCTGCTATCACCCGCGCGCTCTTTGAACCCGACCAGAAAGGACCGCGCCCGCGAAAGGCGGCGCAGCTAGCGCGCATGGCCAAAATATCCGGAAACGACATCAGCCCCGGCAAGACCATCGAATTCGACGGCGGGCTGTGGATGGCGGTCAAGACGCAGAAGGTCAAGCCCGGAAAGGGCGGCGCCTACAACCAGGTCGAGCTCAAGAACATCCTCAACGGCACCAAGCTGAACCAGCGCTTCCGCTCCGACGAAAGCGTGGAGGAAGTCTATCTGGAGAAAAAGGACTTCCAGTTCCTGTTCGCCAGCGGCGACATGTTGACCTTTATGGATCAGGAGACCTACGACCAGATCGAGCTTTCGGTCGAGTTCGTGGGCGAAGATCAGGCGCGCTTCCTCCAGGAGGGGATGAAGACGCTGGTCCAGCTGTATGACGGCAAGCCCATCGGCATCCAGCTTCCCCAGAACGTCACGCTGACGGTCAGCGAAGCCGATCCGGTGCTGAAGGGCGGCACAGCCGCGCCGTCCTACAAGGGCGCAGTGCTCGAGAACGGCATGAAGATCCAGGTTCCGCCCTTCATCGAGGCGGGCGAGAAGATCGTCGTCGCGACCGAAGACGGATCCTATCTGCGCAGGGCCTAGCGACGCGTCGCCCTTCGAGGGCTGCTTCGCAGCCGCCTCAGGGTGACGCGTATTTCCAATCGACATCCGGAGGCGCGACCCAGGTCTGGCGCCGGGGGAGCCTCGAAGGATGACGGAGCGAGGACTTCAATGGCCTACATCTCCCCTGCCCTGAACGTGATGATCGCCGCCGCGCGCAAGGCGGGCCGGCCGCTCGCGCGCGATCTCGGCGAACTCGAAAATCTCCAGGTCTCGATGAAGGGACCGGCGGATTTCGTCACCAACGCCGACAAGCGCACCGAGCGCATCCTCATCGAGGAGCTGACGCGCGCGCGTCCGGGCTATGGATTTCTCGCGGAAGAAAGCGGAACGATCGAGGGACCGGACAAGACCCATCGCTTCATCGTCGATCCCATCGATGGCACCACCAATTTCCTGCACGGCCTTCCGCATTTCGCCATCTCGATCGCGCTGGAGCGCGAGGGCCAGATCGTCTCGGCCCTCGTCTTCAATCCTGCGACCGACGATCTGTTTGTGGCGGAGAAAGGCCACGGCGCCTTTCTCAACAACAAGCGCCTGCGGGTGGCGGCGCGCAAGACGCTCTCCAGCGCGCTCATCGCAACGGGCATTCCCTTTCACGGCCACGGCGACGCCGCGCGTTTCTCGGCGGAGCTCGAAGCGGTGATGCCGCTGGTGTCGGGCGTGCGCCGCTTCGGCGCCGCCTCGCTCGATCTGGCCTACGTCGCGGCGGGGCGCTTCGACGCCTTCTGGGAGCGCGATCTGTCGCCCTGGGACATTGCGGCGGGCATGCTCATCGTGCGCGAGGCGCAGGGCGTGGTCAGCGACCTTTCAGGCGGACAGACGATGCTCGAAACCGGCCACATCCTTGCCGCCAACGAGGCGCTGCATCCTCTGCTGGTGAAGGCATTAAAGCAGGCGAAGCCCTAGCAGGGCGTGTCATTCCCGGCTGGGCATCGGTCCGTAGCGACAGCGTACGGACGCGATGTGAAGGGATGGGAGCCCAGGTGGAAAGACTGAGATTGATCTAACCACCTGGGTCCTCTTCCCTCGCCGCGTGTGCAAAAGCACGCGTGGCTCGCCGGGGATGGCCGCGCTACCCCGGAACGAACGTATAGGCGCAGAGCTTGTTGCCATCCGGATCGCGGACGTATGCCGCATAGGCCGTCGGCGTGAAGCTGCGCGGACCGGGCGGGCCTTCGCAGACGCCGCCGGCCGCAAGCGCCTTCTCGTGGAAGGCATGCACCGAGGGGCGATCCGCTGCGGCGAATCCGATCGTGCCGCCGTTCGCGGCAGTGGCAGGCTTGCCGTTCGCGGGCTTCGTCACCATGAACTCCGGCCCGTCCTTGCCCCAGAGCGAGGCGCTGTCCATGTTCATGACGCGCTTGAGGCCCAGCGCGCCGAGCGTGCTGTCGTAGAATTTGCGCGCCTTTTCCAAATCGTTGGTGCCCACCACCACATGCGTGAAAATCGCCATTGCCGTCTCCTTCGTTGTTATCTCTGAAAATTAAAACACCACCACGCTTCTGATGCTCTCGCCCTTGTGCATCAGATCGAAGGCGTCGTTGATCTTCTCGATCGGCATCGTGTGCGTGATCAGGTCGTCGATGTTGATCTTCTTTTCCATGTACCAGTCGACGATCTTCGGCACATCGGTGCGGCCCCTGGCGCCGCCGAACGCCGTGCCCTTCCATACGCGCCCGGTGACGAGCTGGAACGGGCGGGTCTTGATCTCCTGGCCCGAGCCGGCGACGCCGATGATGACGCTGACGCCCCAACCCCTGTGGCAGCACTCCAGCGCCTGGCGCATGACGTCGACATTGCCGATGCATTCGAAGGAATAGTCCGCCCCGCCCCTGGTCAGCTCGACGAGGTAAGGCACGAGATCGCCTTTCACCTCCTTCGGGTTGACGAAATGCGTCATGCCAAATTTGCGCGCCAGTTTTTCGCGCGCCGGATTGAGATCCACGCCAACGATCATGTCGGCGCCTGCCATGCGCGCGCCCTGCACGACATTGAGGCCGATGCCGCCAAGGCCGAAGACGACGACATTGGCCCCCGGCTCGACCTTCGCGGTGTTGATCACCGCGCCGATGCCCGTGGTCACGCCGCAGCCGATGTAGCAGATCTTGTCGAACGGCGCGTCCTCGCGGATCTTCGCGAGCGCGATCTCGGGCAGGACCGTGTAATTCGAAAAGGTCGAGCAGCCCATATAGTGATGCACCATCTTGCCGCCGATCGAAAAGCGCGACGTGCCGTCCGGCATGACGCCCTTGCCCTGCGTGGCGCGGATCGCCGTGCAGAGATTGGTCTTGTGCGAGGTGCAGCTCTTGCACTGCCGGCACTCGGGCGTATAGAGCGGAATGACGTGGTCGCCCTTCTTCAGCGAAGTCACGCCCTTGCCCACATCGACGACGACGCCCGCGCCTTCATGGCCGAAGATGACCGGGAACAGGCCTTCCGGGTCGGCGCCGGAGCGGGTGAACTCGTCGGTGTGACAGACGCCGCTCGCCCGGATCTCGACCAGAACCTCGCCGTCCTTCGGGCCTTCGAGGTCGACAGTCTCCACGACCAGCGGCTCTCCGGCCCGGTAGGCGACGGCGGCCTTCGTCTTCATGGAATTCCTTTCACGAAATCGCGCCTTGCGAATAGGCTATATCATCCGATTTCGCAGGTGCTTAGGCAATGTTGAGCGCGGCCTTCGCAGCCTCTATTGTCGCCCGCGCGCAAACATGGACGGATTGGTGAAATTGGCGAATTTCGCCCGCGCCGGAGCGCTTGGCTGCCTTGCGCTCGCCGCAGGGCTCAATAGCGCGAGCGCGCAGGACTATGCAGGCGATGAGGTGATCGTGAACCCGCAGAGCGGGCCGCGCGCGCTTCTGACGCCGGACGGGTCGAGCGTCCGCCTGGTCCAACCTCTGCTGCAGCCCGGCGAGACCGATCCGAACGCGCCGATCCACCTTCACATGCCGCGCCGCCACCGCGCCGTCCATCCCAAGATCGCGCGCAAGTCTTCGCCGAAGACGGAGGTCGCCACGCCGCGCAATCTTCCGACGCCCGAGGAAATGGCGCCGTTCTCGTCGCTGCCGCCGGAAAGCGCCGCCACGCTCGTCCCTTCCCTTGCGCCGGCGCCCGCCAAGCCCCCAGCGCGCAAGCCGACCGCTTCCGCCGCCAAGCCGCCGCCCCTCAAGGCGCAGGCCAAGGCGACGCCGCCGCCCGCGAGCGCCGCTGCGACGACCTTTCTCTCCGGCGCGCAGGCCAAGCCCGCCCCGACGCCCGCAATCACGCAGCGCATGGCGGCAACCCCGCCCAGCGAGGCCGAGACGGGACTTTCGAGGCAGAGTTCGATCCTGTTCGCCCCGGGCGCCGCGGAGCCCGCGCCTTCCGCGCTCGATACGGTCCGCGAAATGAGCGGCGCGCTCGCGAGCCAACTCGCCGGCGGCTCGGCCCGCATCCAGCTCGAAGCCTATGGCGGCAAGAAGGACGACAAGTCTTCCGACGCGCGCCGGCTATCGCTCAAGCGCGCTTTGATCGTGCGGCAGCTTCTGATCGACGACGGCGTGCCCTCGGAGCGCATCGACGTGCGCGCGATGGGCGGCGCCAGCGACGGCCCGCTCGACCGCGTCGACATCTACGTCAGGGCCTGACCGCCATTTCGATGTTTTGCGCCTCGCGGCCGGCCAGCGTCAGCGCGACGATCGCCAGCGCCGCCGCAACGGCGATGGCGGCGAGCGCCGTCGAATAGTCGCCCCCGCGGCTCTCGGCGATTTGGGCCTGGAGCGCGGCGTTGGACGAGGCGATGAAATTTCCGAGCTGATAGACCGTGCCCGGAAAGGCCCCGCGCGCTTCAGCCGGCGACAGCTCGTTCAAATGCGCCGGAATCACGCCCCAGGCGCCCTGCACGAAGAACTGGATGAGGAAGGCGCCGATGGCGAGAAGCGCCGCCGTCTGCGAGAAGGCCCAGAGCCAAACCGCCGGCAAAGCCAGCAGCGCCGCCGTCACGATGGCGCGTCGCCGGCCGAGGCGCTGGCTCAGCATGCCGAAGGTTAGTCCGCCGACAATGGCGCCGATATTGTAGACGACCGCGATCGCGCCGACGGCGCGCGGACCCAGCCCATGCTGCACCTGCAGAAAGGTCGGGTAGAGGTCCTGCGTTCCGTGACTGAAAAAGTTGAACGCCGTCATCAGCACGACGCCGTAAAGCGCGATCTTCCAGTCGCGCCTCAGAACGTCCAAGAATGTCGTCGAGGCCGCTCGCTGCGGCGCCCAGCCTGGCGATTCCGGCACGCTCGACCGGACGTAGAGAATGAGGAGCGCCGGGGCGAGGCTCACCATGAAAAGCCCTCGCCAGCCGATCGCCGAATAGGCGAGCCCATAGACCAGCGAGGCGAAGAGATAGCCGGTCGGGTAACCGGACTGAAGCAATCCGGACACGAAGCCGCGAGACTGCGGTCTCACGCTCTCCATGGTGAGCGAGGCGCCCACCCCCCACTCGCCGCCCATGGCGACGCCGAAAAGCGCGCGAATCACGAGGAACGCCGTCAGATTGGGCGCAAAGGCCGTCGCGAAGCCGAGGATCGAATAGAGCCCCACATCCAGCATCAGGATCGGTCTTCTCCCGTAACGGTCCGCCAGCCGTCCGAACAGGAAGGCGCCCAGGGCGCGGAAGGCGAGCGTGAGCGTAATTGCGAGCGCCACATCCTCGCGGCCGACGCCGAACTCGCGCGCCACATCCTTGATGACGAAGACCATCAAAAAGAAATCGAAGGCGTCGAGAGTCCATCCGAGGAAGCTCGCCGCCACCACATGCTTCTGCGCGGCGGTCCAGCCCTTCAATGCGTCCACCGCCGTCTCCTTTGCGAATGCGGATCAGGACGAACTTGAACGATTTGCGCTTGCTCCCGCAACACCTATAGTCGCCGCGCCATGCGCCGGGAGACAAGAATGAGGCACACCGCCGCGATAGCGATTCTTGCGACCGTCGCTGCGACTGCGCCGGCCGCGGCCGCCTCGTCCGGCAACGCCGGCAAGGCGGTCGCCATCGCGCTGCCGATCGCCGCCGGCGGCGCGGCGCTTCTGCACGATTGGGACTGGGACGGCGTCGGCCAGCTCGCCATCGACACGGGCCTGACCGTCGGCACCGCGCTCCTGCTCAAGCAGATCGTGCGCGAACAGCGCCCGGACCATTCGAACTTCCAATCCTTCCCGTCGGAGACGGCGGCGGTCGCCTTCGCCCCGGCGGCGTTTCTGTGGGACCGTTACGGCTGGGAGTACGGCGCGCCGGCCTATCTCGCCGCGGGCTATGTGGGCTATTCCGTCGTCGACGCCAAGGAGCATCACTGGTGGGACGCGGTCGCCAGCGCCGGGATCGCCTGGACCTATAGCCGACTGATCACCACGCGCTGGCGCAATCCGCGCTTCCAGAGCAGCGTTTACGCCACGCCCGACGGCGCCTTCGTCAGCGTCAATTATCGTTTCTAGCCACGCGCGTCGAAGCGCGGCTGCGGAATTCCTCGGTCGTGTTGGTCTTGGGATACGGCGCCGCGGGAACGGAAACGCCGAGAAATGCGCAGAGCGGTCCCCAACCTTGGGCGCCGTCGAACACCAGGAGCTTTTCCCTGGGAACGAGACGCTTCACATCTTCATTGTGGCGGCGATAGACGTCCAACACATGGGCCTTGTCGAACCGGTTGCCGAAGGTGGACTCGGAGACGACATACCGCCCCATGCTGCGCTGCGCGCGATGGATCGGATCGAGACTCGCCGGATCGACCTCGCGCCGCATGAATTCGAAAATTGTCTGCGAGATGCTCTGGTGCCAGGCTTCCGGATCGCGCTCGGTAAGGATGATCCGCGCGTCGGGAAAGACCTCCCATAGCTCGCGCCAGAAATAGGCGACCGGCCAGTCCACCGCGGAGCGGAACTCCTTGAGGAACTGGCGCCAATCCGTCGGCTCGCCGCGCGCGGCTTCTTCCCATCTTTCGGAATCGCCCGGCCGGCGAAAGACTTCCAGCATGTGGTAGCAGGGACCGAAGCCCAATTGCTCGAGCGCCAGTTTGAGCGACATGGTTCCGGTGCGGCCGAAACCGGCCCCGATAACTTCCAGGCTCATGAGACGTTCCCTTCGCGCAGAGCACTCTTGCCCAGCCGGGCCGCCGCGACAATAGTTGCCGAGCCAAATTGCGAGGACAATCCCATGCGCCTTTGGCCGATCGCGGGACTATTCTTGGCCTTTGCCGCGGCGCCGGCCCCGGCGATGACCATCGCCAGCGCCGATTTCACGGACGGGTCCGCGCTTCCTCTCGCTCAGGTTTATACACGCTGTGGCGGCCTCAATATCTCGCCCGAGCTTCACTGGAGCGGCGCGCCTTCGAGCGCCAGGAGCCTCGCCGTCACAATGATCGACCACGACGTTCCGCCCGACGACTGGTCGCACTGGATCGTCGTCGGCATTCCGGTCACGGCGAGCGGTCTTGCGCGCGGCGCGGCGGCCCTGCCCGCCGGCGCGCATGGCGTGATCAGCAATATGGGCGATGCGGCTTACGACGGACCCTGCCCGCCCAAGGGCGCGGGCGCCCATCGTTACGAGATCACGGTCTGGGCGCTGCCCACGCCCACGATCGATATCGCCGCCGACGCCAAGGCCAAAGACGTGACCGCCGAACTTCTGCGCGCCGCGGTCGATCACGCCTCGATCACCGGAACGGTTACGCCGTAGCGGCGACGTCCGTCAGCCGATCGACGCGTCTCAGCGGCGGGAAGAGCTTCATCCAAGCCGCCACGACCGCGAGCGTCCCGAGCCCTCCCAGGACCACGGCGGGGACGGCGCCGAACAGCGCCGCCGTCAGCCCCGATTCGAATTCGCCGAGCTCGTTCGAAGCGCCGATGAACAGCATGTTGACGGCGCCGACCCGGCCGCGCATCCGATCCGGAGTCGCGAAATTGATCAGCGCCGAGCGCACGAAGACGCTCACCATGTCGGATGCGCCGGTCACTGCCAGGGCCAAGAGCGAGACGACGAAGACTTTGGAGAGCCCGAAAACGATCGTCGCTGCGCCGAATATCGCGACACAGGCGAACATCATCGGCCCGGCGCGCCGCTCGATGGGCGCGCGCGCGAGCGTCAGCGCGGTCGCCGCAGCGCCGAGCGCAGGCGCGCTGCGCAACAATCCGAGCCCGACCGGGCCTACATGCAGAATGTCTCGCGCATAGACTGGCAGCAGCGCCACCGCTCCCCCGAGCAGCACCGCGAAAAGATCGAGCGAGACGGCCCCGAGCAGGATCGGCCGCGCGCGCACAAAGCGAACGCCGGCGATCACGCGCTCGAAGCGCGAGGCGAGCGTCTCCTCCTTTTCCCTGACCCGTCCGCCCAACGTCGTCATCGCCGCGGCCGCCATGAAGAAGCCGGCCATGCAAGCGCCGTAGGTGGCGAAGGGACCCAGAATGTAGAGCAGACCGCCGAGCGCCGGCCCTGCGATCACCGCCGTGGTGAAGGCCGAGGAATTGAGCGCGATCGCGCGGGCAAGTCTTTCCTGCGGAACCAGGAAGGCGAGGAGCGAGCTACCGGCCGGGCCGGAAAAGCCGCGCGCCGCGCCGAAGAGAACGAGCACGGCATAGAAGGCTGGCGCATTGCGCGGCGCGGCAAGCGAAAGAACCATGAACAGTGTGGCGCAGACGCCCTGCACCGCCATCGCCGCGGCCAGCACCTTGCGCTGATCGTAGCGGTCGGAAATCTCGCCCGCGGGCAGCGTCAACAGAAACATCGGCAGGAATTGGCAGGCGCCGACCAGGCCTAGCGCCAGCGGAGTGCGTTCGATGTCGTAAATCTGCCAGCCGATGGCGACCGACTGCACCTGCATGGCGACGGTCGCCAGGAACCGACCCGAGACGAATCCGAAGAAATCGCGGCGGCGATAGCGCACCGCGCCGGTCGATGCGCTCATTGCGGCGGACCGACTTCGGGACTGGAGGCCACCGCGGCGCATCGCGAAATTGCGGCGGCGGCCTCAAGCATCGCGCCGCCGCGTCCAGTCGGCGCGGGCGATGGCCCAGATGTCGACCGTATAGTCCTTGCCGGCGATATGGAGCGTCTGGCGCTCACCCCTGGTTTCGCCGAGGCGCTGCGCGACGCGCTGCGAGGCCAGATTGTCCGGATCGATGCAGGAGATGAGCCGGCCCACCGGCTGTGTGCAAAAGGCGTAGTCCATCGCCGCGCGCGCCGCCTCAGTGGCGTAGCCTTTGCCCCAATGGGGCTTGCCGAGCGTCCAGCCGATTTCAAGGCCGGGCCAGCCCTCCGGATTGATCATGCCGACGCGGCCGAGAAAGGCGCCGTCCGACTTGCGCTCCACCGCCCACAAGCCGTAGCCGCGCAGCTTCCAGTGGCCGAGCGCGATCGCGAGGCTGCGCCAAGTCTCCGCGCGCGTCAGCGGCTCGCCGCTCAGATAGCGCGCGACGTCGGGGTCGGCCATGATTTCGGCGAGCGGCTCGAAATCCTCCTGTCTGAGGCCACGCAGGATCAATCGCTCTGTCTCGAGACGGGGAATCATGGACGCTCGCGCCGAACCGCGCCGAGCATAGCAAGACAGTCGGGCCCGAGCGCAAGGCCAGCTTCCGTCAATGCAGCCAGATCTCGGTCCAGTTCTCGCCGGGCTTGAGTTCGATCGCCGCGTCCTTGAAATCGGGCCCGCTCATGCGCATCCAGTTTGGCCGCGCGTTGCGCGAGAAACCGTAGCGCTCGTCCGGCAATCCGAGCCAGTCGAAATCGAATTTTTCGTTGCGGTTGTAGTCCTGGAACATCTTGACCGCATAGGTTCCAGGCGGAACCGGATCGAAGGTGACCGTGACGCTGTAGGGGACCGCAGGAACCACCTTGTCCACGATCGGCGGCGCGTTGTCGTCTGCGAAGGACTTGGCGTCGTAAAGCGCAAGGCGCAGATTTCCCCGTTTCGAGGAAATGTGATCGACCTTGACCGTCAGGATCGCCGGCCCGTCATCGGCGCGCGCGGCAGCGCTGACGGGCGCGGGCGCCGCGATCAACGCAATCATCATCAACGCCTTATTCACGCGCCCATCCTAGCTGAAAGCGGCGCGCGGCGCCGCAGACCGGCTCAGGCGAGTCGGGCGTCCAGCTTCTTGCAGGCCTCGATCAGCCCCTTCACCTGATCCGCGGATTTGGCGAGCGCGCCGCGCTCCTCGCCCGTCAGCTCGAGTTCGACGATCCGCTCGACGCCCCTCTCGCCGATCACCACCGGCACGCCGACATAAATCGCCTTGAGCCCGTAAGGCCCGTCGACATGGGCGGCGCAGGGAAGAACGCGCTTCTTGTCCTTGAGATAGCTTTCCGCCATGGCGATCGCGCTCGTCGCCGGGGCGTAGAAGGCCGAGCCGGTCTTGAGCAGGCCGACGATCTCGGCGCCGCCGTCGCGCGTGCGCTGGACGATCCGATCGAGGCGCTCCTGCCTGATCCAGCCCATCTTGACAAGTTCGGGCAGGGGAACGCCGGCGACCGTAGAGAAGCGCGGCATCGGCACCATGGAATCGCCATGACCGCCGAGCACGAAGGCGCTCACGTCCTCGACCGATACGCCCATCTCCTCGGCGAGGAAGTGGCGGAAGCGCGCGCTGTCGAGCACGCCGGCCATGCCAACGACATGGCTGTGCGGCAGCCCGGAGAACTGGCGCAGCGCCCACACCATCGCATCGAGCGGATTGGTGATGCAGACGACGAAGGCGTTCGGCGCATGCGCCTTGATGCCCTCGCCCACCGCGCTCATGACCTTGAGGTTGATGCCGAGAAGATCGTCGCGGCTCATGCCGGGCTTGCGCGGCACGCCCGCGGTGACGATCACCACATCGGCGCCTGCGATGTCGGCATAGGAGTTCGTGCCCTTGAACTTCGCGTCATAGCCTTCGACCGGGCCGGCCTGCGCGATGTCGAGGCACTTGCCCTGCGGCAAGCCCTCGACGATGTCGAACAGGACGACGTCGCCCAGCTCCTTGAGCGCCACGAGATGGGCGAGCGTGCCGCCGATTTGCCCGCCGCCGATAAGCGCGATTTTCCTGCGTGCCATGAGACGATCCTTGTGGGGAAAAACCGGGCGGTTCCTAGCGCGCCGGGCCCTCGCGGGCAAGCTCAGCCGGCGCCGTCGGAGAGGTCCCGCGCCACGGCGACCGCTGGCGTTCCCGGGGTCAGGGAGCGAGTCTCCGATCTCGTCTTGGGCAGCGCTCCCGGGAATTCGCGCTGCAGGAAGTCGATCAGCTTTTCGCGCATCTCGCAGCGCAGGTCCCAGGCGGTGGGCGAATCCTTCGCGCTGACGAGAATGCGCACCTGCATCGCCTGCTCGCGCGCGTCGCTCACCTGGACGTTCACGATCTGCCCGTCCCAGAGCCGGGAGGCCCTGGCGATCTCCTCGGCGCGGGCGCGCAGCCGCGCCACGGGCAGCGTGTAGTCGGCATAGATGTAGACGGTTCCGATGATCGAGGAACTGGAGCGCGTCCAGTTGGCGAACGGATTCTGGAACAGATAGGTCAGCGGCACGATCAGCCGTCGCCAGTCCCACAACTTCACCACGACGTAGGTGGAGGTGATCTCCTCGATCCAGCCCCACTCGTCGGCGATCACCACGGCGTCGCCGATGCGGATCGGTTGAGTGAGCGCGAGCTGAATGCCGGCGATGACGTTCTCGAGCACCGGACGGGCGGCGAGGCCCGCAATCAACCCCGCCAGGCCGGCCGAAGCGAAGAGCGAGACGCCGAATTGCCGGACCGTGTCGAACGTCATGAGCGAAAGGCCGAGCGTGGCGAGGCAGATGAGGATATTGACCGCGCGGCGCACGATCTTCATCTGCGTCATCGCCTTGCGCGCGGTGAGGTTGTCGGCCACGTCTAGGCGCAGACTGCCGACATAGCGGTCCATGAAGAGATTGGCGGCCACCAATGCCATCCATCCCACGAGCGCGATGAACGCGGCGACGAGCACGGCGTGGCCGCTCTGCTGGCCCTCCTTGGACAGCGGCGCCAGCGGCAGGGCGACCGCGACCGCGAGCACGATCGCCGCAAAGCGCGCCACGGGCCGCGTGCGCAGGAAAGCGAGCTGGATCAGCGGATTCCAGCCCTTGGCGCGCTCGGAGACGAGCCTCAGAGCGATGGCCTGCGCCACAAATCCCGCCGCCACGATCAGCGCGAACGCCGTGACGGCGACGAGCCATCGCGGCGCCCAGGCGACGCTCGCCGAAAACGCGTGAACAAGAGCCTGCATGGAGTGACCTACTTACGATCGATCCTGCGTCCCGGCAAAGAGTTTGGAACGGCCGTCTGACGGTTAGGTTCCCGCGATCGACCGCGCGCGCCGCGCCAGGATGGCGAAGGGAATGCAGAGCAGGATCATCGCCAGCGTCACCGCGCCGCCGACCGCGTCGTTGGACGAGAACAGAAACAACAGGACGACGTCGATAGCGAGCGCGAGGGCCGGCAGCGCGGGATAGCCGACGGCGCGATATGGCCGCGCCAGGGACGGTTCGTTCCGGCGCAGCCGGAAATAACCCGCCTCGACGACGATGGCGCTTACCGTGTTGAGCGTGGCGATCAGCCCGAAAACCAAGGCGAATGCCCCCGTGGCGGCGAGCGCGAGCGTGACGACGGAGGTCAGAAGAAAGCTCACGGTCGGGCTGCCGCCCGCGTTCACCTTCGTCGCCGCGCGCGGCAGAAGCCCGTCCTCCGCGAGCGCGTAGAGAATGCGTGGCGCGCTCATGATGTTGGCGTTGGCGCAGCTTGCGACGGTGACCATCGCGGTGAGCGCAAACAGGATCGCAGGCAGGCTTCCGCCGAAGCGGCTCAGCGCCGTCGAGAAGGGCAGCGCGGAGGATGCGGCGCCATGAACGCCAAGCGCGTGCAGTAGCGCGCCGTTGACCGCCACATAAATGCCGCTCGTCAGCAGCAGACCGACAAACATCGCCTTGGGAACGGAGCTCTCGGGCGCCGTGTTCTCGCCGGCGAAATAGACGGGCGCCGACCAACCGGCATAGGCGCCGAGAATGAGCTGATAGGCGAGAATGGCGCCGGACCAACCGAGCGCGGAGGCGCCGCCGGCCCGCGCCGAGGACTCGGCCGGCGCGACGAGGATGAAGGCGGCGGCGATGAATGCAAAGAGCATCGCCGCCTTCACGAAACTGGTCGCCTCCTGAAGCGCGCGGCCTTCGCGAAGGCCGATCAGATTGGCCGCATAGATGGCGATCTGAAGCGACAGGGCGACGGCGATCTTGTGCGCGCCCGCGGCGGGCCAGAGCAGCGGCAGAAATTCCGCGAACGAGACCGACGCCGCGGCAGCGCCGGCGTTCTTGGCCAGCCAGTTGGTCCAGCCGACGACGAGACCCGCCACGTCGCCGTAGAATGCGCCATAGGCCCTGCGCGCATAGACATAATTGCCGCCGCTCCTCGGCAGAGCGGTGGCGAACTCGGAGAGAATGTTGGCCTGCAGAAAAGATTGCGCCGCGCCGGCGATCCACAGCGCCAGGATCGCGCCGACTGCAGGCACGGCGCCTGCGATGACGCTCGGAGAGCGCAGAATGCCCGAACCGATCGTCTCGCCGAGCGCGACCGCCACGCCGAAGGTGACGCCGAGGATCTTGAGCAGCCCGCGCGATCGGCCGCGGGAACAATGCGTCGCCGTCGCCATCGGCGCTCCTTCATGCGCATAAAAAAAGAGCCGGACAGGCCGTTCGCCCGCCCGGCTCCCGGAGCCGATATAGCCAGTCTAGACGGCTTCCTTCAATTCCTTCGCGGGACGGAAAGAGACCTTCTTGCTCGCCTTGATCTTGATCTGCTCGCCGGTTGCGGGATTGCGGCCCATGCGCGCGGGCCGCTTGCGCACCTGCAGGATGCCCAGTCCGTTGATGCGGATGCGCTCGCCCTTCTTCAGGTGCTTGGTCATCAGCGTGACGAGATCGTCCATGATCGCTGCGCCCTGCTTGTGCGTCAGCTTCTGCTTGTCCGCCATTTCGTAAGCGAGCTGCTTGGTCGACAGCGTCACGGTCTTGGGCTTCGCGGCGGCGGCTGCGCCGGGAGCGGATGCGGGAGTGGCCATTGGTTTCCTCATAGGAAAAAGAGAATCACAAACGAGCCTTATTTTACGGCATTTCAAGCGCATTGCCATTGGACGGCGCCGAGTCGCCGAAAGAATGATGTGCGGAAATCCGCCTGGAGTCGCCATTTGAGCGCCATCGCCGCTGGCCGGCGGAAGCCGCGCGCCGCGGCCGCCGACCCGCGCTTCCCGCAAAACGGGAACACGATATTGCGCAAGGACACTCGGAATTCTTGATTTTCCCGAATTTATGTGGCCACATAAATGAAGATCGGTTTCGATCCTGCGAAACGGGCGAAAGCCCTGCGCGAGCGATGGCTCGACTTCGCCGACGCGGAATTCGTGCTTGGCGGTCCCAGCCATGCTCAACTGGACGATCGATCGGACTAGGCGAGCTGAGATTCCAACCCTGCGGCCATCTCGCCGGATGTCTGGTTCTGGTGGTTTGGACGCCTGAGGCCGTGCGCGGCATGCGATTTCGACGAGGGAGCGCAATGAGCGAGAGAAAGCGAAAATCGCGCGCCGACTGGGCGAAGGCGGACTTCCATGTGCTTACAGCGAAAGGCTTTGAGGAGATGCCCGAGCTGACCTACGAGGCGCTCGATCGCGCCGAATACGCCCGCGGCGATGCGGTCATTCGTCCCGCGCGCGGCGCGCTTACAAAGCCGGGACGGCCAAAATCCGCGGCGCCGAAGAAGTCGGTGCATCTCAGGCTCTCGCAGGACGTGCTCGCCTATTTCCGCAAGACCGGGCCAGGCTGGCAGACACGCATCGACGAAACCCTGCGCAAGGCGGCCAAGCTCGGCGCGCGCAGGCGATAGGGCGAAGGCTCAGGCCTGCGCCTCTTCGGCGGCGCCTTCCTGGCGCTCGGCGATTCGGGCGGACTTGCCGCGCCGTCCGCGCAGATAATAGAGCTTGGCGCGGCGCACTTTTCCCTTGCGCACCACCTGCACGGAATCGACCAGCGGCGAGTAGACGGGGAACACGCGCTCCACGCCTTCGCCATAGGAGATCTTGCGCACGGTGAAGCTCTCGTTGAGGCCCTCGCCCTGGCGGCCAATGCACACGCCCTCGAAGGCCTGGATGCGCTCGCGCGTCTTCATCTGCTTGGCCTTTTCGTCATAGGTCTGCTCGACCACCTTGACGTTGACCTTCAGCGTGTCGCCGGGGCGGAATTCGGGATGGGACTTCGGGCGGATCGCCTTCATCTGCTCGGCTTCGAGCTGTTTGAGCAGGTCCATGGGGCGGTCTCCGTCAGGCAGAAAGTCGTCGCGAAGCCGGGGCGTATAGCCTAGCTGCCGGACTTTTCATAGGGGGTCCACAGGTCCGGACGCCTTGTTTTCGTAAGCTTTTCCGCGGCTTCCCGCCGCCATCTGGCGATTTCGGCATGATTGCCGCCCAAGAGAACCTCTGGAATGTCCCGCCCCTCAAAGCTCTGGGGACGGGTGTATTGCGGGTATTCGAGAAGCCCGCGGCTGAAGCTTTCCTCCGCTGGGGAGGCCTCATCGCCGAGGACGCCGGGGATCAACCGGACCGCCGCCTCGATCAGGGCCATGGCCGCGATCTCGCCGCCCGCCAGGACAAAGTCGCCGAGACTGATCTCCTCGAGCCGCCGAGCTTCGATCGCCCGCTCGTCGAGCCCTTCGAAGCGGCCGCAGAGCAGGATAACGCCGGGACCCTCGCTCAGCGACCTCACCCGCGACTGGGTCAGCCGTGCGCCGCGCGGAGAGAGATAGATGAGCGGACGGCCGCCACGCTCTACGGCGTCGATCGCCGCGCAGGCCACGTCGGCGCGCATGACCATGCCGGGGCCTCCGCCTGCCGGCGTGTCGTCGACGGTGCGATGCTTGCCGATCCCGTGCTCGCGGATGTCGCGCACCTCGAGCGACCAAAGGTCTTTCCGCCGCGCCTTGCCGATCAGAGATGCCTCGAGCGGTCCCGGAAACATCTCCGGAAAGAGCGTCAGGACGGTCGAATGCCAGCTCACAGCTGCTTCTTGAACTCGAAGTGACTCTGCTCGAAACCGAGACGGCGATAGAATAGATGGGCGCGCGTGCGCCGCGTGTCGGACGTCAACTGCACCAGCGCGCAGCCGGCTTCCTTGGCGCGGCGGATCGCCTCCTTCATGATGGCCGTTCCGACATTCCGCCCGCGAGCGTCGGAGGCGACGCGCACGGACTCGATGATGGCGCGCGTGGCCCCGCGCCGCGAAAGGCCCGGCACATAGACTAGCTGCAGCGCCGCCACCACCTTCCCGTCCGCCTCCGCGATCAGCATATGATTGAATCGCTCGCCCTGCATCGCCGCGAACGCCCGCGCGTATTCCTCGGCGACGCGATCGCCGTCGAGGGGCTTCTCCCGGTTCTCCGCGAGCTCGTCGTCGGAGAGAAGCGCGATGATCGCGTGGAGATCCTCTTCGGTCGCGGTGCGGAACGTCAATTCGCTCATGAACCGTGCTTCCTTTCGCCGGTTTCGACCTCTTGGGGTTGTGCGACGACGAGACGCCGGGCCGCAAGATCGACCACCGGCACGAAATCGCGCGCGAAGGGCAGCATCAGCGTGTCGCCGTCGCCGCGCTCGATTTCGATCACGTCGCCTGCGCCGAAATTGTGGATCGCCCTGACCTTCCCGATCACCCGGTCGGCCTCATCCATCGCGGCGAGCCCGATGAGATCGGCGTGATAGTATTCGTTCTCGCCCGGCCTCGGCATCCGATCGCGCGGCACGAAGAGTTCGAGCCCCCGAAGCGACTCCGCGGCGTTGCGGTCGACCACTTCGGCGAAGGTCACGATCGCTTCGCCGGACTTGGCGGCCTTGGCATGGGTCAGCGTAAACGTTCGGCCGTCCTTTGCATGCAGCCGGCTATAGCGCGCAAGGCTGTCGGGCGTTTCGGTGAAGGCCTTCACCCGCACCTCACCCTTCAGGCCGTGCGCGCCGACGATTGCGGCTAGGAGGACATCTTTGGGCATTGCTCTCCCACATTGTCATTCCCGGCCGAGCGACCCGACAGTGCCGCGAAGGGGAAGGGAACCCGACTTGGAGAAACTGGACTCGCGATATCCAAGTTGGGTCCCCTTCCCTCGCATCGCCTGCTTTGCACGCGATGCTCGCCGGGGATGACAAACCCTATTGGGCGGCAGGCGCCTCAGCGGACTCCGCGGCCTTGGCGGCGGCGGCGGCGCGCTCCTGCGCCTTCTTCTTGGGCTGCGCCTTCTTGGGATTGTTGTGTGCGCGCGCCTTGACCACGCCGGCGTCCGAAAGGAACCGGTGCACCCGGTCGGACGCCACCGCGCCCTTGGCGATCCAGGCCTTGGCCTTTTCGAGATCGAGCTTGATGCGGTCCGCATGGTCGCGAGGCAGCAGCGGATTGTAGAATCCGATCTTCTCGATAAAGCGACCGTCGCGCGGCGAGCGCGAGTCCGCAATCACGATGTTGTAGTGCGGCCGCTTTTTCGCTCCGCCGCGCGCCAGTCTGATTTTCAGTGCCATCTCATTTTTCCTTCGTTGAAACCGTCACCGTCTTCCGCCGGGTATTCCCGGCGGCATTCCGCCGCCGCCGCCGAACATGGAGGCGAGGCCCTGCATCGCGCGCCCGCCCTTGCCCATCTTCTTCATCACGTCGGACATCTGGCGGTGCATTTTCAGGAGCTTGTTTACTTCGCTCACCTCGACGCCGGCGCCCATCGCGATGCGCTTGCGCCGCGAGCCGTTTATGACGTCGGGATCGCTGCGCTCCTGCCTCGTCATCGAGGAGATGATCGCTTCCTGGCGGGTGAGGATCCTGTCGTCGAGGCCGGCGGCATCGAGCTGGCCCTTGATCTTGCCGACGCCCGGCAGCATCGACAGCACGCCCTGCATGCCGCCGAGCTTCTTCATCTGCTTCAGCTGCTCCGCGAGATCGTTCATGTCGAACGACCCCTTCTTCATCCTGGCCGCGAGCTTCTCGGCCTTTTCCCTGTCGATGGTCTCGGCCGCCTTTTCCACCAGGCTGACCACGTCGCCCATGTCGAGGATGCGGCTGGCCACTCGCGCGGGATGGAAGGGCTCGAGCGCGTCGAGCTTTTCGCCCACGCCCAGGAACTTGATCGGCGCGCCGGTGACCGCGCGCATCGACAGCGCCGCGCCCCCGCGCGCATCGCCGTCGGCACGTGTGAGGATGATGCCGCTGAGCGGCACGCGCGCGTTGAAGCTCTTGGCGATGTTCACCGCGTCCTGGCCGGTGAGCGAATCCGCGACCAGCAGGGTCTCGTGCGGATTCACCTGCGCCCTGATCTGCGCCACCTCGCCCATCAGCTGCTCGTCGATGTGCTGGCGGCCGGCGGTGTCGAGGATGAGGACGTCGTAGCCGCCGACCTTTGCGCTCGCCATCGCGCGCCGGGCGATCGCGACCGGGTCCTGCCCGGCGACGATGGGAAGCGTGGCGACGCCGGCCTGCTCGCCGAGCACGCGCAACTGCTCCATGGCGGCGGGGCGCGAAACGTCGAGCGAGGCCATCAGGACCTTTTTCTTCTCGCGCGTGGTGAGCATCAGGCCGAGCTTGGCCGAGGTCGTCGTCTTGCCCGAACCCTGAAGGCCGACCATCAGGATCGGCGCGGGCGGCGCGCCGGTATCGAGCGCCGCATTCTCGCTGCCCAGCGTCTCCACCAGCGCGTCGTGGACAATCTTGACGACTTGCTGACCCGGCGTGACGGAGCGGATGACTTCCTCGCCGATGGCGCGCGGGCGCACGCGGTCGATGAAGTCCTTGACCACCGGCAGCGCGACATCGGCCTCGATGAGGGCCGTGCGAATGTCCTTCAGCCCCTCCTCGACATCGGCCTCGCTGAGCGCGCCGCGCCCTCTGAGCCGGTCGAAAGTTGCGCCCAGGCGCTGCTGAAGAGAGTCGAACATCCACCACCATTTTCCTCCCCGTTTGCGGGAGAGGAAACCAAACGCCGAACGCCCCAGGGGGCGCACCTGCGCTGCCTGAGGGCGATCCCCCGCGCCGGGCGGGGGACCGGAAGTCCTAAGGGCTTCCGGAAAGCGGCCGGGTTTTAGGCTTGGTACACGGTTCAGTCAACCTCCGCCCCAACTTGGGTCAACCTGCCCCAACCTCACCATGGCCGGGCTT
>DASZRM010000205.1:0-11566 GCA_035549135.1 Rhizomicrobium sp. | reverse complement strand
GGCCTTCCCTTGAGGGAGGGTCGAATTGCAAGGCAATTCGGAATGTGGCCGCGCAGCGGCCTCTCCCCGAAAAATGCTGCGCCTGGCCCGAATTTTTCAGCCCTCCCTCAAGGGGAGGTCGGAATCGTGTAAGAAGACCGTCATGACCCAGCTTCGCCTTTACAACACGCTCACGCGGACGAAGGAGGATTTCGTCCCGATCGATCCGAAGAACGTCCGCATGTATGTGTGCGGGCCGACGGTCTATGACTACGCCCATATCGGTAATGCGCGGCCGGCGATTGTGTTCGACGTGCTGTTCCGCCTGCTGCGCCACATCTATGGGCAGGGCCATGTCACCTATGTGCGCAACATCACCGACATCGATGACAAGATCAACGCGCGCGCGCAGGAACGCGCTTTGGGACGCAACGCGCCGATCCTCGACGTGCTGCGCGAGCTGACCGAAGAGACTTACGGAATTTACCGCGAGGACGTGGCGGCGCTGAACTGCCTCGAGCCGACCTTCATGCCCCGCGCGACCGAGAACGTGCCGCAGATGATCGCCATGACAGAGCGGCTGATCGCGGAAGGCTGCGCCTATGCGGCAGAGGGGCATGTTCTGTTCCGCGTAAAGAAGAAGGCCGATTACGGCAAGCTCGCGCGCCGCAGCACCGACGACATGCTGGCCGGCGCACGCGTGGACGTGGCGCCCTACAAGGAAGACCCGATGGATTTCGTCCTGTGGAAGCCGTCGGACGAGCGGACGCCGGGATGGGAGTCGCCCTGGGGCCGCGGACGGCCGGGATGGCATCTCGAATGCTCGGCGATGATCGAATCCACGATGGGCGAAACCATCGACATCCATGGCGGCGGCATCGACCTCGTCTTTCCCCATCACGAGAACGAGATCGCGCAGTCGGAATGCGCCCATCATGGCCGCGCGCTCGCGCGCTATTGGCTGCACAACGGCTTTCTGAATGTCGAAGGCGAGAAGATGTCGAAAAGCCTCGGCAATTTCGTGACGATCAACGAGCTGCTGAAGGATTGGCCGGGCGAGGTGCTGCGCTTCAACATGCTGCGCACGCATTACCGCCAGCCCATGGACTGGACTGTCGCGGGCATGAAGGAGAGCTGGAACACGTTGGAAAAATGGTATGCCACGACGGAGCCGCTGGCCGATCCCCCGGTCGGACGGGCGTTCCTCGAGGCTCTGGCGGACGATCTCAATACGCCTCAGGCCATTGCGGAATTGCACAGGGCCCCCGACCACGAGCTCGCAGGCGGTCTCGGGCTGCTTGGATTCTCCAACGTGCAGGAACGCATCGCCGCGCGTCCCCCGGTGGATCCGAAGGACATCGCCGATGCGATCCAGGCGCGCAACGCCGCGCGCAAGGCGAAGGACTTCAAGGAGGCCGACCGCATCCGCGACGAATTGCTCGCCAAAGGGATTTTGCTCAAAGACGGCCCCGCCGGAACGAGCTGGGAGGTCAAGCGATAACCCGCGTCCTGCCGGCGGCGACCGCTCCCGCAGCGCCGCGCCGCCGAATGCGGAAAGAATCTCAGGTCCCGGCGATGAACGCAAAGCATGGCCGGTTTGCAGAACCGTGCGGCGACGCGCGCGCGCCAAAGGATAGATTGCCTCGATGGGCGAGGTTCACGAACACCGCGACGAGGCGCTCGGCGCGCTCTACGCCGGCGGAGCCTATGCGCTGTGGGGCGTGGCGCCGCTCTACTGGGCGCTGCTGGCCGACGTATCGCCGTTCCAGATCACGACCCATCGCATTCTGTGGGGGGCGCTTTTCGCGCTCGGCGTCACCGCGGCGCGAGGGCGGATGCAATCGCTGCGCGCCATCGCCGCGCGGCCCCGCGTGCTGGCGGCGCTTGCCGCGTCGAGCGTGCTCATCGCCGTCAACTGGACCATCTATATCTGGAGCGTCTCGACCCATCAGCTGGTGGAATCGAGCCTCGGCTATTATCTGACCCCGCTGGTCTCGATGGCGCTCGGCGTGCTGTTGCTGCGCGAGAAGATCTCGGCTTTGCGGGTCGCGGCGATCGCCCTTGCGGCGGTCGCGGTCGTGATGCAGGGGGTCGAGCTCGGGGGGCTTTCCTGGATCGCGCCGTCTCTGGCGCTCAGCTTCGGCTTCTACGGCTTCATCCGGAAGATGACGCCGGTGGACGCGCTCGACGGGCTGACGGTCGAAACCATTCTGATGTTTCCGGTGACTCTGGGCCTTATTCTCTATTGGACCTATACGGGGGTGAGCGCGCTCTCGGCCGCCCATCCGCTTCGCGACGCGCTGCTTGTCGCCGGCGGGCCCGTGACCGCCATTCCGCTGGCCATGTTCGCCGCCGGGGCGCGGCGCGTGCGCATGACGACGCTGGGGTTCCTTCAATATATCGCCCCGTCGATCACGCTGATCGTGGCGACCGCCTTGCTGGGCGAGCCGTTCACGCGCATTGACGCGATCACCTTCGGCTGCGTCTGGTCGGCGCTGGCGCTGGTGGCGCTGGAGGGACCGGTGCTGCGGCTAAGGCTGGGGCGCGCGGCCGAGCGCCCGTGAGACGATCGCCACCGCTTCGTCCGGTGTTTCCGCGCGCCGGAAGAGCTCCGTGGCGCGGGAGCCGGCGAAACCCTGCCTGACAATGTGGGCGATCAAGGACTCGAGCGCATCGAAATAGCCGCCGACGTCGAGCAGGACGAGGGGCTTTCGGAAGACATCGAGCTGAATGGAGGTCATCACCTCGAAGAATTCGTCGAGCGTGCCGAGCCCGCCGGGCAGGGCGATGAAGCCGTCCGCGGCGCGCAGCATCAGCTTCTTGCGCTCGAACAGATCCGGGGTGATGACGATCTTTTCCTCGCCTTCGGCAGGCGGCTCGATGTGGCGGAGGAATTCCGGCAGCACGCCGGTGACGCCCGCTCCGGCCATGCGCGCCGCGTGGGCGACCTCGCCCATCAATCCCACATAGCCGCCGCCGAAGATGAGACTGAATCCGTTCTCGCCGATCAGCCGTCCGAGGCTTCGCGCCGCCTCCGCGTAACGCGCATCGGCGCCATGCGAGGAACCGCAGAACACGCAGATGGCGGGCTTGCTATCGTCCATGTTTCCATCGGGGTTGCGGCCGGCGCGCCTTCTTCCTAAACAGGTTCGCTCGCCAAGACCACCCTCACGGAGATGCGTTTGCCCCGCTGGCTCATTGTCCTCGCCGTCATCGCCGTCGCGGCGACGATCCTGGGCTTCCTGGCCTTTGTGCCGGGCGTGTGGGGCGGTTGATGGCCAGATCGGTCGTCGAGGAGGGCGATGGCGCTCCGTCCTTCAGGCCGCTGTGGATGCTGATGCCTTATCTCTGGCCGAAAGGCAGGCCGGAGCTGAGATTGAGGGTCGCCGCGGCGGTGTTCTTCCTGCTGCTGGCCACCTCCGCCACGAGCGTATCGCCGTTGTTCTATGGCTGGGCGGTGGACGCGCTCGCCAAGACTCCGGCTGAGGTCGCGATGGGCGCGGCTTTCGCCTGGATCGCCGCTTACACCGTATCGCGAATCCTGCTGCAGGCCTTCGCGCAATTGCGCGACGGCGTGTTCGCCAAAGTGCAGTACCACGCAATGCGCGAGGTCGCGGTCTCGACGTTCGCGCATGTCCACACGCTGTCGCTGCGGTTCCATCTGGAGCGCAAGACCGGCGGGTTGTCGCGGGTGATCGAGCGCGGCACCAAGGGGATCGACACGCTCCTGTCATTCGCGCTGTTCAGCATCTTCCCGACGATCCTGCTTCTGGTCTTTTACGCGGTCATCCTGTTCGAAAAGCTCGACCTGGTCATTGCGGCGGTGACGGTCGCGATGGTGGTCGCCTATGTGTGGTTCACCTTCGCCATCACGCGCTGGCGCATCCAGTTCCGCCGCGACATGAACCAGAGCGATCAGGACGCCAACACCAAGGCGGTGGACAGTCTGCTCAACTACGAGACCGTCAAGTACTTCAACAACGAGGCCCACGAGACGCGGCGCTTCGACAAGTCGATGGAGAAATATTCGCGCGCCTCGATCCAGGCGCAGATTTCGCTTTCGGTGCTGAACACCGGCCAGGCGCTGATCATGGCCGTCGGTCTCGGGGTCGTGATGGCGCTGGCGGCGCGAGGCATCGGAGCGGGGCGCTTCACCGTTGGCACGCTGGTGGCCGCCAACGCTATTCTCATCCAGCTCTATCTGCCGCTCAATCTGCTTGGCACCGTCTATCGGGAAATCACCCAGGCTCTGGTCGACATGGAGGCCATGTTCCGCCTTCTCAATCAGCCGCAGGAGGTGAAGGACAAGCCCGGAGCAAAGCCGCTGGCCGTGGGGCGGGGCGAAATCCGCTTCGACAATGTCGTCTTCGCCTATGAGCCGCAGCGCACGGTGCTCAAGGGCGTGAGCTTCACCGTGCCGGCGGGAAAGACCGTCGCGGTGGTCGGGCCCTCGGGCGCCGGCAAGTCGACCATTTCGCGCATTCTCTATCGCTTCTACGACATCAAGTCCGGCAGCGTGACGATCGACGGGCAGGACATCCGCGACGTGACGCAGGAAAGCCTTCGCGCCGTCATCGGCATCGTCCCGCAGGACACCGTGCTGTTCAACGACACGGTTCGCTACAACATCGCCTACGGCCGCATTGGCGCCAACGAGGCCGAGATCAAGGAAGCGGCGCGCATGGCGCAGATCGACAAGTTCATCGTCGAGCTGCCGCTCGGCTACGACTCCATGGTCGGCGAGCGCGGGCTGAAGCTCTCCGGCGGCGAAAAGCAGCGCGTGGCGATCGCGCGCACGATCCTCAAGAATCCGCCGATACTATTGCTGGACGAGGCGACGTCGGCGCTCGACACCCACACCGAGCGCGAAATCCAGGGCGCGCTGCAGGAAGTCTCGCGCAATCGCACCACGCTGGTGATCGCGCACCGGCTTTCCACCGTGATCGACGCCGACGAGATTCTGGTCCTCGATCACGGCGAAATCGTCGAGCGCGGCCGCCACTCCGAGCTTCTGGCGCTGGGCGGCCAGTATGCGGCGATGTGGAACAAGCAGAAGGAAGCCGCCGCCGCGCGCGAAAAGCTCAAAGAGGTCGAGAACGACCCGGACGTGGCGCCGGGCGTTCTGCGCGCCGGCGAGGGCGCGCCGGCGAAGTGATCACTCCGCCGGCTGCGGCGCCGCGCCGCGCCTGCGCCGGATGAGCCTCGCCGGCGCCAGCACCGCTCCGGCGATGCCGCGCCAGACGCCGCTCAGCGCCCACACGAAGCCGTGGCCGCGCTCGCGCATGCGGTAGGGCAGGGCGAGCATCGCCGGCACGAGGCCGAGCGTGATCATCTTCGAGAAGGCGAGGCCGAAGACGATCGCCGTCGACAGCTGCACCCACATCAACCCGTTCGGCCCGCCGATCGTCACCTCGCGCGAGGCGAAGTTGATTTCGATCGCGAACATCATCGGCAGAAGGCCTCCGATTGCGGTGATCGTGGTCAGGAACACCGGCCGCAGACGCTGCGCGCTCGAGCGGATCACCGCCTCGATCGGCTCCATGCCGGAGTCGCGCAGGCGATGGAACGTGTCGATGAGCACAATGTTGTGGTTCACCACGATGCCGGCGAGCGCCAGCATTCCGGTTCCCGACATGATGATCGAGAAGGACTGGCCCATCACCACCATGCCCAGCAGCGTGCCGATCATGGCGAGCACCACCGCCACCAGGATCAGCGCGGCGTGATAGAAGCTGTTGAACAGCATGAGCAGCACGAGCGCGATCAGGAACAGCGCCAGCGCCGCCGCGACGCCGAGGAAGGATTGCGATTCGTCCTGCTCCTCCGCGCCTCCCTTGAAGGCGACTCGCACGCTGTCCGGGAAATGCTGCGCCGCAATCCAGGATTGGATCTTGGAGATCTCCGCATTGGCGTTGACGCCGGTCTTGACGTTGGCGCGCACGTGATAGACGCGGTGCGCGTCCACGCGCTCGATGGAGTTGACCTGCTGCGCCGGCCGCATGGTGACGAAGTTGCTGATCGGCACCATCGTGCCGTCGTTGGTGGCGACGCGTAGATTGTCGAGCGCATGAATGCCGCGCGCGGCGCTCGGGTAGCGCACGCGGATGTCAACCTCATCGGTGGAATCGTCGGGCCTGAACTTGCCGACCAGGATCCCGTTGGTCACGAGCTCGACGGCGGTGCCGATCGACTGCGCGTTGGCGCCGAAGCGGCTCGCCACCGCGCGATTGATGTCGAGGTCCCATTCGATGCCGGGGAGCGGACGGGTGTCCTCGACGTCGCGCAGCGTCTTCATCTTGTCCATATGGGAGCGGATCGCCGACGTCACCTGCGCCAGCGTCTCGTAGTCGTCGGAGCTGACGTCGATCATCACGTCCTTGCCGCTCGAAGGCCCGCCCTGTTGTTCGCGCACTTCCACATGCACGCCCGGAATGTGCGAGGTCTTGGCGCGAATCTCGTCGGCGATCACCTTGCCCTTGCGGCGCTGGCGATAGTCCTTCAACTCGATGCCGAGATGGCCGATATTGTCCACCGGCTCGCCGCCATTGCTGTTGAGCGAATTGCCCTGGCCGCCGGAGCTGGCGTAGACCGCGCGGATGCCATTCACGTCCTGGACGATCTTGGAGATGCCCATGACGATGTCGCGCTTTTCGTTCGCCGACAGGTTGCCGCGCGCCGAGACGTAGACGCGCAGGTAGTCCGGATCCTGGTCGGCGAAGAAGATGGTGCCGTGGTTGAAGAAGGCGAACAGCGTGATCACGGCGACCACCATGCCCGCTGCGCCCCAGATCACGCGCGAGGGATAGCGCGTCAGCCTCTCGGCAAGATGGGCGTACCAGCCCGTGACGCCGGGAATCTCGCGCCAGTCTCCGGTTTCGGAGGCCTCGATCGCCTTTTCGTGGCGCTCGTCGCGCGGCGGAGGCCGGCCGAACATGCCGCCGATGACCGGCAGGAAGATCAGCGCCACGACCATCGAAGCGGACAGGATGATGATCAGCGTGATCGGAAAATAGCTCATGAACTTGCCCGGAATTCCCGGCCACAGAAGCATGGGCAGGAACGCGCCGATCATGGTGGCGGTCGCGCTCACCACGGGCCAGAACATGCGCCGCGCCGCTTGCGCGAAGGCGTCCTTGGGCGAGAAACCCTCGGTCATTTTCCGGTCGGCGTATTCGACCACGATGATCGCCCCGTCGACCAGGATGCCGACCGCCAGCAGCATGCCGAACATGATCATCTCGTTCAGCGACATGCCGAGGCCGTTCAGCACCATGAACGCCATCAGGAACGAGGTCGGTATCGCGACGCCGACAAGCAGCCCCGCGCGCAGGCCGAGCGCGCCGACGATGATGATCATCACCAGGATGACGGCGAGGATGATTGAATCCGACAGCGAGCCGAGCATGTCGCGGATGTCGGTCGACTCGTCGAACAGATAGGTGATGTGGATGCCGGAGGGCCAGGTCTTCTGCGCCTTCTCGACGATGGCCCGCACCGCCTCGTTGTTGGCGATGATGTTCGCGCCGATGCGCTTTGAGACGTCGAGGGAAATCGTCGGCTGGCCGTTGACCCTGGCGTAGGTGGTGGCGTCGTAAAAGGTGCGATGGACCTGCGCCACCTGGCCCAGCGTCACGGTGGCGTTCTGGGTCGAGCGGATCGGCAGATTGAGAAGATCGCTGGCGTTGCGGATGACGCCCGGCACCTTGACGGCGAAGCTGCCATGACCGGTGTCGATCAGGCCGGCAGCGATCAGCCTGTTGTTGTTGGAGACGGCGTTGAACATCTCCTGTTGCGAGATGCCGAAGCTTTCGAGCTTGGCCGGATCGATGTCGATCTCCAGCATTTCCTTGCGGTCGCCGTCGATGTCGACGTCGAGCACGCTGGGAACGAGCTTTATCTGGTCCTTGAGGTTGCGGGCGAGCTTGAGCAGCGTGCGGTCAGGCACGTCGCCGTAGAGCGCCACCGAGATGACGGGTTGCTGGGCGATATTGATTTCGTTGACCGTCGGCGGATCCGCTTCCGGCGGCAGAAACCCGCGCGCCTCCTCCACCTGCGCCCGCACGTCTTCGAGGGCCTTCTGCTTCTGGAAGTTGACGTCGAACTCCAGGATGATCACCGCCGTGCCGGAATAGGCGCGGGCGGTCATCGTCTTGAGGCCTTCCACCGAGCGCAGATAGGTCTCGAGCGGCTTGACCAGCAGTCGCTCGCTGTCTTCGGGACTGATGCCGGGATAGGAGACTTGGACGATCAGAATGGGGATCGGAATGTCCGGTTGGGCTTCCTTGGGGATGGAATTGAAGGCGATGACGCCGGCGACCAGGACGACAGCGATCAGCGCCAGAACGACGCGGGTGTTGTTCACCGCCCAATCGACAATTCGGCTCACGAGGCCTCTCCGCTCTTCTCGGCAACCGCCGTCACGCGCTCGCCCTCGACGACGAACTCTTGGCCGACCGTAATGACGCTTACCTGCTTGGGCAGGCCCGCGATCCACATGCCGTCGGGACCGTCCGAGACGATCTGCACCGGCATGAAATGCACGACGCCCCGCTCCACGATGCGCACGCCGACCACGCCCGCGTCATTCAAGACCAGGATTCCGGGCGAAATATGGACGGCGGCCACGCGTTTGACCGGAATGCGGATATCGGCGCTCACTCCGTCGCGCAAGGCATTGTCGGCATTGGGAAGTTCGACCTCGATACGGAAGGTGCGGGTGGTCGGATCGGCGCGGTCGCCGACGAAGCGGACCTTTCCTTCCACCGTCTCGCCCGTGACGAGCTTGGCGGTCGCTGGGTCGCCCACCGTGATCTGCCCCACATCCTGCTCGGAGACCGCCCCCACCGCCAGGAACGGTTCGGGCGCGTAGACCATCTCGCATTTATCGCCGGCGCGCATGTAGTCGCCGACGTCGACATAGCGGTCGTCGACATAGCCGTCGAAGGGTGCGCGGATCTTGGTGTCGGCGAGCTCGATGTTCATCGTCGCCGCGCCGGCCTTGGCCGCTTCATAGGCGGCCTCAGCCTGGGCGAGCTGCGTCTTGGAGCGGAATCCCTGCTTGTAGAGCTCCTGTGCGACCTCCAGCTCCTTGCCGGTCTGGGCCACCATCGCGTTCATCTGCGCCACCTTGGCGCCGCGGTCGTTGACGTCGATCTCGCACAGAATGTCGCCGGCCTTGACCTTTTGGCCCTTGTCGAAATGGATCGCTTTGACCACGCCGTCGACCTGGGCGCGCACGTCGACCGCGTGCAGCGCCTGGGTTCGTCCCTGCACGACGACGGTCGCGTTGCGCGGCTGAGCCACCAGATTGGCGACCTGCACCAGCGGGACTGCGTCGTTCGCCTTGGCCTCGGCGCTCTCGGCGCTGAGATTGGTGTGCGGATGGAAGATCGCGCTCGACCCGATCCACAGCGTCGCCGCGATCAGGATTCCGAACGCCCATTGATAGCGCGGCTTCATCGCCAGCCAGAAGCGCGGCATCAGGCGGTTGTACAGCGCGTCTATTGCGGCCATCAGGCGCTTTGGCATCGTCTCGTCTCGCTACTCTGCGGCGACCGCCTCGGCGGCCTCGAACGCGGTTCGTTGTTGTTTCAGGAATTTCAGCGCTGCCTCGTACATGGCGCGCCCAAGGCCGTTTGCAAACGCCTCGCCCCTCGTTTTCGCGCGGCTGTTGCTTTCCCTCAACTGCGCCAGCCTCGATTCGGTCTGCGCGATATAGCTCTCGATCATCGCCGCCACGCGCGCCGGCGGCAGAAGATCGCTGAACAACATCGCGAACACGAAGGGCGAGCGGTGACGGTCTTCGGCCGGCGGCTTGAGCAGCGAGGCGATGAACGCGCTGCGCCCGGCCTGGGTGATCGAATAGACTTTGCGGTCGGGACGTTTTTCCTGCGCCTCGGCGCGCACCCTGACCAAGCCTTCGTCGGTCAGCCGGTTGAGCGCGGGATAGATCGAGCCGAAGCTCGCGTCGACGAAATGCTGATAGCCCCCGTTTTCGAACAAGGTCTTGATTTCATAGCCCGTCGCGTCGCCGCGCGTGAGAATGCCCAAGCAGATCGTGCGGACGTCCATCGCCCCGGTCCCGGCCCTATATTGATCCGATATAGATCGAACCTATATAAGTTCGGTTTCCGCGCCTTCAAGGCGCGAGAGCGCGCCGCGGGCGCAACGCCGGGCTGCGCGGCCGGTAGGGATAAAAACTAGTAAAAGGCGAGCGTCTCCGCGGCTCAGATGAGCTCGATCCGGTCGACCTCGACGCCCTTATTGCCCTGGCGGGTGCAGAAGCGGATGCGCTGCTCCGGCTCAAGCACCTGCACGCCGGAGCGGCGAAGCGCGCTGGCGTGCATATAGACATCGCCGCCGCCGCCGTCCGGCATGACGAAGCCGAAGCCTTTTTGATCGTTAAAGAACTTTACCTTTCCCTCCATCATCGGCCCACTCGGCGCGGACTCGCGCTGGCGATAGCCGCTGCTGAAGCGATCGTGTCCGCCTCTGCCGCCGCCGAACCGATCGCCGCCGAAACGGTCGCCGCCGCCAAAGTCGCCGCCGTCGCCGAAGTCTCGGCGCGGCCGGCGGGGCGGAGAGGGATCGGCAGTGCTCGGATCGATGCTGTGCACAGTCACCACCTGCAGACCGCGCGGAGAATTTTGCAGGTCGCAGACTATGGTTGTGCCTTGCTGGAGGTTCGGCGCGCCGAGCGCGGAGAGCGCCGAGGCGTGACAGAACGCGTCGACTCCATCCTCAAGCGTTACGAAGCCATAGCCCTTGGTAGCGTTGAACCACTTAACGGTGCCCTTGACGGAAGCCCTTGCCAGAGATCCCGAACCGCCATTGTCGAAATTTGCCATTCGTGCCGATGCCGCGCCTGCCGGATGAAGCAACGATGCGCGTCCGCCGGTCCGGCTCCGGACGGCGCGACCGACCCTATAATGCTCAAAACTGGCGCCGACTCGCAACGGGGTTACCGGGCGACTTGGCCCCTTTTGCATTTGTTGCCCCCTTGGGCGGGCCGATCGGCGAAATGCCGCTCCCGCGGCCGATTCCGTTAAGACTGCAAATCGCCTAGCTTCGGGGCGCGCCCGCAAAGCGAGGAAAAATTGGCCGGAAGTCAGGACTTTGCCGCCGATCCCAGAAACGAGGCCGTGCTCATCTATCTGAACGGCGCGCTCGTGCCGCGCGGCGAGGCGAAAGTTTCTGTCTTCGACGCGGGGTTCGTGCTGGGCGACGGGGTGTGGGAGGGCATCCGACTGCATCGCGGCGCCTTGCTGTTCCTGAAGGCCCATCTCGACCGGCTCTATGAGGGCGCGCGCGCCATCGCGCTCGACATCGGACTCACGCCTGAAGAAATGACCGCGGCGCTGCGCCGGACGGTCGAGGCCAACGCAATGCATAGCGGCGTCCACATCCGGCTGATGGTGACGCGCGGACTTAAGAAGGCGCCGAACCAGGATCCGCGCAACGCGCTCGGAAAGCCGACCATCGTCATCGTCGCCGAGCACAAGGAGCCGAGCGAGGAGATCGTGACGAGGGGGCTCAGGCTCGTCACCTCGTCCATCCGCTGCACGCCCAAAGAGATGTTCGACATGCG
>DASZRM010000204.1:0-2249 GCA_035549135.1 Rhizomicrobium sp. | reverse complement strand
TACGCGCCAGTTCCATCTGCGCCTCGAATCGGCGCAAGTCTAACGCCGCCCGCGCCGGCGCGACTACGCCGCGGCCGAGGGTCGCGCCTTGACGCGCCCGAACCAGGCCATGACGTTGCGGTTGTCTTCGTTGAGCGGCTGACCCACCTGGGTCCCGAAATCGAGGAAGCAGAAAAGAACGATGTCGGCGAGCGAAAATCGCGATCCGCAGATCCACTCCCTGCCGGCGATCTGGCCGTCGAGCCATTTAAGCCGGTCCTGCGCCATGCGCTTGAGCCCGTCCGCCGCCTCCGGAACGCAAAGGATGCGGTCCTTGAAGAGGCGCAGTCCTTGGCTGAAGCGGAAGCCATTGGCCATCGGCTCGCAGATGTTGAGATCGACGCGGCGCGTCCACATCCTGGCCTCGGCCTTTTCCTCGGGCGTCGATCCTATCAGGGCCGGCTTGGGATGAGTGTCCTCAAGATATTCGCAAATCGCGGTGATCTCGCTCACACAGCGCCCGTCATCGAGCTCGAGCGTGGGCATCTGGCCGTGCGGATTGCGGGAAAGGTGCTCGGGCTTGCGATTCTCGCCCGCGAGGAGGTCGACCTCCTGGAACGGAATCGAAAGGCCTTTTTCGGCCATGAACATGCGTACGACACGCGGGTTCGGCCCGATGGAGTTGTAGAATTTCACGAGAATACCCGCGTTTTACGGACATCGATTAACCGATGGTAAGCGGCGGCCGGTGTACGGTCAAACCGTTGTACGCGGGCTTCGGAGCGCCCATATAGGGGCCGTCGGGCAAGCAGCATGCGCAGGATCGTCTTCGTCGCTTTCGGTTGGACCTTCGTCGTCATCGGCGCGGTGGTCACGGCCATGCCGGTGCCCATCCCGCTCGTCGGCGTGGGCCCGCTTCTGGCCGGCTGCGCCATTCTGACCGCGCATTCGAAATCCTTCCGTCGCGGATTGCAGCGCATTCGCCATCGGTTCGCCTGGATCTCCCGCAGCTTCGATCGCTTCGACGAGCGCGGACCGGACCCGATCCGCTCCATGGTCCGCCGCACCCATCCACTGGCGCTGCACCGGCAGGAACGCATGCGCGCAAGGCGCCAGGGCGCCTGATCCGGCCGCGAGATTGTCTTAGAGCCTCGGCTTCAGCAGACTGGCGCAAAAGCCGGAGCCTCCGTGGCGATTTCCTTCGATCGATCCTTCTCCGCGCCCTATGAAACGGCCGAGCGCGTCTCGCCGCTGATCGGCCGCGTGCTCGCAGACAATCCGGGCCCGTTCACCTTCAAGGGCACCGGCGTCTATATCGTGGGCGGTCGCGAGGTCGCGGTGATCGATCCAGGCCCGCTGATCCCTTCGCATGTGGAGGCGCTGAAGCGCGCGCTCGAAGGAAAACGCGTCACGCATATTCTCGTCACCCACACCCACAGCGACCATTCGCCGGCGGCGGCCCCGCTCAAGGAATGGTCGGGCGCTCCCACCTACGGTTTCGGTCCGCATGGCGCGGGAAAGGCCGACGAGGGCGTAAAGGTGGAGGAGGGCGGCGACATGGCGTTCACGCCCGATGTGCGGGTGAAGGACGGCGATGTCGTCGCCGGCGGCGGCTTCGCCTTCGAATGCGTCTACACGCCGGGGCATACCTCCAACCACATGTGCTATGCGCTGAAGGACGAGAAGGCGCTCTTCACCGGCGACCATGTGATGGGCTGGTCGACCACGGTGGTGACGCCGCCGGACGGCGACATGGCCGCATACATGGCGAGTTTGCGCAAGCTGCTCGCGCGCGACGACCGCATCCTTTATCCGACGCATGGCGGGCCGGTCGCCGATCCGAAACCCTTCATTCAGGCCTATATCGACCACAGGCTCGAGCGCGAGGCGCAGATCCTGGCCTGCCTGCGCGATGGCGTCGCCACGATCCCCGAGATGGTCGCACGCATCTATGCGGATGTCGACAAGCGGCTTCATCCCGCCGCCGCGCGCTCGGTGCTCGCCCATCTCATCCAGCTCGAGCGCGAGGGCAAGGCGATCGTCGACGGCGCGGACGCGCGCTATCGCCTCGCCTGATTCACGCAGCGCAAGTCAGTGCAGCGACCACGTCCATGCGCTGATTTTCCAGCCGCCCATCGCCTTCTGAAGTGCAAACGTCCAGGCGCCGGTTTCATGCACCGGTTTGCCCTTGAGCTTGTAATCGTAATGCGCGGCGTAGACGGCGTAAGCGCGGTCGCCCTCCACCTTGAGCGTTGAGGGATTTGCGATCG
>DASZRM010000203.1:0-15058 GCA_035549135.1 Rhizomicrobium sp. | reverse complement strand
CTGACTCTTGGCGACATTGTGCTGCTCTTCGCGCATCTCGGCGTCCCATTCACTCTTGGTCTTGCAGATTTTCGGTCCGGGAAAGCGCGTGCCGATCATCGGCCGCGGTTTGCGGCAAACCATCTGATTGCCCTCGACCATCTGCGGCGAAGAGTCCGCCGTTGTGGAAACCAACGGTGGGACAATCACCGTGGTCTTGCTGTCCTGCGCGACCGCCTGCGCGGAAACGATGAAGAAGGTTGAAAATGCCAGAATTCCAACGACGGATTTCACGCGCCTGCCCCAAATTTGCGTCGCGCATATGGAAAGCCAATTCTAGGCCGGCCGCAAAACACCTCATCGTGATCGGGCAAATCCGGCGTTCACAGTTTCGCGAACGACGTCACGCCAGAATTTCGTTAACCGCGCGCCAGGCCTGGTCGATGGCGGAGTCGGTATAGGCGGCCATACCGCTGTCGGAATTGGCGATGGCGATGCGTCCGAAGCGCTTGCGCGCTTCTAGGTTGGGGCCGTGTTCGGCGTCGTAGTCCTTGTCCCACAGCGAATTATATTCGGGCGCATAGCCGTGCGGCCAGCGATTGACCATAACGCCCTCTATGTCGCGCGCGGGATCGAACCCGGCCGGGCCGAGGACTCTGCCCAGCTGAGCGCGGATGTTGCGTTCGAAATCTCCAAACGAAGTCTGCAACAGCTCCATGCGACCTGCGCGGTTCTGATCGTATTCGGGAAGTCCGGGGCTCGCCGGCGTGCGCAGCATTCTGATGACGATCGGCTCTTGCGGCGAGCGCACGCTTCTGTAGCCGCCGATATTGACCGCAGGATTGAGATTGAAGCTCGAGAAATAGAGCCCCGGAGTCATGACGCGATCGACCCCGAGTTTCTTGAAGGCCGTCCAGTTGCGCAGCGCCACGCTTGCGTAGACGAGCGGCGTCTTGACGAGGGCGTGCAGCGCGTCCTTTTGCTTTTGCGGCAGCTCCGGGACGAGATACGGGATCATCATGTTCCAGCCGGCCATCACGCAGTCCCTGGCGCGTACGCGGTAAAGCTTTCCGCCGCCCGCACTCGGGGTATAGACGACCTCGACGCCCTTCCCCGCATTGCGCGCCCGGACGCAAAGGCTGTTCAGGCGCAAGCGCACGGCGTTCTGCGGCCGGTCGAGCGCGGCGTAGTCGCACTTCGCCGTGACAAGCTCACGGATATCGCCGGCCGGAATCGCCCCAGGCACGAGCGCGCGCACCAGCGCCCGGGCGATCGAGGCGTTGCCGTCGGGAAAATGGAAAAAAGGAGAGCCGCCCGTCGTCGAATAGCCGGCGGGCGTGTAGCCCATGCGCCTGAGCGAGGGACCGCCCGGCTCGAGCTTGAGACCCTCGAAGCCCGGCAGGCCGTAGCCCCAGCAATCCAGCGCCGACACCGCGTCGATGCCGAGCCCCCATTCGTCGTCGGTGCGATGCTGATAGAGCGGTATGACGCCCGGATCGACTTTGACGACGGTCAGCAGATAGTCCTTGTAGGAGATGCGCCAGAGCTTGTCCTTCTTCTGATCGCTGGTGAGACCGGGGAAATAGTCTTCCGTCCCAGTCTCGATCTTAAGGATGCTCTTGCGAACGGCCTCGCTCACCGGCGCGGCGGCCGCGAAATCGCGCCAGGCCTTCGGCGAGGCCCCGGCGCCGCCGCGGTCGTCGATGGAGATGGGCACCAGCCTATCGACGCCCCAGCTCTCCTTATCGAAGAACACGGCATTCCGCAGCCCCCGATAGATCGACGGATCGGAACATTCTTTTTCGAGCTTCACCGGATCGATGCCGAGCGCGCTCAACAATCCGCTCGCCGCCTTGCTATAGGGATAGGGGCTGTCGATATCCATCGTCCCGCCGTTGATCAACTCCATTCGGCCATTGAGATGGAATTCGTTGCGCTTGGCGTGTCCGCCGAAATCGTCGTGGTTCTCGACGATCAGGATTTTCGCACGCGGCTTTTTCCGGCGGTAGAACCAGGCCGCGGCGAGGCCGCTGATGCCGCCGCCCACAACGACGAGGTCGTAGGTCTCGTGCGTGTCGACAAGGCCCCTCGCCTTGCTCCAGAAATCGCCGTCGCGTACAGCATGCGCAGCCTCGAAGGCGCCTGGATGGCTGCCGCGCAGCCCGAGCCGCGCCGGCGGATAATAGCCCGGAGCGCTTTGCGCCTCGGCTTCCGCCTTCGCCGCGGCGGCCAGCTCGGGCGCCAGCGCGCCGACGGCGACCGTGACGGCGGCCCCTTGCAGGAAATCGCGCCGCGCGATGTCGCGGCCCATGCCCAGTTCAGAATCGTCCGCCTTCGACACGATTGCACCCGCTCCCCGCGGAATCGACGCGGTCCGACTATATCGGCGCCTTTCCCCGGCGCGAAGGCGGTCGCCGCGCCTTGCGCCGGAATCGCGCGGAACCGGGGGCCCGACCGGCTCCGGCCCGGTCGAATTGATCGCACTCTGTCAAAGCGCCAGATCGATGCGCATTCCGTCATAGGCGGGTTCGACGCAGGGCGGGAGTTCGCGTTTCAGGGTCTCGTAGTCGAGGTCGGTGTGAAGGTTGGTCAGGATCGCTCGCTTGGGCTTGACGCGCGCGATCCACTCGAGCGACAGCGCCAGATGCGCATGACTGGGATGCTCGGCGTAGCGCAGCGTGTCGACGATCCAGCACTCGACGCCCTCGAGCGCGGCGAAAGCTTCCTCGTCCAGCGCGTTGACATCGCTCGAATAGGCGAGCGGCCCGAAGCGAAAGCCGAGCGAGCGGATATGGCCGTGCCGCTGGGCGAAGGCAAGCGCGGGAATTGGGCCGCCCGCGCCGTCGATCGAGAAAGGCCGGAACGGCTCTTCGATTTCGTGCGCGTTGCAAATCGGAGGATAGCCGCTGGCCGGCGGCTGCAGGAAGCAATAGCGGAATCGCGCCAGCACCCCGCTCATCGTCTGCGCGTCGCCGTACACATCGACCCGCCGGCGCATGTGGATGGCGACCATTCTAAGATCGTCCAGACCGTGAAGCTGGTCGGCGTGCTCATGCGTGATCAAAACGCCGTCGAGCGCGGCGCAGCGCGCGGCGAGCAATTGCTCGCGCATGTCCGGCGAGGTGTCCACCAGCGCCGCGGTCTCCCCGTGCGGCCCGCGCCGGCGCACGAGCAGCGAGCATCGCAATCTCCGGTTCTTCGGATTGGCGGGATCGCAGGCGCCCCAATATCCGGCATTGTTCGGGCCGCCCAGCCGTGGAACGCCGCCCGAGGAGCCGCAACCCAATATCGTCGCTTCGAGGGAACTCTTCACGAGGGTCTGGCCGCTTTGGCGAAGAAGCGAAAGAAATTCTCCGTGGTGGCGTGCGCCAGTTTGGCGAGCTCGACGCCTCTGAGTTCGGCCAGCATCGCCGCCGTATGCGCGACGTAAGCGGGCTCGTTGCGCTTGCCGCGATGAGGAACCGGCGCAAGATACGGCGCGTCGGTTTCGACCAGCAGGCGGTCCTCGGGCAAGTCTTTGAAGATTTCACGCAGCGGTCCCGAATTCTTGAAGGTCGTTATCCCGGACGCCGATATGCAGAAGCCTAGCTCCAGCGCCGCCTCGGCGAGGCGTCGCCCGCCGGTGAAGCAATGAATGACGCCGCAGAAGGCGCCTCGCCCCATTTCGTCGCGCAAAATCGCAATCGTGTCGTCATCCGCGTCCCTTGTATGAACGATGAGCGGCAGTCCGGTGCGTCGCGCCGCCGCGATGTGATGGCGGAAATTGGCGATTTGGGCCTCGCGCGGCGAGTGGCCGTAGTAGAAATCCAGCCCGGTTTCCCCGATTCCGACCACCTTTGGATGCCCGGCGCGTTCGACGAGAGGAGCCTCGCTGTCGAGCGGCTCAACCTTGGCCTCGTGCGGATGGATGCCGACGCTGCACCAGACGTCGTCGAATCGTTCGGCCACAGCCAGAACGTTCGGGAATTTGGCGAGCGTAACGCCGATGCTGACGCAAGTCTTAACCTCGGCCTCGCGCGCCCGCCGCACGACCGCGTCGAGCTCCGGCGCGAATGCATCGAAATCGAGATGACAGTGCGAATCGACGAGCATCAGATGCGCCCCGCGCGCGCCGCCGCCATGCCGAGCGTGCGCTGCGCGCCGAGCAGCGTCTGGCGCGGGTCGAGATGGAGCGCCAATGTCCGGCCGAAGCTGGCGTTCAGCCGTTCCCAGGCTTCCACCCATCGATCGAGCTTCGGGGTGCCGGCTTCGGCGCGTGTGCGGATGCGTTCGGCCAGCGCCTGCGAGAGCAACGTGGAGAAATCGTCGAGGCCGTCGGTGATTCTTCCCAGGCGATCGGCGAAAGCGAGAAGCGCGAGTATGTCCGGGTTATCGGCCCGCTCGATCAACTCGCCCGCTTGGGCGGCGAGCGCGACGCCCTCCCCGCTCGCCAGATGAAGAGCCAAGCCGATCGATCCGCCGCTCAGCCGCGCGATCGAGGTTCGCTCCTGCGCCTCCAGATCCGGAACCAGACGTTTGAGCTCGCCTTCGACGGCTTCCGCTGCAAGCGGCCTCAGATCGAGACGCTGGCAACGCGAACGGATCGTCGGCAGAAGCCGGCCCGGCGCATTGGCGATCAGCAACAACATGGCGCGGGGGGGCGGCTCCTCCAAAAGCTTTAACAGCGCGTTCGCAGCGCTATCGTTCATGTCGTCCGCGGTGTCGACGATCGCGACCCGCCAGCCGCCGGCTTCTGAGGTCATGCCGAAGAATTGGCCGAGGCGCCGAATCTCGTCGACGCCAAGCACGCTCATCAGCTTGCCTTCCTTGTTCAAGCCCCGCTTCAGGGCGAGCAGGCCGGGATGCGATCCCGCCGCGACCAGGCCGGCGGCGCGCGCGTCGTCAGGGGTGGAGAGGTCGTCCGGCCCGTCGGCCGTCGCGCCGAACACGAACAAATAGCGCGCAATGCGATAGGCGAACGTGGCTTTTCCGACGCCGGGCGGCCCCGTGATCAGCCAGGCCTGCGGCGAACGGCCCGCCCTGATCGCACGCGCGGCCCTTGCGAGCGCATCGTCATGCCCGATCAGGCGCGTCGTCTCGCGCGGATGCGGGAAACCTTCGACGCGGTCGGTTTCGACGGTTTCGACAGGTCGGACGCGCTTGGCCATGGTCTCTTATAGGCCGAAGCGGCCGATGACGGCATCCAGGATCGCGCGCGCCACCACTTCCTGATTTGCGCTTGCGTCGACCACGACGCACCGATCGGGCGCGCGGCGCGCGATATCGAGAAAGGCCTGGCGCAGCCGTTCATGGAATGCAGGGTCGAATTTTTCAAACCGTCCTTCGGCGGGGCCCCGCGCCATGGCGCGCCTCAGGCCGACTTCGGACGGCAGGTCCAGCACGATCGTCAGGTCCGGCTTGAAGTCTTCGAGCACGATCGATTCGATGCGCCGGATGGTCTCGCGCGGCGTGCCGCGGCCCGCCCCCTGATAGGCGTAGGTGGAGTCCGTAAAGCGGTCACAAACCACGAACCGGCCGGCTTCCAGCGCCGGCCGGATGGCGCGGGCGACATGATCGGCGCGCGCGGCGAAGAGCAGGAGCGTCTCCGTCAAGGCGTCCCACCGGCCGGGTTCGCCTTGGACGAGGAGTTTTCGAATCTCCTCGGCTCCGGCGGAGCCGCCCGGCTCTCGGGTTGTCAGACAGGACAATCCCCTCGCCTCGATCGCCGCCGCCAGCTTGCGCGCCTGGGTGGACTTGCCCGCGCCTTCGCCGCCTTCGAGCGTGATGAAGCCAGGCCTCATGAACCGGATTTGCCGGACACAAGCGCGTGCAGCCCCAGCATCATGCGACCGAAGAAACCCGTCTCGGCGACGGAGCGCGCGGCATAGAGCGGTATGGTGAGTCCGGGAAAATCGGGGGCGGTCACGCTCAGAGTTCCGATTTTCTGGCCGGGCGCGATCGGCGCCTTGAGCGGGCCGTCATATTTCGCCACGGCCTTCATGCCCGCGCGTGAATCGACCTGTAACGTAAGCGCGACGGGATCCTTCACCGTCATCGGCACGCTGTCCTCGACGCCGCCGAACACCTTCGCCTCGCCGACGACGTCGCCCGGCTTGAACAGCGGATAGCGGCGAAATTCCCGGAACGCAACGCCCAGCACGCGCGCCGCTTCGTCGCCGCGTCGCTGGCCGGCGATCCAGTCCTGCGCCGCCGAACTGCGCGACTCCAGATCGGGATAACGCAGGCCGTTGAGCACCAGGATAAGCCGACGATCGCCTTGCTTGGCCGACGTCGTGATCCCGTAGCCTGCGGCGTCGGTGTGGCCGGTCTTCAGCCCGTCGGCGCCCGGGAGCTTGTTCAGCACCGTGTCGCGATTGGATTGATGGATGCCGCTCCAGGTGAAATCGTGCTCGCTGAAATAGTGATAGTACTGCGGAAAGCCGTAGATGATGTGGCGGGCGAGCGTGGCGAGATCGGCCGCCGACATCTCCTGCCCCGGCGGATCCGGAAGCCCGTCCGGATTGACGAAGCGCGATTGCTTCAGCCCGAGCTTCTTGGCGCGAGCGTTCATCATGGCGACAAATCCTTCCACGGTCCCGCCGACTCCTTCGGCGACCACGACGCAGGCGTCGTTGCCGGAATCGACGATGATTCCGCGGATCAGATCTTCCACCGGGATGCGATCGCCGAGCTTGACGAACATCTTCGAGCCCTGCGTCGACCAGGCGCGCTCCGACACGGGAAACGTATCGGTGAGCTTGAGGCGGCCGTCTTTCAGGCGTTCGAACAGCAATTCGAGCGTCATCAGCTTGCTCATCGAAGCCGGCGGCATCGGCGTGAACGCGTCCTTGGCCCAGAGAATCTGGCCGCTCTCGCCGTCCATCAGCACGGCGTGCTCGGCGCTCGTGGCGATGGCGGCGCGCCCCTCCGCCGCCGAGAGAATCGCAGTCAGAACGAGCCCCAACAAGCCGAAGCGCCGCATGAATTCCTTCTCCGCCAAATCCCGCCGTCTATTGATCGACGACAATGTGCGCGTCGTTACTACCAAGTCCGCTCAGCCGCGCCAACGCGGCATCTGCGTCGGCGGTGGCGTCGAACGGCCCGCTGCGGACGCGATAAAGCGTCTGGCCGTTGCGTTTGATCGTCGAAATCTTGAGATCGCCGCCCAGCTCTTCGCGCAGGCGCATGGCGTTCTCATACGAGCTGAACGCGCCCACCTGGACGTAGAGGCGGGTCGAGGCCGGAACCGGAACCTGGGTGACCTGTCCAACGGCGGAGGGGGCCGCCGCATCCGGCGCGTCTGAGGCGGGCCTGGGAAGCGCGGCGACCTGGACCGGCGGCTCCACAGCGCTGCCTGCGACATTGGCGAGCTTGTCGGTCTCGACCTTTCCGGCGGGCGCGGCCGGAAGCGCCGCGGCGATTTCCGGCGGGGTCTGGTTCGGATAGGTCTGGCCGTTCGGCAGCGGCGCGCGCGACAGGAAGGTGACGCGCACCCTCGCGGTGCCTGCGTTGTAGAATCCGAGGAGCTTGGCGGCCTGCTCCGACACGTCGATGATCCGCCCCTTGGCGAAGGGGCCGCGATCGTTGACTCGCACCACGATCGACTTTCCGTTCTCGAGATTTGTCACCCGGACGTTCACCGGCATCGGCAGGGTGCGATGCGCGGCCGTGATGTCGCCTGCGTTGTAGATCTCGCCATTCGCGGTTCGCTTGCCGTAAAAGGCCGGCCCGTACCAGGACGCTATTCCGGTCTCGTCGTAATCGGGCTGTTCGCGCGGATAGTACCAGGAGCCGTCGACTTCATAGGGATTTCCGATCTTGTAGCCGCCGCCCGACGGCGTCGTCGGATAGGTGACCTTCTCGGTCGTGCAGCCTGCGGCGAGGCCAGCCAGCGCGATCACCGCGCAGATCCTGAGTTGCGTGCGCAATTGAAGCCTGACTCGGAGGTCCCGTGGAGCGACGGTAAGGGAGGCGACATGCGGACTCAATCGGCGCAGCGTTAACTTCCTCCCATTGCGCGGCCACGCTTCGGCAAGTCCGCGACAAACATCCGGGGCGGCGTAGCATGTGATAGAAGGCCCGCGTCGAGGGTCCCCGATGTGACGCGAGTTTCGGTTTTCCTGTGTTTGCTGACCCTGGCCGCGCCCGCGCTCGCGGCGACGAGCGCTCGCCCGAGCAACGGCGTGGCGGGATTCGAGGCGGCCGCGGGCTGGGCGCTCTTCCGCCACGACTGGGGCGGCGCGCTTTCGCGCGACCAACCCGGCGGCGCGCTCGGAGCGATGTTCGACGCGCGCTCCTGCGATTCCTGTCACGTGGGCGCAGGCCCGGGTCGCGTAGGCCCCGACGCGATCGGCGCCGGCATGATCGTCCGTTTCGGCCAGGCGGACGGAGCCGGAGATCCGGTCTATGGCCGCACGCTTCAGTCCGGCGCCCGGCCAGGCCTCAAGGCGGAGGGAACCGCTCTCATTCGCTGGGACGCGCATGGCGATCTTCGCGCGTCCGCGATCGTGTTCGGCGATTTGAACTACGGCCCGCTTGCTCCCGCCTCCCGCGCGGGGTTGCGGCGCGCGCCGGCGCTGTTCGGCTTGGGTCTGCTGGAGACGATTCCCGAGGCCGAAGTGCTGGCGCGCAAATCGGGCCATCCTTCCTGGATAGCGTCGGCGGACGGAACGCGCGCGCTTGGCCGCTTCGGTTGGAAGGCCGGCGCCGCAACGCTCAGCATGCAGATCGCGACCGCCTTTCAGCGCGACTTCGGCATCGCCAGTTCGGTCCTGCCTGAAACCTTCGCCGACTGCACGCCCCCCGAAAAGGATTGTCGGGCGGCGACGGCGAAGAGCGCGGTTCTGCCGGATCGCCTTCTTGACGCAGTCGTCGCCTTTGTCCGCTATCTCAGACCTCCTCCGCCGCTCGACGAGCGCAGCGCAGGCTTCGCGGTCTTCCGCGCAGCGGGATGCATGGGGTGCCACGACAATCTCAAAGGCGCCGACGGAGCGCCGGTTCACGCCTTCACCGATCTCAGGCTTCACGACATGGGGCCCGATCTCGACGACGGGATCGCCGAGGACGGTGCGCGGCCCGGCGAATGGCGGACCGCTCCGCTCTGGGATGTCGCCGAAAGCCTCGCGCAAGGCGGACTTCTTCACGACGGACGGGCGCGCAACATCGCCGAAGCGGTGGCGGCGCATGGCGGAGAGGCGGCGGCCGCGCGCGCCCGCTTCAATGCTTTGAACGCCAAGGATCGCGAGGCGCTCGAGGCCTTCCTGCTCAGGCGCTGAGCAAAGCCGGCCGGGCCGCTACGTTGCAATATCAGACGCTTGATCCTAATGGAGCGGCTCAGTGGATGAGTGGCCGAGCGGTTGAAGGCACCGGTCTTGAAAACCGGCAGGCCCGCAAGGGTCTCGTGGGTTCGAATCCTACCTCATCCGCCAAATTCGAAGGACCTCCGCGCCGCCGAACCGAATGTCGAAGCGGCGGCGCGACCGAAAAAGCATGGCGAACGCCACGGAAGACAGCAGCGAGGCCCGGCGCGCGGAATGGCTTGCGCGCCTCAAGGCGGCGCTCGATACGCGCGACCTGAAGCGCGCGACCGAGCTTGCCGAAGCCGCCCTCGCGAACGGGTTTGAGCATCCGCTATTTCTCAATCTCCGCGCCTACCGCCTGGAGACGGAAGGCCGCGACGATGAGGCCCTGCGCGTTCTTCTGCGCGCGGTGGAGCTCGACCCGGCCGACGCCCAGGCGCAAAACGCCCTTGGACTGTCCTGTTTCCGGCATGGCCGGCTCGCAGACGCCGTCAACGCCTTTCGCGCCGCGGCCGAGTCCGCGCCAGCCTTCAGCCAGGCCCATTTCAATCTCGGCTGGGCGCTGGAGGAAAGCGGCGATCTCAATGGCGCAGAGGCGGCCTATGTTCGCGCCCACGAGACCGGGCCAGGCGCGCCCTCGCCGCTCGGAAAGCGCGCCCTGCTCGCCGCGCGGCGCGGTCGCTGGAAGGACGCGGAAGGCCTCGCGCGCGCGGCGCTGGAGCGTGACGCAGGGAACCCGGCCGCCGCGCTCGCGCTCGCCACTGTCGAAATGGAAGGCAAGAATTTCGCGGCCGCCGAACGCCGCCTGCGCGATCTCATCGCACGGCCGCAGCTGGCGCCGCTCGATCGCGCCAATGCGCAAGGCTTGCTGGGAGACGCGCTCCACGCCATGGGCAGGACCGGCGAAGCCTTTCGCGCCTATCTCGAATGCAATGGCGAGTTTCGGCGCGCGCATCTCGACCGTTTCGCAGGGGCAAACCGCCAAACCGTGCCGCAGTATCTCGCGGCGTTGACCGCCCATTTCGAGCGCGCCGCGCCCTGGCCGAAACGGCAAGGCGGAAGCGAGGGGCGGCGGCGTCATATTTTCATCATCGGATTTCCGCGTTCGGGCACCACGCTGATCGAGAATGTGCTCGGCGGCGCCCCTGAAACGGTTACGTCGGACGAAACCGACGGGCTTGCGTCCGGCGTTCTGGAATTCATGCAGGATTCCCCTAGTCTCGATCGCCTTGCGGCCGCCGATGAATCCGCGCTCGAGGTTCACCGCCGCTGCTATTGGAACGCCATGAAAATCCGCGGCGCTTCGGAGCTGGCGCGCAACTTCATCGACAAATCGCCCTACAACACGATCAAGTTGCCCCTGATCGCGCGCCTATTCCCGGAGGCGCGCATCGTTTTCGTCGCCCGCGACCCGCGCGATGTAGCGCTCGGCTGCTTCCGCCAGCGCTTCCGCATGAACCCGTCAAATTTTGAACTGCTGACGCTCGACGGCGCGGCGCGCTTCTACGCGGCGACGATGCGGCTCTTCGATCTTTATCGCGCGAAGCTTCCGATCGAAATCTGCGAAGTGCGCCTCGAAGACGCGATCGCCGATTTCGAGGCCACGATCGGCAAGCTGTGCGCCTTCACCGGACTCGCCTGGAGCGAGGACATGCGCAATTTCGCCGAACGCGCCCGCGACCGGGTGATCGCCACGCCGAGCGCCAATCAGGTGGCGCGGGGGCTCGACCCGTCGGCCAGCGGCCAATGGAAACCTTACGCCGCCGAGATCGAAAACATCCTGCCGATTCTTGCGCCCTGGGTCACGCGCTTCGGCTATTCTTGATCTGAAATTTTACTTAAGAAGCGCCTCAGAAGCTATTGATACGGCAGCAAGACTGGCAGCCGACGCCACGACCGGCGTGGCCGGCGGCGTGTCGTATTGGCGATAGGCCGGAATCTGGTCCAGACGGGCGAAGGAATAGCCTTCCTCGACCAGCGCCGGCACGACGTCGCGCACCAGCTCGGCCGACTGGGCGTGGATGCAGTGCATGAGCACGACGCCGCCGTTCTTGCGGCGGATTTCGCGCAGATAGCCCTTGGCGCAGGTCTTGGGACTCCATTTTGCTTTCCAGCATTCCCAATCCGACGAACTCATGACGTAGCCGTCCGCAGTCTTCGACATGCCCCCGCCGACATCCCAGAAGATCGGGCCGACGTAATTGCGCAGCACCGGATCGGCGTTGAGGATCTCCGCGTGCTCGCGCCGCCAGACCCCGAAGGGCGCGCGGAAATAGAGCCGGTCGCGCGGCTTCATGTACGGAGCGATTTCGGCGTTCACCTCACGCAGCTGATCGAGCAGACGGTCGGGATGCTCGTCATAGGTTCTGGTCAGCGGGACATGGCTGGCGCCGTGGTTGGCGAGCAAATGGCCGTCGGCGGCGATGCGCGCCAGAATCTCGGGATGAAGCCGCGCCATGCGTCCAACGACGAAAAACGTGGCTTTGACGTTGTAGGCCTTGAGTACGTTCAGGACATCCAGGGTGCGCGCGTTCGGGCCGTCATCGAAGGTCAGCGCCACGACATGGTCGCTGCGCAGTCCGGAATTGAAGATCGTTCGGGCCTGCAGCCAGGCCACGCGTCCGTCCTCAGCCCCCGCCGAGATCGGCGCGACGAACATCAACGCCGCTGCAACCGCGCCTCGCGCTCGGCCTCTCACGGACATTCCCCTCGGAAGTCGACGAAATCCTATGCGCCCCGTCCGCTCGGAACAAGACGCGCCCCGCTAACGCGTCCGGGCGCAGTCGGTTCCATTAGCGGTCAATTAAGGCGCGCGATCGCCTCCGACACACGCGCCGCCAGCGCCTTGGCCTCGGCGCGCTTCTCGCGCTGCTCGGCGAGGACATCTTCCGGCGCGCGAGAGACGAACTGCTCGTTGTTGAGCTTGGCATCGAAGCGCGCGATTTCGTCCTCGGCTTTCTTGAGTTCCTTCTCGAGGCGCGCGCGTTCCTTGGCGAAATCGATCACATCGCCGAGCGGCAGCGCGACCGTGGCTTCGCCGAGCACGAACTGCGCCGAGCCGCGCGGCAAGACGTCGGAGGTCGTCGCTTCGGAAAGCCGCGCAAGAGTCGCGATCACGCCGAGATGACGGTCGAGGCGCTCCTTGGACTCCGCGCTCGCGTCCTTGAGCACAAGCGCGATCTTCGCGGATGGCGGAACGTTCATCTCCGCGCGGATGGAGCGCACCCCTTTCACCAGGTCGATGACCCAGTTCATTTCGGCGCTGGCCCTGTCGTTCTTCGGCAATGTCTCGAGTTGAGGCCAGGGCGCCACGATCAGCGCGCTGTCGCGCGGATCGGCATGCTCGGCCGTGCGCGCCCAAAGCTCTTCGGTGATGAAGGGCATGAAGGGATGGAGCAGCTTCAGGATCTGGTCTCGGGTCCATGCGGCGGTCATGCGCGCCTCGGCCTTTGCGCCCTCGTCCGTGCCGTTGAGCAGCGGCTTGATGAGCTCCAGATACCAGTCGCAATAGACGTCCCAGACGAAGCGATAGGCCGCGCCCGCCGCCTCGTTGAATTTGAGCGCTTCGAGGTGCGCGGTGACTTCGGCGGCAGCGCGCGCGGTCTCGGCCACGATCCAGCGATTAACGGTCTGTGCGACCTTCGCGGGATCGAAGGACTTGCGCGTCTCGCAGCCGTTCATCTCGCAGAACCGCGCGGCGTTCCACAGCTTGGTCGCGAAGTTGCGGTTGACCTCGACGCGGGAGGGGCCGATGCGCATGTCGCGCCCGGTTCCTGCTGCGAGCGCCAAGGTGAAGCGCACCGCATCCGCGCCATAGGTATCGACGAGATCGATCGGGTCGACGACATTGCCCTTGGTCTTCGACATCTTCACGCCCTTCTCGTCGAGGACGCGGGTGTGGATGAAGACGCGGTGGAAGGGCACGTCGTCCATGAAGTGCAGGCCCATCATCATCATGCGGGCGACCCAGAAGAAGATGATGTCGAAGCCGGTGACAAGAACGGAGGTCGGATAGAAGCGCTTCAGTTCCGGCGTCTCGTCGGGCCAGCCCAGCGTCGAGAACGGCCACAGCGCTGAGGAGAACCAGGTGTCGAGAACGTCGGGATCGCGCCAGATAGGATAGGGAAATTTTTCTGGTCGATTGTTTTCACGAACCTTTTTCAACGCAGCTTCGACTATCGCGTAGGCTGCGTCTTCATCATCAACTGTCACAGTTTCATAATAATCAGGCGAGCCAAATTCATTTGCATATTTCTTTGCAAGAACAATCGCCTCGACCTCGGTAGCGCCGACAAATTCTTGCCGAACTGGCTCTAGTGCCGATGCAGGAATGCGCAAACCCGGCCCAAAATTGATTGTCTCTCCTTCCAGCCTAAATCCGTACCACGCCGGAATCTGATGGCCCCACCAGAGCTGGCGCGAGATACACCAGGGCTGGATGTTGCGCAGCCAGCGGAAATAGACGTTCGCCCATTGCTCGGGAAGAATTGCGGTGCGCCCGTCCTCGACCGCCTTGATCGCTTTCTCCGCGAGCGGCTCCACGTTCAGATACCACTGCTCCGTCATGAAGGGTTCCAGCACGACCGTCTTGGTTTTTTCGTCGTGCGGCACGGCATGGGTGATCGGCTCGATCCGGTCGAGCAACTCCACGCCTTCGAGATCGGCGACGATGCGCTTGCGCGCCTCGAAGCGGTCGAGTCCGCGATAAGGTTCGGGCACGCTGTCATTCAGCGTGCCGTCCTTGTTGAGGATGTTGATCAGCGGGAGATTATGCCGCTTGCCGACTTCGAAGTCATTGAAATCATGACCGGGCGTGATCTTGACCGCGCCGGTGCCCTTCTCGGGATCGGAATGCTCATCGGCGATGATCGGGATCGGACGGTTCGCGAGCGGCAGGATCGCGTTCTTGCCGATCAAATCCTTGTAGCGCGCATCGTCGGGATGCACCGCCACCGCCGTATCGCCCAGCATGGTCTCGGGCCGCGTCGTGGCCACGGTGATGAAACGGCCTGCCTGTCCCTCGATCGGATATTTGAGGTACCAGAGATGCCCTTTCATCTCGATGTTTTCGACTTCGAGATCGGAAACGGCGGTCTGCAAGCGCGGGTCCCAGTTGACGAGACGCTTGTCCTTGTAGATGAGGCCCTGCCTGTAGAGCTCGACGAAGACTTTCAGCACCGCGCGCGAAAGCCCTTCGTCCATTGTGAAGCGTTCGCGCGACCAGTCCGCGCTGGCGCCGAGGCGGCGGAGTTGCCGGCCGATGGCGCCGCCGCTCTCGTCCTTCCATTTCCACACGGCTTCGAGGAATTTCTCGCGCCCCATCGCGACGCGGCTCTGCTGGCGCTCGGCAAGCTGGCGCTCGACGACAAGCTGTGTCGCGATGCCGGCATGATCCATGCCCGGCTGCCACAGCACATCCTTGCCGCGCATGCGCTCGAACCGCGCGAGGACATCTTGCAGCGTGTTGTTCAGCGCATGGCCGATATGGAGCTTGCCGGTGACGTTGGGCGGCGGGATGACGATGCAGAAGGGTTCGGCGTCCGGCCTGCGCCCCGCGCGGAATGCGCCCGACGCCATCCACTGATCGTAGATGCGGGCCTCCACCTCTTGGGGTGTGAAGGTCTTGTCGAGCATGGGCAGGCGAACCTCTTGGCGGTGCTGTCCGGTTGGTGAAGCCCGGAACAGCGCGCGTCAAGGGGCTATCCGGGGCTATCCCGCCCCGGACCAGCTTGTTGGATCAAACTGAAGTCAGTGGCGGGCGCGGGCTACGCGTTCGACCTCGGCCCGTACCGCGCCTTCGA
>DASZRM010000202.1:0-1660 GCA_035549135.1 Rhizomicrobium sp. | reverse complement strand
GGCGAGATAGACGTCGCGCGGAAACAGCCTGACGTAATATTCGTATTGCAGCCAGTCGAGCGCGAAGGCGCCCGCGGCCAGGACCAGCGCCCAGATCGCGACCGTGCGGAGCATGGGCGACTATAGCACCGCCCCGGCCGCCGCCGCGGCCAACAAAAAGGGCCGGTGCGAACACCGGCCCTTCTGTACTTGCAAGAAGATGGGTGGCCGGGTCGCGCGGCGCTTGCGCGCCGCTGCCCGGCCATGACGGGACTTAGAAGTCCATGTCGCCCATGCCGCCCATTCCGCCGCCGCCGGGCATGGGAGCGGCTTCCTTCTTCGGACGGTCGGCGACCATCGCCTCCGTCGTGATCAGGAGCGCGGCGACCGAGGCCGCATCCTGCAGCGCCGTGCGCACGACCTTGGTCGGATCGACGATGCCGGCCTCGACGAGGTCGACATAGGTCTCCTTCTGCGCGTCGAAGCCGAAGGTGTTCGACTTCTGCTCGAGCAGCTTGCCCACGACGATCGAGGCCTCGACACCCGAGTTCTCGACGATCTGGCGGATGGGAGACTGGATCGCCTTGCGGACGATCGCGATGCCCTGGTTCTGGTCCTCGTTGTCGCCGGTGAGGTCCTTGAGCGCCTTGGTCGCGTAGAGAAGCGCCGCGCCGCCGCCGGGAAGGATGCCTTCCTCGACCGCCGCCTTGGTGGCGTTGAGCGCGTCGTCGACGCGATCCTTCTTCTCCTTCACCTCGACCTCGGTCGCCCCGCCGACGCGGATCACCGCAACGCCGCCGGCGAGCTTGGCCAGACGCTCCTGGAGCTTCTCCTTGTCGTAGTCGGAGGTCGTCTCCTCGATCTGGGTCTTGATCTGTCCGACGCGGGCCTGGATGTCGGCCTTCTTGCCCGAGCCGTCGATGATCGTGGTGTTGTCCTTGTCGATGCGCACCTTCTTGGCCGTGCCCAGCATGTTGATCTTCACGTTCTCGAGCTTGATGCCGAGATCTTCGCTGATCACCTGGCCGCCGGTCACGATGGCGATGTCTTCGAGCATCGCCTTCCTGCGATCGCCGAAGCCGGGCGCCTTCACCGCCGCGACCTTGAGGCCGCCGCGCAGCTTGTTGACGACCAGCGTCGCCAGCGCCTCACCCTCGACCTCTTCGGCGATGATGAGCAGCGGACGGCCGGACTGCACCACCGCCTCGAGCAGCGGCAGAAGGTCCTTGAGCGAGGAGAGCTTCTTCTCGTGGATGAGGATGTAGGGCTCTTCCAGCTCCGCCATCATCTTGTCGGCGTTGGTGATGAAATAGGGCGAGATGTAGCCGCGGTCGAATTGCATGCCCTCGACGACCTCGAGCTCGGTCTCGAGCGACTTGGCTTCCTCGACCGTGATCACGCCTTCATTGCCGACCTTGGCCATGGCCTGGGCGATCATCGAGCCCACTTCCTTGTCGCCATTGGCCGAGATGGTGCCGACCTGGCCGATCTCCTCGTTCGACTTGACCTTTTTGGAGCGCTTCTTGAGATCGGCGACGACGGCTTCCACCGCATGGTCGATGCCGCGCTTGAGGGCCCTCGGGTTCATGCCGGCGGCGACGCTCTTGGCGCCCTCGCGCACGATGGCGCGGGCCAGCACGGTGGCGGTGGTGGTGCCGTCGCCCGCCGCGTCATTGGTCTT
>DASZRM010000201.1:0-3148 GCA_035549135.1 Rhizomicrobium sp. | reverse complement strand
CGCGACCAGCTCGTTCGGCGCCTCCGGCAGCGACAGGCTGGGCGCGGCGCCTTGCGCCCCGCTCGACTGAATCGCGAGCCGCGCATAGGCCGCGAGCGCGAAGACGAAGGCGATCAGGAGTTGGACGCGCTCCGGCGCCGGCCGCTGCTCCTCGCAGTCGCAGGCGTCGTGGGCGAGAATGCCGCCGAGCCCGATGCCGCCGCTCAGGCACCTCCATCCGATCGCCAGCGCCATCAGCGCCAGCCAGAGCATCAGCCCCTTTTCCGCGAACTGGGCGAACGGCGGAATCATGGGCGAAATTAGATCGCCCGAGAAAGCGGCGGGTCAACCGCAAGGGTTGTGCATAAGTCGATGACGGTCCGTCTTGACGGCCGCCGGGAGCGTCCCCACATCAAGCCGAACCTGTCTGGGAGGGACCGGCGATGGCGGAAACCATGCCTCAAGGCGCTGCGCCAGCAGCCGAAACCGACGCGCGGCTTCTGGCAATCGTCGTCTACGGGCTCTATCTCGCAGGCTGGCCCTGCCTGCATCTTCCCACCATCGCGGGGCTGATCCTTGCCTATGTCAAGCGCGGCGATGTGCGCGGCACGATCTGGGAATCGCATTTCGACAACGCTATCGAAACCTTCTGGGTTTCGCTGGTCGTGGGGATCGTCGCCATTCCGCTGTGCTTCTTCGTGATCGGCATTCCGATCCTGATCGGCGTGTTCGTGTGGTTCCTCTATCGCTCCATCAAGGGACTGATCCGCGCGATCGAGAACAGGCCGTACGACTAGGCTCAGTCCTCTCCGAAACGTCGGATATGGGCGGTGGCGTGCTGCGGCGGAAGCGGCTTGGGCCGCGCCAGGAACCAGCCCATCAGGCTGAGCATCAGCGCGAGCGCGAAGGAATAGGGCACGAAGCCGTAGATCATGTCGGGCACGATGGCGGCTGCGTGGAAGCTGCGCCCCATGCGCGCGCCCCACAGCACGCAATTTCCGATGCCGTCCGGGTTGATGTCGCAGCCGTCGAACCTGGAGACATAGACGGCGAACATGGGCAACAGCGAGGGCAGGAGCGGCAAGATGAGAAGGCTCAGCGCGCCGGAGATCGGCCTGCGCGCGGCGAAGCAGGCGACGGCCGCGCAGGTGGAAAGCAGAATGACGAGGAGCACGTCGTCGCCCACCCACCAGGCGAGCGAAAGCGCATCGCGCAATCCGCCGCCTAGCGTCATGCCGCGGCAGAGATCGGGACCGGGCGCGCATTGCGCCGCAAAGCCGACGCCGCGGACGATCCACACCAGCAGCGAAGGTCCGAGCAGTACGGCCATGCTCGACGCCCATACAATGAGCGCGATCGGCGGCCTTGCGCGCGCGACGTGTTCCCCCTGCATGGCTTCATATTAGGCATAATCGAGGCGGAATGCGGGAAAATCCGCTCGTCATGCTTAATGCCGCCGGCCGCCTCGGAGCGGGGTCAGCCGAGAAAACGCCCGACGCGGCCCGCAAGGCCTGGCTTTTTCAGCTCGCACTCCCAGAGCGTCAACGTCCGCCAGCCGAGGGACCGCAGATCCTTTACCGCGGCGACGTCGCGTTCGGCGTTGCGGGCGATCTTGCGCGTCCAGTAGGCGCGGTTCTCCTTTGGCGTGCGCGCGCCGCGGGCGCAATCGTGGCCGTGCCAGAAACAGCCATGGACGAAGATCGCCGCGCGCCGCCCCGGAAAGACCAGGTCCGGCTTTCCCGGCAGATCGGCGCGGTGGAGCCGGAAGCGATAGCCGAGGCCGTGGACGAGCCTGCGCACGATCATCTCGGGCCCGGTGTCCTTGGCTTTGACCGCGCGCATGACGGCCGAGCGATGGGGCGAAGTCATTGCGAGATCAGGAGCGGTTCGAGAAGCGTCTCAGCGAGGTGGCGGACGACCGGGACCGCGACGCCGTCGCCGACGAGATCGTAGGCCTCGTTGTAGCGCGCAGGCAGCGCGTAGTCCTCGGCAAGCCCCATCAGGCGCGCCGCTTCGCGCGGCGACAGAAGGCGCGAGCGCGTCTTGCGGCCCTCGACAATCAGGATTGTCTGACGGCTCGATCCTCCGCGAGAGGTGCGCAGGCAGCCCGCGACGCCATCGAAGCGGATCTCGGCGCGCTGGACCTTGCCGCCCAAGGCGTCGACGCGGGTGCGCCGGTAGACCGCGCCTACCTCGCGGGCGCCCGATCGCCTGGCGCGATCAAGCCTTGCGCGATGAGCCGTGCTCATCAGCGACACGAGCCGCGCCGTCTCGGCCTTCGAATGCCATTCGACGTTCTCAGGCTTGTCCTCGATGATGTCCGAGAGGAACAGATTGCGCCGCGGCGGTTCCGGCAACCGCCACCAGGTCCATAGCGATCTTGTCCGCCGATCGAGTCCTTCGACGGCGGCGCGCAAAGCGCGCGGCGCCGCTAGGGAATCGCCGACCAGATTCGCCGGCGCGTTTGCGCCGCGAGAGAGTGCGATGACGAAGAGGCGCGGCCGCGACTGCGGAAGGAACAGCCTTGCGTCGATCACCAGCGCGCCGAAGCGGAAACCCTCCTTCGCCAGCGCGCCGGCGATGGCCGCGAAGTCGCGACCGCCATGCGAGGTGAGCGCCCCCACGACATTCTCCAACACCACGATGCGCGGGCCTCTTGATTCGGCGTTGAGCGCGCGGATCAGAGACCAGAACGGCCAGAACGTCCCGGAGCGCGCGCCCGAGAGTCCCGCTCCGGTTCCCGCGAGCGAAAGGTCCTGGCATGGAAAGGACGCCCAGGCGAGGTCCGCCGGGCCAGGAATGTCAGCTGTCGCCAGTCGCGCCACGTCGCCGCGGAGGATAGATCCCGCGCCCCAATTGCGCTCATAGGCCGCGCATTTCCTGGGATCGGCGTCGTTGGCGAAAAGGCAGCGCCATTTGGTACCGAGCCCGGCGCGCGCCATTCCGCCGCCCGCGAAGAATTCGAGAAAGGTGAATGGTCCCGACTCGCGCTCGACCGGCGACGACGACGCGGCGGGCGAAGAAAAGTTACGCGCCAGTTCCATCTGCGCCTCGAATCGGCGCAAGTCTAACGCCGCCCGCGCCGGCGCGACTACGCCGCGGCCGAGGGTCGCGCCTTGACGCGCCCGAACCAGGCCATGACGTTGCGGTTGTCTTCGTTGAGCGGCTG
>DASZRM010000200.1:0-2543 GCA_035549135.1 Rhizomicrobium sp. | reverse complement strand
GGCTCCGACGAATGGCGGCCATTGCCGGCGCCCGGCTTCGGCTTTTCGCCTCGGCGCAGCGCTTCGAGCAGCGCTTCCGTCTTCGGACCGTCGAGGTCTTCGTAGAAATCCTCGCCGATCTGCAGCATCGGCGCGTTCACGCAGGCGCCGAGACACTCGACCTCCATCCATGAGAACTTGCCGTCGGCGGAGACCGCGTGCGGCGTCGGCGCGATGTGCTTCTTGCACGCCGCCACCACCTCGTCTGAGCCGCGCAACCAGCAGGGCGTCGTCGTGCAGACCTGCACCAGATGCTCGCCCACCGGTTCGAGATTGAACATTGTGTAGAAGGTCGCGACTTCGAGCACGCGGATATAGGGCATGCCCAGCATCCGCGCGACTTCCTCGATCATGGGCTTCGTGACCCAGCCTTCCTGCTCCTGCCCGATCCAGAGCAGCGAGATCACCGCGCTCGCCTGGCGTCCTGCGGGATATTTGGCGATCTCCCGCTCGCAGCGCGCACGATTGGCGTCGCTGAAGGCGAAGCTTTCGGGCTGTTCGAGACGCAGGCGGCGAACGCTCATCGGTAGAGTATGCCTCCGCTGTTCATGCGCCGGATCTGCTCGAAGCATTTGTCGCACAAGGTCTCGACCTTGAATTTCAGCGGCGTGCGATCAGGGCCGTTGCCGGAGGCCTCCGCACGCTTGGCGCAATCCTCGCACCAGGCGCAGACGTTGCCGTTCTCGTCGAACCATTGAAACAGGCCGCGCGGCACGCCCTCGCGCATCGAAAGCACAAGGTGGTTGCAGACGAACACGGTGTCGCCGACGCCGTGCTTGGAGCACTCGATCGTCTTCTTGGTCAACGATCCACCTCCCCAAAGACGATATCGAGCGAGCCCAGCACCGCCGAGACGTCGGCGAGCATGTGGCCCTTGCACATGTAATCCATCGCCTGCAGATGGGCGTAGGACGGCGCGCGCAGCTTGCAGCGATAGGGCTTGTTCGAGCCGTCGGATACCAGATAGACGCCGAACTCGCCCTTCGGCGCCTCGACCGCGGCGTAGACCTCGCCTTCGGGGACGCGATAGCCCTCCGTATAAAGCTTGAAGTGGTGGATCAGCGCCTCCATAGAGGTCTTCATTTCGCCGCGTCGCGGCGGCACGACCTTGTTGTCGGTCGAGACGACAGGACCGGACGGCATCTTCTCGATGCATTGCTTCATGATGCGGGTGGACTGGCGCATCTCCTCCATGCGCATGCAATAACGATCGTAGTTGTCGCCGTTCTTGCCCACGGGAATCTGGAAGTCGAGTTCGTTGTAGCACTCGTATGGCTGGGCGCGGCGCAAATCCCAGGGCACTCCGGTCGAGCGCAGCATCACGCCCGTGAAGCCCCACATTTCGGCGTCCTTGCGGTTTACGACGCCGATATCGACGTTGCGCTGCTTGAAGATGCGGTTTTCGGTCAGCAGCCCCTCGATGTCGTCGAGCACCTTGGGGAAGTTGCCGCAAAACGCGTAGATGTCGTCGAGCAGATCGGGCGGCAGATCCTGGTGCACTCCGCCCGCGCGAAAATAGGCCGCGTGCATTCTCGCCCCGCAGGCGCGCTCGTAGAACACCATGAGCTTCTCGCGCTCCTCGAAGCCCCAGAGCGGAGGCGTCAGCGCGCCGCAATCCATGGCCTGCGTCGTGACCTGCAGCAGGTGATTGAGCAGGCGCCCGATCTCGCAATAGAGGACGCGGATGTACTGGCCGCGCTTCGGAACCTCGAGCCCGATCAGCCTTTCGATGGCGAGCGCGAACGCGTGCTCCTGGTTCATCGGGGCCACGTAATCCAGCCGGTCGAAATAGGGGATCGCCTGGAGATAGGTCTTGTGCTCGATCAGCTTCTCGGTGCCGCGATGCAGAAGGCCGATATGCGGATCGACGCGAGTGACGATCTCTCCGTCCAGATCGAGAATGAGCCGCAGCACGCCGTGCGCTGCGGGATGCTGCGGCCCGAAATTGATCCGGACCTGGCCTTGCTCGGCGCCGGTGTCTTTCGATTCCGGCGCGCTCATTGTTTCTTCCCCGGATCGCCCGAGGCGACGCCCGGCGCCATCGCCGCCTTCTCGCCGCCGGGTAGAATGTGCGGCGCGCCTTCCCACGGGCTCATGAAGTCGAAATCGCGGAATTCCTGCACCAGCTGCACTGGCTGATAGACGACGCGCTTGAGCTCGTCGTCGTAGCGAAGCTCGACATAGCCCGTCAGCGGGAAATCCTTGCGCAACGGATATCCCGAAAATCCATAATCCGTGAGGATGCGACGCAGGTCGGGATGATCCGAGAACGGCACGCCGTACATGTCGAAGACCTCGCGCTCGAACCAGTTGGCGCTAGGATGAACGCCGACTGAGGAGGGAACGACTTCGCCCTCCCCGGCCTGGACCTTCACGCGGATGCGCCGGTTTTTCGTCAGCGACAACAGGTGATAGACGACGTCGAAGCGCTTTTCGCGCTCTGGCCAGTCGACGCCGCAAATGTCGATCAGGCTGCGGAATTCGCAAGCCGGATCGTCGCGCAG
>DASZRM010000199.1:0-11438 GCA_035549135.1 Rhizomicrobium sp. | reverse complement strand
CGGCGCTTCCGAGCACCTGGATGCGGCCGCCTTCGGGCGTGAACTTGACCGCATTGGAGACGAGATTGATGAGGATCTGCTTGAGCGCGCGCTCGTCGGCGTAGAGCGGCGGCGCCGACGGATCGATCTCGATCGTGAGGTCCTGGTGCTTTTCGCGCGCCTTGGCGGCGATGAGCTTGAGGGCGGTGTCGAAGGTCCGGCGCGCTTCCAGCGGCTGCGGCTCGATCTCCATCTTGCCGGCCTCGATCTTGGCCACGTCGAGCAGATCGTTGATCAGGCTCAAGAGATGGGCGCCGGAGGAATGGATGTCGCCGGCGTATTCCTTGTAACGCGGCGAGCCGGTAGGCCCAAAGCACTCCTGGGCGATGATTTCCGAGAAACCGAGGATGGCGTTGAGCGGCGTGCGCAGCTCGTGGCTCATATTGGCGAGGAACGCGGTCTTGGAGGCGTTCGCGGTCTCCGCCTCGAAGCGCTTGCGCAGGGCGTCGTCGCGCGTCTCCTCGAGCTCGCGCGCAAGGTCCTCCACCTGGAAGCGCAACCGCGTGTCTTCGTCCAGGCGATGCATGATGCGCCGGCCGTCGAAGAAGAGTTGCATGGCGAAGAGCGGAACGACCACCGCCGCGCCGTAATCGATCGCCGATCCGCCGAAGGCGAAGCGCACGAACGCCATCGACGTAAACGGGATGAGACTGGCGAGGAACATGTCCATGTGGCTGGCGCGGCTGACGACGAGGCCCGCCAGAATGCAGACGGTGGCGGCGGCGAGGAAGACGTGGTTGATCTGGCTCGCGCCGTCCCACAGCATCCACGGCATCAGCCCCCACACGCCGCTGACGATCGCCTGCAGGCCGACGATGCGTCCGAACCATGGCCGCGTCCGCTCGTAATCGGCGCTGCCCGACGTGTCGCGAAAATAGAACCACACGACGTGGCTAAGCAGCAGCATCGTGACGGCGAGAAGGATCGGAAACAGGATTGTGCGTTCGAGCGGACGGCTGCCGACAAGCCCGACCTGGTCCGAGGACAGGAACGCGAGCGCCAGCGCCCAGATCGGCGCCGTCAGGCGCGTCGCGCGCAGCGCCTGTGCGGTCAGATCGAGCTGCGCCTTGAGAACGCGGACATCCGCGCTTCGTTGGACGCGCAACCGCTTGCCGAAACCCACTGGCCAGGTCCCCGAATTGACTTTCCCCGCGCGGGAAAGAGGCGGGAATTCTAGGCGGGGTGTCTTAATATTTACTGAGAAAGTCCGCGCAATCAGCCGGTTGCCCTGAGGCCCGGCTGCTGGGCGGCGGCGGGAAAGTATACGGTAACTTTTGTGCCGACATCGATCTCGCTGTCGATCGACGCGAAGCCGCCATGCAGCTGCGCAAGTCCCTGCACGAGCGCGAGGCCAAGACCGGTGCCGCCGCCATTGCTGTCATAGCGGTTGTCGACCTGGCTGAACGGCTTGAAAATCCGCGCAAGCTTTTCCTTTGCGATGCCCGGCCCGTTGTCCGCGACCGAGATGACGAAGCCGCCCCCCGTCGCCGTTCCGCAGGAGACGACGATGCGTCCCTTCGCCGGCGTGAACTTGACCGCGTTGGTCACGAGATTGAGCACAATCTGCTTGAGCGCGCGCGCGTCGGCGACCAATGGCGGCAGTTCGGCGGCGATGTCGAATTCGAGCGATTGCTCCTTGGCCGCGGCCCGAGTCTCCATGAGCCGCTTGACGGTTTCCAGAAGAGGAATCGGATCGAGCGGCTGCGGGTCAATCTCCATCTTGCCGGCCTCGATCTTGGCGACGTCGAGCAGGTCGTTGATCAGGCTCAAGAGATGCGCGCCGGACGAGTGGATGTCGCGGGCGTATTCGCGATAGCGCTCGATCGCCGGGCCGAAGGACTGCTCGGCGATGATGTCGGAGAAGCCGAGGATCGCGTTCAGCGGCGTCCTCAGCTCGTGACTCATGTTGGCGAGGAAGATGGTCTTCGACGCATTCGCAGCCTCGGCCTCGAACCGTTTGCGCAGGGCGTCGTCGCGCGCCTGGCGCAACGCATCCGTCAGGTCTTCGTTGGCGAAGCGCACCGCCAGCATCTCATCGACGCGTTTGCGGGCCGTGGCGCCCATGACGAGGATGTAGGCGAGCCAGACCGGCGTCAGGAACGTCGCCGCGTGCGCCACCATTCCCGGCGCGATGGCGAAACGCGCCATGAAGACGATGCTGGCCGTCGCGGTGCCGACGGTCAGGATAAGCTTGTGCGCCGCCCGCGTGAACGCGCCCGCCCAGATGACGCAGACCATCAGCAGCGCGACATAGATATTGTTGACCGGGTTGCCGTCGCACCAGAAGAGCCAACCGATCGCGCCGGTCCCGGCGGAATAGAAAAACTGCTGCGCCACGAGCTCGCGCTGCTTGGCGTGAAGATCGCGCACGGAGTCGCGATTGGCCCGGTAGACGATGCGCGTGACGATCGAGGTTATGACCTGGACGCCGACCGCCGCCGCAATGCTCCAGCCGGACACATGGCCGAAGGTGTCGGGCGCGACCACGAAAACGACCGCGGCCAGCACGGTCATAAGCGGATTGTAGACAATGGAGGCCGGAAGGCTTGCGACGATCTGCTTCAGGCGCGCGTCAAGGTCCCGCAAATCCTCCTTGCGTATGCGATCGTCTGGCGTCATGGACTGCGCGCGGGTATCCACGATCCGAGCTAAACACACAGCCTGTTAACGGAGACCTTCCGCCGGCGGTGCGCGTTTCGAAAGGTTTCGTTAACCTCGACGCTTTCCGCGAGTCGCCGGTTCCAGATCCGAAAGAGTCATGGCCAAGTCACCCGATCTATTCGACGCCGCGCCCTCCTCCTCCAAGGGCTACACCGCCAAGGACATCGAGGTTCTTGAGGGTCTGGAGCCCGTCCGGCGCAGGCCCGGCATGTATGTCGGCGGCACCGACCAGCACGCGCTGCACCATCTCGCCGCGGAAATCCTGGACAACGCGATGGACGAGGCCGTCGCCGGCTTCGCCAGCCGGATCGAGCTGGAACTCGGCGCCGACGACGTGCTGACGGTGCGCGACAATGGGCGCGGCATTCCGGTCGACCCGCATCCCAAGTTCAAGTCCAAATCGGCCCTCGAAGTGATCATGACGACGCTGCACGCCGGCGGAAAGTTCGGCGGCAAGGTCTATGACACCTCGGGCGGGTTGCACGGCGTCGGCGCCTCGGTGGTGAACGCCCTTTCCGACTGGATGGAGGTCGAGGTCGCGCGAGATCGCCGCGCCTTCAAGATGAGGTTCGAGCGCGGCAAGCCCGTCGGCAAGCTCAAGGACGCCGGCGCGGTGAACCGGCGCGGGACGATCGTCGCCTTCCACCCCGATCCGAAAATCTTCGGGGACGACACGCATTTCTCGGCGGCGCAGCTCTACCGGATGGCGCGCTCGAAAGCCTATCTCTTCCGCGGCGTCGAGGTGCGCTGGAAGTGCGATCCCTCGCTCGCCAGGGGCGACACGCCGGCGGAAGAAACGCTGAAGTTCCCCGGCGGCCTTCTCGATTTCCTCGACAGCGAGATCGACGGCAAGACGACCGTGACCCCGAGGCGGTTCTTCGGGCGCACGGAAAACCGCGACGGCAAGGGCGCCGTCGAGTGGGCGGTGGCCTGGGTTCCCGACATCGACCCGTTCGTACATTCCTACTGCAATACGATTCCGACGCCGCAAGGCGGAACCCATGAACAGGGATTGCGCAACGCGCTGACCAAGGGCCTGCGCGCGCACGGCGAGCGCGTCAACAATCGCAAGACGGCTCTCATCACGCCCGACGATCTGATGGGACAGGCCTGCGCCGTGCTTTCGGTGTTCATCCGCGAGCCCGAGTTTCAGGGCCAGACCAAGGACAAGCTCTCGACCCCCGACGCCCAGCGCCTCGTCGAAACCGTGGTGCGCGACCACTTCGATCACTGGCTGGCCGAAAGCCCGGCGGAGGCGGATCGCCTGTTCAACTTCGTCGTCGATCTTGCGGAGGATCGCCTAAGGCGCCGCCAGGAAAAGGAGACCGCGCGCAAGTCCGCCACGCGCAAGCTGCGCCTGCCCGGAAAGCTCGCCGACTGCAGCCGCGACGGCCGCGAAGGAACCGAAATCTTCCTCGTCGAAGGCGACAGCGCCGGCGGCTCGGCGAAACAGGCGCGCGACCGCGCCACCCAGGCCGTTCTGCCTCTGCGCGGAAAGATCCTCAACGTTGCCAGCGCCGCCGCGGGAAAGCTTCAACAGAACCAGGAATTGGCGGATCTTCTGCAGGCGTTGGGCTGCGGCGCGGGAGCAAAATATCGCGACGAAGACCTTCGCTACGAACGCGTCATCGTGATGACCGACGCTGATGTGGACGGCGCCCATATTGCGTCGCTGCTCCTCACCTTCTTCTATCGCGAAACGCCGCAGCTGATCGCCAATCGGCGGCTGTTTCTCGCCATGCCGCCGCTCTATCGTCTCAGCCATGGCGGGACCATCGTCTATGCGCGCGACGACAAGGACCGCGACCGGCTCCTCAAGACCGCCTTCAAGCCCAACGCCAAGGTGGAGGTATCGCGCTTCAAGGGCCTCGGCGAGATGATGCCTCAGCAACTCAAGGAGACGACCATGCGCCCCGGCCATCGCAGCCTGGTGCGGGTCGAGATCGCGGACGGCGAACACAAGAAAACGGACAGCCTTGTCGAACGCCTGATGGGCAAGAAGCCCGAGCTGCGCTTTCAGTTCATCCAGGAAAATGCGCGCTTCGCCGCGGCGAATGTCGACATTTAGCCGGAGCTTCTCCCCCGCCCGCGGAGACGCGCCAGCATGACGATTCCAAGATAGGCCGCCAGAGACAGCATGATGTGCCAGAGGAAATGCGTACCCATCGGCGCGATGGCGCAGACCGAAAGGTCGATCGAGCGGCAGATCGCGGCGACTATGGCGGATGCAAGAGCGACGCCGCCGAAATTCGCGACCGCAGCGCCGAAACGCCGGCGGGTCGCGACGAAGAGAACAAGCCCAAACGCCGCGATGACGGCGAAGGCCGGCGCAAACAACAATCCGCGCGGGGCGTCAGGGCCAAGATAGAGACGGCCGGCATAGACCGCCGCGGACGAGGCGGCGATGAGCGCGGGCGCGCCCGCAAGCCCCGCCCATGCGCCCCAGAGCGCGCGCAGCCACAACCCCGCGAACACGATCAGGAACAGAAGCCCGGGCAGCGCATCGAAGGCCAGCGCGACGCGCGTCCTGAATCCATGCCAGAAAAAACTGCCGACCCCGGTGGCGAAGAGAAGGAACAGCAGGACTATCAGGCCCGGCGGCGCGCCGATCTTCGCGCGCCTGACCTCGAGGCTCGCCAGCACGGCCGCAACGATAATGAAGACGTTGGTGATCGTGTTGACAGGCTCGGCCATGAACAGCCAGGGATGGCCGGTCTCGCAATAGATGGGGCCGGTGGGACTCATGGAGCCTTCATTGCGGGAACCCTCACCATATTGGCGAGAATGACGATGTCGCCGCTTTGCGAGGGCGTGGCGTTCGCCGGCCGGGCCGCGACAAGCTTTCCTGCGAAGGCCGGAAGGCCGTAGCGCTGCTCGCCGAACCTCAGCGCCACGGGAGATCTCGTAGCCAGATCGAGAGACAATTGCTCATTGGCGCAATCGCTGGACGCGCACACCAGAAGCGCGTCGGAGTCGAACTCCGCCGGGGTGGCCAGGCGCTGACCGCGTATGCCGACGCCCTTCAGCCCGGCCGATTTCGGAACCATCACAAACATTGCGGAAGCCTGTTCCGATCCGTGCAATGCGATCGTTACGGTTCTGCCGCCGGGGGCCGGCGTGTCTGCCAGGATTTCCGCCGTCGGCGACGGAAACTTCGCTGGTCCCGCGGGCGCCGTGAATACGGCGGGGAACGGTCCGGGCAGATAGCTCTCGGGCGTTTTCGAAAAATCGGCCGCGGCGCGCAGCGACGGCGGCAGCGGCGCATCCGCATCGACGGCCCAGATCGCCCGCCTGGCCGCCGCGTCCTGCACATAGCGAATGCTGAGGCGTTGCGCCTTGGTGTCGCTGTAGGCGGGCTGCAAACCGGCGATGAAAGCGGCGATGAATGCGCCGGCGAGCGCCGCGCCAGTCCAGTCGCGCCACGCCGTCAAGGGCATCGCCTTGGAGTCGAGATAGGGCAGCAGCGGCATCGCGACGATCGCGGCCGGTACGGTGAAGAGCGGATGCAGCTTCAGGCCCATGATTGTCTCGCCAGAGACGACCAGTCCGATCCAGATCGCAAGCGCCAGGAGCGTCGCCGGCGCCAGCGCGATTTCCGCGAACTCGCCTTTGCTCGCGCCCGGGGCCGCCGCCATGAAGAGCGCGGCGGGAGCCGCCAGAAGCGCCGGGAACAGGAAATAGGGACTGAAGCCGGGAATGAAAGCGGCGGTGATCACCGCCAGATAGGCGATCCAGACCCACACCGACAACAGGCAGAGGCGCCTGCGCGCCATTCGCCCGACGAACAGCGCCGCCGCAAGCACGCCGAACGCAAGTCCCTCCCGGAGCGCGATGGGATAGGCGTAAGACGGATTGGGCTGACCCGATATGAATTGCGCAAACCAGTTGAGCGCGAAGCCAAGGCCGGCCGAGGCCAGGACCAGCGCAGGCGGAAGCAGAAGCGCAGGGGCCAGCTCCCTGCGCCTGAGCCCCGGAATCCTCGCGCGCCACGCGGCGACGATCATTAGCGCGAAGGCGATGAGGGCGAGCGGCAGCGCCCACATTTCGGGCATTCGCGGCAGAACGAAACCGAAGAGGTCGAGATAGACTGCGTCGCCGCCTTCCAGGCTTCGGAAATCGGTCTGGGCGAGCGAGGCGGCCACGCCCAATAGATTGTCGCCCTGCTCCTGAAGGCTGAGGGCGCTCAGGTTGCCGCGGCGGTCGAGCGGCGTGTGGTAGTCCGCCACGTTTTCCGAAAAGGCGAAATTGAAGGATGGGATGCCCTGCTTGATGAACAGGGTCAGATCGGTGTCATTGGGCAGAAGCCGGTAGATTTCCGCATAGAGCGAACTCGTGGCGTAGAAGGGAACGCTGTTCGCATAGAGATCGATGAGCTTGGAGTCGCCGGCGCTCGTCTGAAAGAGAAGGCTGCGTCCCTTCGTTCCGCGCGCCTCCACATTCACGACGGCGCCGACGCGGGCGGCAAGCGCCTTGTTCTCGAGAAAAGCCTGCGCTCCCAGAAGCCCGGCCTCTTCGCCATCGGTGATGACGGCGAGGACCGGATGCAACCGCGGCGCCCTGCGCGCCCTGAGCGCGCGCGAGGCTTCTATGACCGCGCTCACTCCCGAGCCGTCGTCGGACGCGCCGGGGCCTGCTGGAACGGAATCGTAGTGCGCAAGCAGCGCCACCGCCGGTCCATCGCCCGGAAGCACCTCCGCCACGATGTCGGTGACGCTCGCGCAGGGCACGACACGGAAGCCGCGCCAGGCGTTGCAGGCGAAGGCGCGGTAAGTCTGCGCCTTGACGCCCATCCGCTCGAATTCGGAAATAATGCGCGCCCGCACGGCCGCGTTTTCGTCGCTCGAAACGGGATGCGGCTTTTCGGGCCCGAGAATGCGCGCCAGAACCTGCTCGGCGCGGCCGGCCGAGAAATCGCCTGCGGGAGCGGTGGCTGGCAGGACTTTAGGCTGGGCGTAATCGTATTTCGCGAGGAACCAGAGAGCGACCGCCATCGCGCAAAGCGCGACGACGCGCGCGCCCGCCTTCACACTCTCATTGGCCATTCGCCCCTTCGCTCCCCACTCGAGACGCCTCACGGTTACAATCGCGGTCGAGGGGACGCAATCGGGGCCTGAAGCTTGGCGGAATGCGTCGGTTCGGGCCGTTGGCGGCGCGCAAGGTTGACTTCCGGCCGCCCCGCGCCCATATAGCGGTGCGATATAGGAATCGACCGCCAATTCGGGCGGATCGGCTGGGCGCGTGGCATGCGCCCGATCAGGAGCGCATGAACAACGTGACGAGCGCCGGCGCGCAAGCCGGTAGTATTGAAGTAAGCCATTCGGATACTTCGGAAAATTCGCCATCGAGCGGATTTGAATTCAACACTTCTGAAAATTCGGCGCGGCCTGCCGAAAGCGCATCGGCCCCCTTGGGGCCCCAGCCCTCCACCTCGACGCCACGCGCGGGCGCCGCTCCTGAAGGCGGCGGCTTCGCCGACCTCGGGCTCTCCGCCGACCTGCTCAAGGCTGTCGAGCAAAGCGGGTACAGGGAGCCCACGCCCATCCAGGCGCAGGGCATTCCCCATGTGCTCAAGCGCCGCGACGTGATCGGCATTGCGCAGACCGGCACCGGCAAGACCGCGAGTTTCACGCTGCCGATGATCGAGCTGCTGGCGCGCGGACGCGCCAAGGCGCGCATGCCGCGCTCGCTGATCCTGGAGCCGACGCGCGAGCTGGCCGCCCAGGTCGCCGAGAGCTTCGCGAAATACGGTATGTACAACAAGCTTTCGATGGCGCTGCTGATCGGCGGCACCTCGTTCGAGGATCAGGATCGCAAGCTCGACCGCGGCGTCGACGTGCTCATCGCCACGCCCGGCCGGCTGCTCGACCATTTCGAGCGCGGCAAGCTGATGCTGTCGCAGGTGCAGATCCTCGTCATCGACGAAGCCGACCGGATGCTCGACATGGGCTTCATCCCCGACGTCGAGCGCATCTGCAAGCTTCTGCCCTTCACCCGACAGACCCTCTTCTATTCAGCGACCATGCCGCCCGAGATTCAGAGGCTGGCCGATCAGTTTCTGCACCATCCTGTGCGGGTGGAGGTCGCGCGGCCCGCGACGACCGCGACGAACATCACTCAGGAAATCATCACCGTGCCGGCGAACGACTGGGCCAAGCGTGAAGCCCTGCGCCGCCTGATCCGCGACGCAGGCGTCAAGAACGCGATCGTTTTCTGCAACCGCAAGCACGATGTCGATATCGTCGCCAAATCGCTGATCAAGCACGGCTTCAACGCGGCGCCGCTGCATGGCGACCTCGATCAGTCGGTGCGCACGCGCACGCTCGAAGGATTTCGCGCCGGAAATATCGATCTACTGGTGGCGAGCGACGTCGCCGCCCGCGGCCTCGACATTCCCACCGTCGGCCATGTGTTCAACTTCGACGTCCCCTACCACCCCGACGACTATGTACATCGCGTCGGCCGCACCGGCCGCGCCGGCCGCTCCGGCCACGCCTTTATGCTGGTCACTCCGCGCGACGAAAAATATGTCGAGGCGATCCGAAGGCTCACCGGCAACGCCATTCCCGCGCGCGCGCTGGATGGACTGGCCGAGGCCAGCGCGGCCAGGCCGCCGCGCGAGGATCGGCGCAGCCGCGATCGCCATCGCGGACGCGACAGCCGCAGGAGAGAGCACCCGATCAAGGCCCACGGCCAGGTCGCCTCGCTCGAGCCGGCGACGCCGCGCCCGGCGCCCGAGCCCGCCAGGTCGCAAACGCCGCAGCGCTCGGACCATCGGCAGGATCACCGCCATAAAACTCCGAAACAGCCGCATCACCAGACCAAGCCGCCGGCCAATGCCGCGGACCGCCAGCGCGAAAGCGCGCCGGACACGCGCGATCAGCTGCCGGCGTTTCTGCTGCGGCCGGTGAAATTGCCGCCGCCGCCTGAGAAACCCGCCCCCCGCAGCCGGAAAAAGGAAGAACCGGCGGAATCCTGACGCGGGAACGTCCTGACGCGATCGTGCGTTTGCAGTGAACTCGCAAAGGAGCGCCGCGATGACCAGAGAGCGTATCCGCGCCGCCGACGGCTTCGTCCACAGCCGGCCCGGATCGGTCGATCAGCAGATGGAAGACACCTTCCCCGCCAGCGACGCCCCATCGTTTTCTCAGGGCGCGATCGGAGCGCCCGCAAATCGCAAGTCGAAACCGCCGAGCGGAAGCAGCCGCAGGGTCCTGTCGGCGGAAAAGAAGCTCAAGCGCGGCCGGGCGCGCAAGCCCTCCTAGGATTGCCGTTTACGGCTTGATGGCGCCGCTCACCATTTTCATGAACTTGGCGCCATAGGGCGGGCGCATCATCGCGGTCAAATCGGGTTTGGCCTGCTGGAAGACCGCCTTGGCGTGGCTGAACGTGCGGAAGCCGTCGATGCCGTGATAGGCGCCCATACCGGAAGGGCCCACGCCGCCGAACGGCAGATCCTCCATCGCCACATGCATGATCACGTCGTTGACGGTGACGCCGCCCGACGTCGTGCGGGAGAGCACGCGCTCCTGCTCCGCCCTGTCCTGCCCGAAATAATAAAGGCCAAGCGGTCGCGGATGCTCGTTGACATAGGCGAGCGCATCGTCGATGCCGTCATAGGCCTTGACCGGCAGGATGGGACCGAAGATTTCCTCCTGCATGATCTTCATGTCGTCGGTCGGATTTAGGACGATGGTCGGCGGGACCTTGTGGAAAGGCTGCTGGCGGAAATCCTCGCGCGCGGGATTGATTTCGACGATCTCCGCCCCTTTCGCGCGCGCGTCGTCGAGATAGCCGAGCAGCCTGTCATAGTGACGCTGGTTGACGACCGAGGTGTAGTCCGGATTTTCCTTCAGCGTCGGGAACATCGCCGAGACCGCGCCCGTCGCGGCCCGCACGAAATCGGCCGTCTTCGCCCGCGGGGCCAGGACGTAGTCCGGCGCAAGGCAGATCTGTCCGGCGTTCAGCGTCTTGCCCATCATGACGCGCTTGGCGGTCAATTCCATATCCGCGGATTCGGAGACGATCACCGGCGATTTCCCGCCCAGCTCGAGCGTCGTCGGCACGAGGTTTTCCGCCGCCGCGCGCTGGACGTGGTAGGCGATCGTGGTCGCGCCCGTGAACAAGAGATGATCGAAGGCGAGCCGTGAAAAAGCCGCGCCGACGTCGGGGCCGCCGGTGAACACGGCGACCTCGGTCTCGTCATAGGCCGAAGCGAACATGCGCGCCATCAGCTCGGAAGAACGCGGGGTGAATTCGCTCGGCTTGATCATAACGCGATCGCCGGCCGCAAAAACGCCTGCGAGCGGCGCGAAAGTAAGATTGAACGGAAAATTCCACGGGCTGATCACGCCGACCACGCCCTTCGGCTGATATTCGATATGCGCCCTGGCCCCGAACAGCCCGAGAATGGCCGGAGAGACCTTTCGCCGCTCGGGCCGCATCCAGCTCTTCACATGCGCCTTGGCGTGTTTGAGCGGTCCGATGGAGCCGGAAACGTCGGTGAAGAGGCTGGCGTGGACGGAGCGGTGCCCAAAATCCTCGCGCAGGGCTTCGGCGATGGCGTCCTTGTGGCCGATCAGCAGTCCGATGGCGCGATCGAGCCATTCGATGCGTTTTTCCGCGCTCGGCGGTCCCTCCTTGAGGTGCGCCCTCTTCTGGCGCGCGAGGACATCGCGCATGCGGGCATCGACATCGGCGGCAGGCTGCAATTGCGCTTCGCTCATGGAGACGCCTCCTCG
>DASZRM010000198.1:0-25748 GCA_035549135.1 Rhizomicrobium sp. | reverse complement strand
CGGCGGCGGCGTGACGACGGATTCGGGCCTTGCGCGCATGTATGCGAGCCAGCGCACCTTGCGCATCGCCGACGGCCCGGACGAGGTGCACAACCGCACCATCGCCCGCCTGGAATACGGCAAGCACGTCCCGCGCCCGGCCAGAGCCGCCGCGGAGTAATTCCGTTCAGGAAACCGTCATTAATCGAGAGAGGCGCGAGACGCAGCGCCTCTCTCTTTGTTTTGATAGCTTTCCCGTGTGGCCATACCTGCACCGAAGGCGAATTGCCGAATGCCGGCGTCATATTCGACGCCTCCGGCAGCTATCTTGTCGGTGTGACGAGCGGGCTTTCCGGCCCGGCGCGGGGGGGGGACCCGTTTTTGAGGTCGGGATCGGCAAGACGTGATATTGCGTGAACGCCGAGACTGCGACCTCAAGCCATTTGTTGATCTGGTCCACAGCACCCCGATGGAGTGAATCGATCAGGCCGCAACATGCTGTGTCAGCGTCAACGGGAATTCGGCCATCAGCCAATCGTAGTCAGCGAGCGGGCGATGAAGAATAGCTGATAGGCGATGTTGCCTGCGGCGAAGGCGTAGTGGAATTTCCGGTTCGTCGTGACCATGGCGACGGCGCAGAGCAACAGATAGACCGGCGGCTGGATCCAGTAGTCCGCCTCGTATTGGCTCACATGCGCGGGGCCCTTTATAAGCGTGTCGACGACGTCGAACGCGTTTACGGCGGCGAACACGCCGAAAAACCATTTGCGGCGGCGCATGAAGTAGTCGCCGTAACTGTCATATTCCGCGATGGAGTCCGGAAATAGCAGAGCAGTCAGAAGGTAGAGCTGGAACGCGAAGGACAGCAGAAACGCGTAGATCGGAAACGTCCATGAAGTGAGCGAGAAAAGCCAGAACTCCCACCACCAGAAATTGGCGAGCAGCAGCAGCGTCGCCAGCGCCCAAATCAGGTGCAGCGGATCGCGTTTGAGGGTCGGATGCTGGATGAACCTGGCAAGGCCAGTGAGAAGCCGCGCCAGCCCCAGGCTGATGACGAAGCCGAGGATCATTCTGACATGAACGAAAGCGTCGGGAATTCGCGCGTCCATGCGCCGGAGGCTACCTGATTCTCGTTGGGGAAGTTGGCGCACCCCCCGAAAGGCTAGGCTGCCGAACGCTTCGCTCCCGCGCGGAGAAAGTCGACGGCGACCTCGGTGCCGGCGCCTTCCTGGCTCTCAATGCGGAGCTGCCCGCCGTGCAGTTCGACCAGCGCGCGCACCAGGGCGAGGCCGAGACCCGTTCCGGATTTGGCGAGCATGGGGTCCGCGCAGACTTGCTCGAACGGTCGCCCGAGGCGGGGCAGATCTGCGGCTGGAATGCCGATGCCCGTGTCCCGCACGCGAAGGATGACGCGCTCGTTCTCGACCGCGACCGTCACCTCGACCTCACCGCCGACGGGCGTGAATTTGATGGCGTTGCTGAGGAGGTTCAGAAGCACCTGTTTGACCGCGCGGCGGTCGGCCATCACGGTCACCGCCCCTTCAGGCACATTTAAGAGGAGCGAAAGCCCCGCCCCACGCGCGCGCTCCGAAAGCAATCGGACGCTGTCCTGGGTCATTCCGGTCAGGTCGACGACTTCCAGATTGAGTTCGCGCTTGCCCGCCTCGATCTTCGCCATGTCCAGCATGTCGGAGATGAGATCGAGCAGGAGCTGACCGGAATCATAGATCAGCGTCGCATATTCTTCGTAGCGATCATTGCCAAGCGCGCCGAACATGCCTTGTCGCATGAGGTCGGTGAAGCCGATTACGGCGTTGAGCGGCGTGCGCAGCTCATGGCTCATGTTGGCGAGGAAGCGCGACTTGGCCTTGTTCGCCGCTTCGGCGCGTTCGCGCGCGGCCTGCGCTTCGAGTTCCTGCTGCCGGCGCTGGGTCACGTCCCGTCCGACCACGACGAGATGGCGGAATTCGTTCGTGACGTCGTCATAGGCGGCGCGCGTCGTCGCCTCGATCCACAGATACCGGCCGTCGGCGTGACGCACGCGATAGGTCGCGGTATTCGTCTCGCCGCGCGCGGGCAGAATCGCGACGCGCTTGGCTTGTTCGAGGTCGTCGGGGTGGACAAGCTCCATGAAGCGTCCATAGGAGACTTCGTCCACCGTCCTTCCGAGCACGCGTTCCAGCGCGTGCGAAGCAAACACGACAGCGCCGCTCTTGTCGTATAGGCAGATGATGTCGGAGGCTTCCTCCGTCATGATTCTGTAGAGGGCCTGCGCCTTTTCGCGCGCTTCTTCCGCCCGCACCTGCTTGGTCACGTCGTAACAGACGCCCAGCACCGAAATCACCCGCCCGGTTTCGTCGATCTGGAGTTCGCCCTGAGTGTCGACGATCTGGGCTGCGACGTTCGGGTCGCGCGCGCGGGTTCGGTAGGCGAAAGGTTTGCGATTGCGGATGGCGTCGGCGATGATCGCCTGCACCGTCGCCTTGTCCTCGGGTTGCAGCTGATCGAGAAGCCAATTGCTGTCGGCGGGGCATTTGTCGGGATCGACGCCGAGCAGACGATACATGCCCGGAGACCAATACGCCTTGCCGCTCGCCAGATCGACGCGCCAATAGCCGAACCGCGCCGCGCGCTCGGCGAGATCGAAATGGATGCGCTCGCGCTCGGGCTGAGCGCGCGCCGCCACTTCGACCTCTTGCTCACGATCGGTTTGGGCAGGCATCCGCAGTTTCTAGAATAGCCTTCGGTTGCGCGAGTTTAGGGCGATCTTCTTAAGCAGGGCTTGCAGAAAGTTTGCCTAACGCAGGGTTAACGGGAGCTTCCGGTCGAACCGTCCTGGCCGCCCTGTGGCAGGCCCGACAGATCGACGCTCGCGAGCCGCGCGGCTTCAAGGCGCCGGTTTGGAGCAGCAACCGCGATCATCAGATTGCGGGAACCTTCAAAGACGAAAACGGCATTCGTCACGGCTTTATCCGCAATCCGTAAGGCGCCGCTGAAAGGCGCGCATCGCTTCCTGGGGCCAAGAACCCGGCTCCAGCGGGACCGGAGGTCTCGGGAAAGCGGTGCGCGCCACCTCCCGCTCTAGTGCCTTCAATGAAAATTCCGGGCTGCGAGTTCGGAAGCCAGCCGATTGTGATAGCGCTCCCAATCCACAAGGAGCGGCCGCTGCCAAAGGCCCTTCCATCGCGGGTCACGGAGAAGCGAGCGTGGCGTGGCCGCGTCAAATCGCACCCAAATCAGCCATTGCTCGTGCCGATCATAGGCTTGGGAGAACAACTTCATCGCCGCTGTCAGATCGCCCGCTCGCGCGTAGAGGAGGCCGGCCACCGCCGCGCCGAGATCTTTCGGGTTGGCATGACTCAGCAACTCACGCGCTTGCAAGATGTCTTTCGCCCGCAGCGCGATTTCGATGTCGCACACCTTACCGATTGCGGGCGAGCGTGAATCCATATTGCCGGCAATTCGCTGTCGATATTTGCGTGCCTCCGCAATCCTGCCGGCCCGCGCGTGGAAGGCGCAGAAATCGTGAAGCACCGAAACATGGTTTGGCTGCAGTTCAAGCGCTGCTTGAGCCTGGTTTATTGCTTCACCAACCCGGCCAAGATGCCAAAGCGCCAACTCGACGTTGCGACGATAGGCAAAATTGAGTGGATCGAGCTGAGCGGCCCGCAGTCGCGCATCAAGCGCTCTCTCGGGGAATCCGAAGTACTGATAGAAGAATGCAATGCCGTTATAGGAATTTGCGCTGCGAACGTTCTGAGAAATCAGGCGGTGTCCGGCTTGGTATGCGGCCTCCCAATCCCAGACGCGCAAGGCGAGTTCGATTTTGGTGTCCAGCGCCTCCTGATTGTCCGGGTCCAGATTCAGCGCTTTCGCAGTCATCTTACGCGACAGCGAAATCAGGGCGGGATTTTCCACTGTCATCACCATAAGCAGGTGTCCACTCAACGCGTAGGCCGCCGCAAAGTTCGGCTGGCGCGACAGAACCCCCTTGAGGATTTGATCTGCGCGATGGTTTCCATCTGCAGTCCTCTGATTGAAAAAGTACTGTGCCTGAAGAAATTCCCGGTAAGCCTCCGGTTCGATCGGGGGGAGGGATGGCTTTGAAACAAGCTTCCGCGAAAGCGCAGCAGCGATCGACCGCGCGATTTCGTCCTGCACAGCGAGAAGGTCGTCGAGTTTGCGGTCATAGCGCGCCGACCAGAGGTGAAAGCCCGTCTTGGCATCGATCAATTGCGCGACGATGCGGATTTCACCGCCCTCTTGCCGGACGCTGCCTTCAAGGACAGCATTGACATGCAGCTTGCTGGCGATTTCGCCGATATCCGCGTTCTTTCCCTTGAACGAAAACGACGACGTCCTCGCGGCCACCCGAAAATTCGGATTGTTGGAAAGGTCGTTCAGGATTTCCTCGGCCACACCGTCGCCGAAAAAGTCCTTCGCGGCATCGCCGCTCATGTTGACAAACGGCATCACCGCAACGGAATGCATTGAGCGCGGTTCTGCGATCTGGGGATGCCGCTGTCGATCAACGGTCGGCGGCTCGGTCCCGTGCTGCCGGAATGAGGCTGCGGCGATGACAACAAGCAGGACAATTGCCGCGCCCAACATCGCGTACGGCACAAGGCGGCGCGCATTTGTGTGAGAGCCGCTGTTCGCCGCTTCGATTTCATCCGCGGAAATCGCAGCGCCAGAGCTGGTGCGCGAAGCCGCCAGACCGAGCGCGTTCTCAAAATCCGCCATGGACGATGTCCAATGCGTCACGTTGAAGCCCGGCTTCTGCCTCGCGAACAGCGCGCTGACACGGGCGAGATTATTGCCGCCCGGCGCCATCTGACCCGAGACCCAGCGGCTGATGACCGATTTGTCCACGCCAAGCGCGGCCGCCAGTTGCGACCGGCTCATGTTCAGGGCGTCAAGCGCCAGGGCAAGACGCACGCCGAAATGGTCTGTCGTTGAATCTCGATCCTGCGTCACGGCCACCCCATTGCCGCGAACCTCGTGGGAGGCGTCCCCTTCGGAATATCTGCGTTTTTGTGGGCACGCGCAACCAAATGAAACCGCCCGTCGTCCCGGCGAAACCAAACGAATGCCGGCGTGCCTCCCCAAGGCGGCCCCCCGCGCGCAGCCTTTGCTCATCTCGGATCAACCATCAGCACCTGGAGGGCTGAAGATGAACAAGGCAACACTTTCCATTCTAGGCATAGTTCTAATGAGCAGCGCTGCGATGCTGCCAGCGGCCGCTGCGCCCCGTCATGTCGCCCATTTCCGCGGGCTTGTCGCCGAACGATTTGGGCACCGGCTGGACAACGGGCAGGGGGCCGCGGGGAGCCTGCGCCAACACAAGGCTGCCTCGAAGTCCGCAAGCGGGACGTCGCCGTCCGACACTCAATTCACGATCATTGACGCACCGGACGCTGATCCCAATCTCTATGGGACACGTGTGTTCGGCATCAACGAAAGCGGCACCATTTCCGGACAATACGTGGACGCCAATGGCCGCTTCCGCGCATTCCTGCGCACGGAGGACAATGCCTACACACCCATCTCGGTTCGGAAGCACGACACCTTCGTCGGCATACTGAACGACAAGGGCGACGTCTATGGCAGCTATTACGTCGACAAAAAAAGTGGACTTGAAGCTACCTGGGTTCGCTACGCCAACGGAAAGGTAAAGACGATCCAACCGCCTGATGCAGTGAACGGATCTTTCGGACAGTCCGTGAACAACAAGAGCGTGGTGATGGGGAATTACATTGACGGCAATGGAGCGTTCCATACCTTCACCTACGACAAGCATGGCACGCTTACAGAATTGCCCGACGCACCGGGCGCCGGCTCGGGAGAGGGTCAGGGCTCCCAGGGCATTACAATCAATGATGCCGGCGAGATATCCGGCGGCTATACCGACAGCAACAATGTCATTCACGGATTTGTCCGGTCATCGGACGGCACATACATCACGTTCGATGTTCCGGGTGCCGGTACCGGAACGCTTCAAGGCAGCGACGCGGTGGAAATGGACGGCAAAGGCCTCGTGAGCGGACAGTACATTGACTCAAACGACGTGTATCACGGGTTCCTCTGCAATATTTCGAACTGCAGCGACACATTCGTTTCTGTCGATGCGCCGGATGCTGGGCCGGCGCCCGGACAAGGCACCGTCGCAGTTGAGCATCATGAGGCCGGCTGGTCGGTCGGTGAATACATCGACTCCGCCAATATGCAGCACGGCTTTTTGCGCAAGAATAGCGGAACGATTGTTGAATTCGATCCGCCCGGCGTGGGCGGTCTCGGAACCTACACCGTCTGGTCAAGCAATCGCGACCATCAGATCGCCGGCACGTTTCAGGACGAGAACGGAATCCGCCACGGCTTTATCCGCAATCCGTAAGGCTCCGCTGAAAGGCGCGCATCGCTTCCTGGGGCCAAGAACCCGGCTCCAACGGGACCGGAGGTCTCGGGAAAGCGGTGCGCGCCGCTTCTCTTTCAAATACTGAATTCTAACCCACCGCCCCCGCGCGTTTGGCGAAATGCCATGCGCGTTCGGCGAGCGGGCGAACGGCGGCGGCGTTCTGTGCGGCGTTGGCGTTCGAGGCCGTGCCGTCGCGCACACGGCCCATGATGCCCTGAAGGATCCCGGCAAGCCGGAAGAAATTGTAGGCCGCGTAGTAGTCGAGATTGGGAACGCCGGCGCGGTTGGTTCGGCGGCAATAGGCTTCCGTGTATTTCTCCATCGTGGGAATTCCGAGCGCCGCCAGATCGGCGCCGAGCAGGCTTCCGGTTCCGCCGCCGGTCGTCGTTCCCTCCGGCATCATCCACTGCATCAGGTGATAGGTGAAGTCGGCCATCGGATCGCCGATGGTGCAGAGCTCCCAGTCGAGCACCGCGATGACCTTCGGCTCCGTCGGGTGCAGGATCATATTGTCGAGCCGATAGTCGCCGTGGACGATGGAGTCGCGCGCATCGGTGGGCAGATGCTGCGGCAGCCATTCGATGAGCTTCTCCATCTCGGAGATAGTCTCGGTCTCCGAAGCCTTGTACTGTTTCGTCCAGCGCGCGACCTGGCGGCCGACGTAATTGCCGGGCTTGCCGAAGTCCTGAAGACCCAGCTTTTGCCAGTCCATGTTGTGCAGCCGGGCAAAAGTCTCGTTCATGGCGTCGTAAATCGCGGTGCGCTGGGCCGGCGTCTGATCGGGGAGCATCGGCCCCCAGTAAATGCGGCCATCGACGCAATCCATCACATAGAACATCGTGCCGATGACGCTCTCGTCCTCGCAGAGCAGATACGGTTTGGCGACCGGAAATCCGGTCGGGTGCAGCGCGGAGATGATGCGGTATTCGCGGTCCACAGCATGCGCCGATGGAAGCAGCTTTCCCGGCGGCTTGCGGCGCAGCACATATTTCCGGTTCGGCGTCACGAGCTGATAGGTCGGGTTCGACTGCCCGCCCTTGAACTGCCGCACTTCGAGCGGTGTGCGGAAGCCATCGATGCGCTCCGCAAGGTAAGCTTCGAGCTTCGCGGCATCGAAACGATGCGCCTCGCGCACGTCCTGCGTGCCCGAGAACTTCTCCTGGCGATCGTCGACCGGCGCCGCGCTCATGCCTGTTGCCGTCTCATGCGAAGGTCATAATGAACACCGGCGCCAGCGGAGCAAGGAGGATCTTACGCCGCCTTGAGAGTCTGCTCCACCGCGACATCCGCGCCGCCGACGCGCACGCGCTGGCAAGTCTTGGCATGGCCGAGGGCGCGTTTGAGCACTGGGAAATTCCGGGCCGCCATGGCCTGATAGGTGAGCGCAATAAGTCCACGTTTGCCCCAGCGGGATTCGATGCGCTCGCGCAACTCATCGAGGTTGGGGCTGGCATTGAGAAGCGCGCGCGCATAGTCGAAGCCCAACTGTGCATCGTCGCCCGCCGGCCGGCCCGAGAGCAGGGCCTTGATGGTTTCCGCGCTCATTCCATTTTCGACGGCAATGTCGGTCGCGATCTGTACGCAGGGACCGCAATCCTCGACCAGCGCGCCCCCGATTCCCGCAGCGTGCAGCGCATCTCGCGGCGCACGACGGTTGGACTGGAGAGTCATCTGGACCCTGGCGAAGCGCCAGAAGTCACGGGCGGAAATGTCCGTCAGGTCGTGCATATAGGCGGCGTCGTAGTTGTATTTCCGCTCGAAGCCCCCGATGTAGCGGTGAAGCAGCCAGCCGATCATGCCGGTTCTCCTTTCATGCGCAGCCAGGCGAGGACGACGCCGAGCGCCGCCAGTCCGACCACGCCCAATGCCTCCGACAACAGGACGTCGGTCCGGCCCGGCAGTCCCATCGTAATCCATCCGTGGATATGGATCAGCGCATGTAGCGCTGGCCACGCAGCTCCCGCGCCTGCCAGGACCGCAGCGCTTTGTCCCCTGCGCGCGCCGAGCGACAGCATCGCCCCGCTAGCCACGAACGCCATTCCGACATCATAGACAAAATGCTGGTTCATGGGGCCGGTGTCGGTCACGCCGGGCGCCATCGTGTACCAGAGGCCCGGCGCCGCCAGCATGAGCGCCCCATTGAGGAGGTGCAGCAGACCGAGAATGACGAGAAGCATGCGGACGATCATGGTGCGCCCCAATCGTGGAGTGATCCGCCCATTTTAGCGCAAAACATGTGGCGACGCGGAGGACCGGATCGCGCGACGTCGCGCAAAGAGGGCGCAGGCCCCTTCCGTTGCGCGAGATCATGTGACGCTTCGGCCGCGCCGCCGGAATTGGCGCCAGTCGCGATCGCCGCCGTCCGTGGCCGGCCGAAGGCGGCCGTCCTGACCGATCAATCTATGATGGCAAGAACATAGCAAAAAGATTAAATTCACAGAACGGGACTTGAAGCCTGTGGCTCGCAGCCCCATTTCCCCCGGGTGAAACTGCGTTGTGAAACGCTTGGTCGCGTCAACTGCGTTACTTCTCCAGGTTGCGCGGACAACGAGAGCTTCGCTTTGCCTGGTGACTCGATGAGCGATCTGAATTTGCGATTTGCGAAATCAGGGGAAGGGGGCGAGCGTCTGGAAACGGGGCGCCCTCATGAAATCTGGAGCACCGCAGGATGAAATTTCACGCTTCGGCATATCGATGCGGCAAATTTGAATTAAACGGTCTCGTATCGCCGATTTTGCGCCATAGACCTATAATCCAGCAGGCAATGCTGATACAAAGCGTCGCCGCAGACTCGGCGCGCCAATAGTCGGGCGCTTCATAGGCGGCTGCATCAACATTTTATGAGGAGGACCACATGCGTGGCGTTTATTACGGAGGCCTGTTGTCGGCCTTTGTCGCATTCGGATTGGTTTCGGGAGCGGGAGCGCAGGACGTTCAAAAATCGGGCAACGTCTTCCATCGGGCGGTTTGCGCGCCCGTCGTCGGACATGTCGCCCATTGCCATGCGCACGTCGTAACCGACGCGGCGGGCCACGTTCTTTCGCAGAGGACGCCGCCGCCGGCGGGACCCTCGGGCTACAGTCCCGCGAATTTGCGCGACGCCTACAAGGTCACCGGAACCGGAAGCTCTTCGACGATCATCGCGATCGTCGATGCATATGGCTACAAGAACGCGGAATCGGATCTGGCCGTGTATCGCTCGCAATTCGGCCTGCCGGCCTGCACCACCGCCAATGGCTGCTTCAAGAAGCTCAATCAGAATGGGCAGCAGGGCAATTACCCGGCGCAGAACACCGGCTGGGCGCAGGAGAGCGCGCTCGATCTCGATATGGCGAGCGCCATGTGTCCGAACTGCAAGATCTACTTGGTCGAGGCGAATTCGGCGACCTATGGAAATCTCGCCGCGGCCGAGAACACCGCTGCGGCTCAGGGCGCGCACGCCATCAGCAACAGCTATGGCGGCGGCGAGTCCGGTTCGCAAAGCTATGAACCGTCCTACAACCACGCGGGAATCGCAATCACCGTCAGTTCCGGCGACAGCGGCTACGGCGTGGAGTTTCCCGCGTCTTCGCCGCATGTGACCGCCGTCGGAGGCACGCATCTCGTAACCGCATCCAACAGCCGGGGATGGACCGAGACCGTTTGGTCCGGAGCTGGCAGCGGTTGCAGCTCCATCTACGCCAAGCCGGCGTGGCAGACCGACAGCGGCTGTTCCAAGCGCACGGTCGCGGACGTTTCCGCCGTGGCCGACCCGGCGACGGGCGTTGCTGTCTACGGCCCGGTCAATAGCCGCAGGTCTGGCTGGCTGGTGTTCGGCGGAACGAGCGTCGCCGCGCCCCTCATCGCTGGCGTCTACGGCGTCAACGGCGGCGCAGTGAATTACGGCAGCGATCCCTACGGCAATATCTCGGCGCTGTTCGACGTGACGTCGGGAAGCAATGGCAGCTGCGGCGGCTCGTATCTGTGCACCGGTAAGGTTGGCTATGACGGCCCGTCCGGACTTGGCACGCCCAACGGCTCTTCGGCCTTCTAACTGGGCCAGCCGTTTGGCGACGCTTCGGGCGGAGCAGTTTCTACCGCCCGGAGCGCCGTCCGTCCTTCGTTCGCGTGATGGTTAGGCGCTGGCGGTTGCGTCGATGACATGCTAGTTGGTTGCGGGTGCGTCGCATCTTCAACTAGGCGATTGCGGCGGCACTTCGAAGAGGAGGACCCCATGCATCGTTATTTAGCGGGCGGAGCTGTCTCCGCCATTGTCGCGTTTGGATTGGCCACAGGCGCGAGCGCGGCTCCCAAGATCATGCAGTCGGGCGGCGTGTTTTATATTGCGGCCTGCAGTCAGGCGCCGGCGAGACTTCATGCGCGCTGCCACGCTGACATTGTGAGCGACAGCACCGGCGCAATCATGCAAAGCGCCCGACCGCCGGTCGCCGGAAAGACGCCCGCCAACCTTCGCGACGCCTACAAGATCAGCGGAAATGGAAGCTCCAGCACGATCATCGCGATCGTCGACGCATTTGGGTACAACAACGCCGAGTCTGACCTTGGCGTTTATCGCTCGGAATTCGGCCTGCCTGCGTGCACGACGGACAATGGTTGCTTCAAGAAGCTCAATCAGGACGGCGTCCAAGGCGACTATCCGCCGCAAGACATCGGCTGGGCGCAGGAATCGGCGCTCGATCTCGATATGGCGAGCGCGATGTGTCCGGGTTGTACGCTTTATCTCGTGGAAGCGGATGATAATTCCTACCAAAACCTGGCTCACGCCGTGGCGACTGCGGCCAATCTCGGCGCACATGTGATCAGCAATAGCTATGGCGGCGGCGAGAGCGGCACGCAGACCTATGAAACGTCGTATTCGCACAAAGGCATCGCAGTGACAGCGAGCACCGGCGATTCAGGCTACGGAGCAGGACCGCAATTTCCGGCGTCTTCCGGTCATGTGATCGCGGTCGGAGGAACGCGCCTGGTGGCCGACAGCAGCAAACGCGGCTGGTCCGAAACGGTCTGGAGCGGGGCCGGCGGCGGGTGCAGCCATGTCTACTCAAAGCCCTCGTGGCAGCATGACACGGACTGCTCGAAGAGAACCGAAGCCGACGTTGCAGCCGTGGCGGATCCGGCGACCGGCGTCGCCGTCTATGGGCCCAATGCTTCAGGCCAGGGTACGTGGATGGTGTTTGGCGGAACGAGCGTTTCCGCTCCGCTCATTGGCGGCATCTACGGCGAGAAGGGCGACAAGGTTAAGTACGCTAGCAAGCTCTACAAGAAGCCTTCCAAGTGGCTCTACGACGTGACTTCCGGAAGCAACGGGAGCTGCGGTGGATCCTATTTGTGCACGGGCAAGCCGGGCTACGACGGTCCGACTGGCAATGGCACGCCGAAGGGCGACAAGGCGTTCTGACAAGTCGAATAACTATAAATCGAGCGGTCGGCGGAGATACGCTCCGCCGACCGTTTTTTTTGGACCGTCGAGATAATCGTCCCTTCAGGCGCCGGGCGACCAAGGCGCCGGGGCAGGGCCGAAAGCGTTGTCGCCGGCATTGCCCGGCTGCGCGCAGAAATAGATGATCACGATAGTGATCACCAACATCGCGAGGTTGATAAGCCAGCCGATCGTGAAGAAGAACGCCAGAAAGGCCAGCGCTCCGAGTGGCCCTGTCAGCCCGATCAACAAACTGATAACGCCGTAGATCGCGCCGACGATGACCCATATCCACACGAGCTGGCCGCTTCTCCCGGTATCCTGCATTCGGCGCGCGGCCATACCTGCATTCGGGAGCAGCAGCGCAAGACTAACAGCCGCGCTCAGCAAGGTCGTTCCGACGATGCCGCCAACGATGGCTGCGGCGATGCCGATAGCCACGACGACGAGCACGTAGTACCAGAACTGCGCGCGGCCCACGCGCCCTGAAAAATCCATATAGTGGTTCTGCACTGTGTCCATGAAGTTCTGCCAAAGCTTGTTGAAATCGACCTGGCCCATGATATCTCCCCTCCGGCAGTTCGGCTGTCACCGGGCTGCGCCGGTTGACCGGCGGAGCATCGAGTTCCAGCCCTTTGCGACTCGGAATCACAGCTTTTGATCAGCTAAGACCGGACGTTACAATCTGTCAACAATCCACGTCTCTCGATACGGGATGCAAAACGAATTATGGCTGCCAAGATATTTATAGACGGCGCCGCCGGAACCACCGGCTTGGAGATTCGGCAGCGTCTGAGCTTGCGTTCCGAGTTCTCGCTGATCGAACTCAGCGATGCGGCGCGCAAGGAGCCGCGCGCGCGCGCGGAGGCGCTGAACGTCGCCGACGTTTCGATACTCTGCCTTCCGGACGCGGCCGCCCGCGAAGCGGTCGCCCTGATCGCAAATCCGTCGGCGCGCGTCATAGACGCCTCCACCGCGCATCGGGTGAGCGAAGATTGGATCTTCGGCTTTGCCGAAATGGAGCCTGGCCAATATGAGCGTATCGCCGCCGCCAAGCGCGTGTCCAATCCGGGTTGCTATTCCACCGGATTCATCGCGTTGGTGCGTCCGCTCGTTCGCGCTGGAATAATCCCTGCCGATTGGCCTTTAAGCGCGGCGGCTGTGTCAGGCTATTCCGGAGGCGGCAAATCGATGATCGAAGAATTCGAGGATAGATCCTCGCCGCGATATGTGAATACCATGGTGCGAACCTACGCGCTTACCCTTGCCCATAAGCACACGCCGGAAATGATGAGGCATGCCGGCCTCAGCCATCCCCCCATTTTTTCGCCCATGGTCGGACGCTTTTATCGGGGCATGTTGGTGGACGTTCCACTGCCGCTTTGGGCGCTCCCCGGCGCGCCAACCGTGAAGACCGTCCATGACGCGCTCAAGGAGGCCTATCTAGGCAGGCCCTTGGTTGAAGTCGCTGAGTTCGGCGATGGTTCGACGGAACCGGCGCTCGACGCCGAAGCGCTCAAGAACACCAACAAGATGAGGCTCTACGTTTTCGGCAACGAAGCAAAGGCGCAGGTTCGCCTTGTCGCGTTGCTCGACAATCTGGGAAAAGGGGCGTCAGGCGCAGCTGTTCAAAACCTCAACATCATGCTTGGGCTTGCCGAAACGGCGGGCTTGGCCTGATACGCGCTCGTCTCAGCCGGCCTTGATCTTCACGTATTCGCCCGGCGCGTCGCCCAGCACCTTGAGCCCTCCATCGCCCGGTCTGCGCGCCGGAATCTTCTCGCCTGAAAGCTTGGACAACCAGGCGCTCCAGTCCCCCCACCAGGAACCCGGATGTTCGGTGGACGCCTTCTGCCATTCTTCCACCGACGCCGGATAGGTTTCCGCCACGCTCCCGTCGGTCCGCATGCCGACACCGTCATTCGTCCAATACTGATACTTCTTCGCAGAAGGCGGATTGACCACTCCTGCGATGTGGCCGGAGCCTGCGATGATGTAGCGGATCGGACCGCCGAACAAATGAGTCGATTTGTAGATCGAGCGAAACGGCGCGATATGGTCCTCCCGCGCGCTTTGCAGATAGATCGGAATTTTGACCCTGGACAAATCCAATTTGACATTGTCGAAACTCATAGCGCCGCGCGCGAGGGCGTTGTTCCTGTAAAATTCACGCAGATAGAAGAGGTGCGTGGCCTCGGGCATGCGCGTCGTGTCCGAATTCCAATAGAGCAGATCGAACGGCGCCGGCTCTTTTCCGAGAAGGTAGTTGCTCACGACAAACGACCATATAAGGTCGTTCGCGCGCAGCATGTTGAAAGTCGTGCCCATCTTCTTGCCTTCGAGCACGCCTCCCGCCGCTTGCATCGTCTGCTTCATCGCTTCAAGCTGTTCATCGTCGATGAACACCTGAAGGTCGCCCGCCTCGCTAAAATCGGCCTGCGCGGCGAAAAATGTGGCTGAATTCACCCGATCGTCGTTCTTGGCCGCCATGAATGCGAGCGTGGCTGAGAGAAGCGTGCCGCCGATACAATAGCCTATCGTGTTGATCCTTTCGACGCCGGTCGCGTCTCGCACTGCGGACAAAGCGGCGAATACGCCTTCGCGCATGTAATCCTCGAATGTCTTCTGCGCGAGCTTTTGGTCGGGATTGATCCATGAGGTCACGAACACCGTGTAGCCCTGGCTGACTGCCCATCGTATGAACGAATTATCCGGACGCAGATCGAGGATGTAGTATTTGTTGATCCAGGGCGGGAATATGAGCAGCGGCGTCTCATACACCTCGTCAGTGGTCGGTTCGAATTGCAGAAGTTCGATGAGTTCGTTCCGATAGATTACTTTTCCTGGCGCCGTGGCGATGTTCTCGCCGATCTTGAAAGCGTCGGCGGATTGGCGAATGGCGAGCTGACCTTCGCCACGCTCCAGGTCCTCGAGGAGGTTGTTGAGTCCTTTCACGAGGTTTTCGCCGTTGCTCTGCAAAGTCGCGCGCAAAACTTCTGGATTTGTGAATATGAAGTTTGTGGGCGCAACCGCGTCGGCGAACTGCTTCGTATAGAATTCGATCCGTCTTCGGGTCTTGTCGTCGAGATCACCTCCGATCTTGGCGACCGTTTCCTGCATCCAGTTGGAGGTGAGGAGATAGCTCTGCTTGATGAAATCGAAGATTTGATTTTGTTCCCAATCCTTGTCTTTGAAGCGCTTGTCTCCCGGCGCGGGCGCGACAACCGGCTTTGCCTCGCCGCCGAGCATGCGATGCGCCGTGCGCTCCCAAAGACCAAGATAGTCCTGCCATAGCTGGAACTGCGCCTCGATGACCACCGTCGGATTGGCCGCCATGCCCTTGAGAAGCGAGGCGAACGCGCCGGTCAGATTGAGCGGATCGAGCGGCCCGCCGCTCGCGCCTTTTGCGGCCTGGCGCTTGATGAAGTCTCCGAGCAGTTTTTGCGACTGTTGGCCGACCTGCATCATGTTTCGAGCGAACGTGGCCGGATCGGCGATACGATAACCGCCATTTTCTCCTGCGGAGGTTTCTGTGCGCGGCCTGGAGGCGTTGGAAGCGTTGGTCATTGGATTGCGGGCTCTTTGGCGGAAGGGCGTGATAGCGGCCCGGGTCCACAACCGCAAGCCGCCTGTCGTAGTCATTTTATGACAAGATTTCATGTATTTGCGTTGCGTTCGGCTTGGAAGACCGGCGCTAGCCCTGTATATGCGATCTGCTGGTTCCCGGGGGGCGCGCGGGCGCGGAGGCTGTGTATGGCGCAAGAGTTGGACGGCATGAAGAAGCTCTTCTCGCGATTGGCGCTATTTGGAGTCTTGGCGACAACGACAAGCGCCTGTTCGAGCATTCCCGACTGGGTCGATCCGACCACGTGGATTGGCGGCGGCGGGCCGGCCGATAGCGAAACTGCGCCCGGCCAGACTCCCGACTTGGCCGCCATTCCGGATCGCCCGACCCCAACCTCGACCCCCGACGCTCAGCGTCAGGTCATGGCCACGCTCGCGGCGGATCGCTCGCGCGCAAAATACAGCGCAGACGCTCTGCGCGGCGGCACGGAGCCGGCTGCGGCGCCGCCTCCGCCTGACGCTGCCGCAGATGCGGCGGGTCAAGCGGCCGCTTCCGCACCGGAACCGGCGGCTCCGTCGACGCCATCGGATAGTTCGTCAACGGCGTCCCCACTGAACGAATCGACGCCCGGCTCAACCGCCGACGCAAGTGCGGTTCAGCAAGCGAGTGGCGGGTCGGCCGCGCCAACTCCAGCGCCCGTCGCTCAGGAATTGCCGCCTGCCTCTGAAGCGCCGCAAACGCCGCCATCAACCACGAGCACGCCGTCGCCGACCGACACTTCTGCGATGGTTTCGGCAGAGGACCAGGCGCTGGGCTTCAAGCCATCCACCGCTCCGCCGCTGGACCCTACGATATCGCGGTTCGTTCCTGCGCCGATCGTTGCGCAATACCAACAAGCAGCTCAGGCGGCGGGAATTTCGTCTCTGGCGGGCCCTCAAGTCAAAGCGCCTGCTGCCCCTGCAACGCCGGCGCAGGGCGGCCCGGACGCCATGAGCGGCGCAGTGGTCGCTAATCTGGAGTCGCTCGGTAAGCCGTCGGCGAGCATGGCAAGCGCCTACGCGGACGCCAGAGGAGGCGCCCCAGCCGCAGTCGTCTTATTCCCCGGCGACGGGACTTTACTAAACGCGGAAGGCCGCGCGCAGGTGCGCATCGCTGTCGAAGCGTTCAAGAGAACCGGAGGCAACGCCTATCTTCGCATCGTCGGCCATTCGTCCAGCCGCACATCGAACATGCCTCTCGAAAAGCACTTGGAAATTGTCTTCGCCAAGAGCCAGGACCGGGCCGATGCCGTCGCCGCGGAGGCCATCCGCGAAGGCGTGCCGGCCAATCGCGTGCTAGTCGAAGCGGTGGGCGACAGCCAGCCCGTCTATTACGAATCGATGCCGAAGGGCGAAGACGGCAATCGACGCGCGGAAATTTTTGTCCAAAGTTAATTGGCGGCGATGCATTCGGGCTGACCGCGGACTCGAAGCGACGCCCTATGTGTCAACGGTGTCAGGAACGACGATCGCATGAAGCCGCCGTTGCGCATCGCCATTGCCGGTCTTGGCACTGTGGGCGCCGGAGTCATGAAGGCGCTACAGAGCCGCAAGACGGAGCTCAGCGAGCGCGCCGAGCGCGCGCTTGAAGTCGTGGCGGTCTCATACAGGGACCGCGCAAAAAAGCGGTCCGTGGATGTCTCGAATTTCACCAGGTACGAAGCGCTGGCGCTGGTTGAAAGCGAAGCGGACGTAATTGTCGAGTTGATCGGCGGGGAAGATGGCCCGGCGCTCAACCTTGTCGAGGCCGCGTTCGAAGCCGGAAAACATGTGGTCACGGCTAACAAGGCCCTGGTCGCCAGACACGGAGCGCGCCTGGCCGCCTTGGCCGAAGCGCGGGGACTTGCGCTGAAGTTCGAAGCCGCCGCAGCTGGGGGGATACCCATCGTAAAGGCGCTGCGCGAAAGCCTAATCGCGCACGAGATTGAGTGCGTGCGGGGAATCCTGAACGGCACCTGTAACTACATCCTGACCGACATGGAAAAGTCAGGCCGCTCTTTCGCCTCGGCGTTGCGGGCGGCGCAGGAACATGGCTACGCGGAAGCCGACCCCGCCCTCGATGTGGGCGGATTGGATACGGCTCATAAGCTTGCGATTCTTTCGAGCCTTGCGTTTGGCGCTGCGCCCGATCTCGAACACATGCTTATTGAGGGGATCGAACACATCACGCCCGCGGACATTCGATATGCCGGCGAGTTTGGTTGCCGAATAAAGCTTCTCGGCGTCGCGCGACGCATAGACGGCGGAATCGATCAGCGCGTGCAGCCGGCGATGGTGCGGGCCGGTTCGCCGCTCGGGGACGTGGATGGGCCCTTCAATGCCGTTGCCATTGAAACCTCGGGGGCGGGCCCCTTCTTTTTTGAGGGGCGCGGCGCAGGGGAAGGTCCTACTGCGTCCGCGGTTATCGCGGATATTGTGGATATTGCGCTCGGATCGTTCGAGCCGGCGTTCGGAAAACCCGCGCGCCTTCTGCGCCCGCTGCTCCCGGCGCCGCCGGAGGCCTGGTCTTGCGCTTACTATCTTCGCTTCGAGGTGGTCGACAAGCCTGGGGTCCTAGCGGAAATCGCCGGACTTTTGGCCCAATTTCACGTCTCTATTGAAAGCATGCTGCAGCGCGGACGGAGCCCAGCGGAAGCGGTATCGATCGTCATGATCACGCACGATGCCTCTCAAGTCGCCGTTTCGCGCGCCTTGAAGGCTATTGCGGGCTCGGACAAGGTACTGGCCAGGCCAATGATGATTCCCATGGAAGCCGCTTAAAACTGGAGAGTTCATGCCGTCGGGCCATTTGGATCGCGCTTTTGCGCTGGAAGCTGTCCGGGTTACGGAAGCGGCTGCGATTTCGGCGGCGCGGCAAATCGGGCGGGGCGATGAGCACGCCGCCGACCAAGCTGCTGTCGAGGCTATGCGGCAGGCGTTCAACATCCTGCCCATCGATGGAACGGTCGTGATCGGCGAGGGGGAGCGCGACGAAGCGCCGATGCTCTACATCGGCGAAAAAGTGGGAAGCGGCGGCATCAAAATCGACATCGCGCTGGACCCTCTGGAGGGTACGACCTTGACCGCCAAGGCGTTGCCAAACGCGCTGGCGGTGATGGCGATGGCGGAGCCCGGAACGCTATTGAACGCTCCCGACACCTACATGGACAAGATCGCCATCGGGCCCGGCTATTCCGAGGGGACTGTGGATCTCGACGCAGATCCGGCGGACAACATCATTTCGCTGGCGCGCGCGAAAGGCGTGAAGCCCCAGGACATCACCGCGCTTATTCTGGACCGCCCACGGCACGAAAAGATCATTGCTTCGGTTCGCAAGGCCGGAGCTTCCGTGCGTCTGATTACCGACGGCGATGTGGCGGGCGTGATAGCGACGACTGATCCTGCGACCGGAATCGACATCTACATAGGGCAGGGCGGCGCGCCCGAGGGAGTTCTGGCCGCGGCTGCGCTGCGCTGCGTCGGCGGCCAAATTCAGACTAGGCTCGTTTTTCGGAAGGACGAGGAGCGCGCGAAAGCGGCGAAGCTGGGAATTACAGACTTCGACCGGAAGTATTGCTTGATGGATCTGGCGTCCGGCGATGTCGTATTCTCCGCCACCGGGGTCACCGACGGCTCGATGCTGGAAGGGGTCAAGGTCGGACGCGATTTCGTCACGACGGAGAGCGTTGTCATGCGATCCGCGACCGGAACGGTTCGCTGGATCAAGGCGCGCCATCGGCGGAAGGATGGCCGCTGACTTTTCTTTGAGAACCAACGCCTGCGGCGTGAGGTCTTCATTCACTAGCCGCGCTTGGTTCTTGCAAGGCGTCGACGACGAGTCCGCGCGCGCGATTGCCCGGTCGTCGAACCTGCCTGACGTGCTTTCCCGACTGCTTGCAGCCCGCGGCGTGAAGCCGGCTGAAGTGGACCTCGCTCTCAGGCCGACGATCAAACGATTGCTGCCGGAGCCAAATTCCCTCTTGGACATGGAACGGGCGGTCGAACGGATGGTCGCCGCGATCGCGTCTGACGAACGCATTGCAATCTTCGGCGATTACGATGTCGACGGTTCCTGCTCCGCGGCGATGGCGCATGATTATCTGGTCGAATTGGGGGTACGGCCGCGGCTGTACATTCCGGACAGGCTCACGGAAGGATACGGCCCCTCGCCGGCGGCAATGCGCCGATTGAGAGGCGAAGGCGCGAGCCTGGCGCTAACCGTCGATTGCGGCGCAAATGCGAATGAGGCGCTGGATCGGGCTCAAAAGGAGGGCCTTGATGTCATCGTGTTGGATCATCATGCGGCGAGCGGCTCTTCGCCGGCCTTTGCGCATGTCAATCCAAACCGCAACGGCGACTCCTCGGGTTTAGGGCATCTTTGCGCCGCGGGCGTGGTCTTTCTTTTTCTCGTTGCGGTCAATCGGCGGCTTCGAGAGTCGGGCTGGCTCGCTGCTAAGGGGATTGACGAACCTGACTTGCTGCGCGCAGCGGATCTGGTGGGTTTGGCGACAGTTTGCGACGTCGTGCCGCTTGTGGGAGTCAATCGGGCTTTTGTGCGCGCCGGTCTACAGCAATTGGACGGTCTGAGCCGACCAGGCATAGCCGCCTTGGCCGCGATCGCAAGCATTTCGCCGCCATTCAGCCCCTATCATCTGGGTTTTGTCTTTGGTCCGCGCATCAATGCCGGAGGACGGGTCGGACGCTGCAGTCTGGGCGTCGACCTTCTGACCGCCCGTGAGGCCTCGCGAGCGAATGAATTTGCGCTCGCATTGGATACGCATAATCGCGAACGCCAGTTTGTCGAGAAGCTGATGCTCGAGGAAGCGGCGGCGTTGGCGCTGAGTCAGGACAATTCGCCGTTTCTATTTGCGGCGAGGGAAGATTGGCACCCGGGCGTCGTTGGAATTGTCGCCGGTCGCCTGAAGGACCGCTTTGGAAAGCCCGCATTCGTGGCCGGCTATGAAAGCGGATTGGCGCGCGGATCGGCGCGTTCCGTAGCGGGTGTCGATATTGGCGCTATCGTGCGCGACGCGAAGGAGGCCGGCCTGTTAATCGGCGGCGGCGGACACGCGATGGCGGCAGGTTTCTCTCTGTCGACGGACCGTTTACAGGATTTCACGAGATTTCTTTCTGCGAGATTTTCGGACTTGGCCGCACCGATCGACGCCCCATCGTTGAACGTGGATGCGCTGATTTCCCCGGCGGGAGCAACCGAAGCCTTGGCGACCAGCATCGCGGCTGTCGGGCCGTTTGGCGCCGGCAACCCGGAGCCCGTCGTCGCGGTATCGAATATGCGGGTGGCGTATTGCGAAGTGTTGGCGCGGGAGCACCTTCGTTTGAGCCTCGCGGGCCCGGACGGGGCGCGGTTGGACGCGATCGCGTTTCGGGCCGCCGATATGGCCCTTGGCCGAAATTTGCTGGCGCGACGGGGGGGAAATATTCACGTCGCGGGCAGGCTTCGGGCGGATCGCTGGAAAGGCCGGACTCGCGTGCAGCTTCACATTGAAGACGCCGCGCCGGCGGACGCCTGACCCGGCTTGCCAAGCATCGCCCGCGCGGTTATAGCCGCGCCACCGGCGCCCTTCGTCTATCGGTTAGGACTCAAGATTTTCAATCTTGCAAGAGGGGTTCGACTCCCCTAGGGCGCGCCAGCATTCCTATTGGTTTGCATCTGGTCGGGGCATACTGGGCGAGCGATCCCAGAGCGCCGCTCCACTCCCCTGCGCGACAGGGCGCGGGTTGGAGGAGACGGAAACTCTGGCGTCCGGGCGCGTTTTCACCGCAACCGATCGGAAAATCTCGATGGCTAAGAGAGAAAAGGACCAACGCAAACGTGGTGCGGCGGGTAGGAGCGCTCCAGGCGGCGCTGCGCTCAGCGCCCGCCCGACGTGGCAGGGCCATCTTCGTCTCTCACTGGTGTCTTGCCCTGTGGCTCTGTTCACCGCCACCACGCGAGCCAACGACGTGTCCTTTCATCTTCTCAACCCGAAGACGAACAATCGAATCCGAATGATACCAACCGATCCCGACACCGGACCGGTCGACCGCTCGACGCTCGTGAAAGGCTACGAAATATCGAAAAACAATTATGTCATCGTTACGCCGCGGGAGCTTGACGCCGTGAAGCTGGACACCACCAGCACGATAGAGATCGAGCGGTTCGTTGACGAAAAGGAAATCGACCGATTGTTTTGGAATGATCCATACTACCTGGTTCCGAACGAGAAGTCCGGACTTGACGCATATCTTGTGATTAGGGATGCGTTGCGCCAGACGGGCCGCATTGCGCTTGGGCGAGTCGTGATGCATACGCGCGAGCGTTTGGTGGCGCTGGAGCCGCGCGAAAAGGGCATTGTCGTCTACACATTGCGCATGCGCGACGAGGTCGTCGATCCCGTTCGCGCGTTCCGAGACGTTCCTTCGGCGAAGGCCGACAGCAAGATGATTGAGATCGCCACTAAGATCGTCGAACAGCTGGAGGGCGCATTCGATCCCGATCAGTTCCGAGACCGCTATGAGCATGCGCTCAAGGACCTCATTCGCCGAAAGGAGAAGGGAGAGCGCATCGTTACCGCCGAGCCGGTTGAAGACACCAACGTCATCGATTTGATGGCGGCGCTGAAAAGAAGCCTGGCGCACAAGGGGCGCGCGGAAGAGGCGGAACGCCGCGTCAGGAAGCGCGGCGGCCGCGCATAGTTCTAATGGCGTGCAAGAGGGACCTTTGTCCTGCTCGATAGTCCGTCCAGGGCCTGATTTTGGCGAGAAGCGCGGTCGCGGTCCGGATCGTGTAGCGAGAGGGATCCAGGTTTTTGCGCAGCTGCGCCCATGACAGCGGCATCGATACTGTCGCACCTTCACGGGCGCGGGCCGAGAGCGGCGCGACCGCCGTGGAGGTGCGGTCGTTTCGGAGATAGTCAAGAAAGATCCTGCCAGTCCGGTCCTTCTTGGTCATCTCTATGAGGAATTGCGAAGGGCTGTCCGCGGCCATTCGCGCGCAGATTTCTCGCGCGAATGCTTTGGCCTCTGGCCAACCTGTCTTGTCCGTAGCGCCGCTCTTCAGCGGCGCCACCACATGGAGACCCTTGCCCCCCGTGGTTTTACAGAAACCTTCCAATCCGACTTCAGTTAGGCGGTCGCGGATTTCGATGGCGGCGGCGACGACGCGCTCGAAAGCGACCTGGGGTCCGGGATCGAGATCGAAGACGAGCCTGCCCGGTCGATTTGGTTCGCCCGGCGCGCAGTTCCAAGGATGGAGCTCCAAGCCGGCAATTTGCGCGACATGCGCGAGCGCCTCGAGCCGATCGATCTGGAGGTACGGTTTGCGGCCGGACACTTTCACCGCGGTCAGAAGACTGGCCGCGCCTTCCGCGAAATGTCGTTGGAAGAAGTGCTGCCCGTGGATGCCGTCCGGCGCGCGGACGATGGAGCAGGGTCTCCCTCGAATATGTTCGAGCATCCAGGGACCGACCGCTTCGAGATAACGGGCATAGTCGAGCTTCGTAACGGGCCTACCGTCGCCTGCGTTGGGCCACAATGGTTTGTCGGGGTTTGTGATGGTGACCCCCATCACAACGTTGTTGGTCTTCCCGTCCCGCGGACGCCGCCCTTGTGGGTGCAGAATGCGCTTGACGCGCGCGCGTCGCGCGACGGCCAGTGCGCGCTTCGCGCGTGCGGGCGTCTCCGCCCGCACCTCGATTGCCGGCTTATCTTCTCTGAGGCCCTTGAATGCGGCCTGGCGGATTTTGTGGTCGGCGGTCCAACCTGCGAATTCAATCTCAGCCACGAGCGTCGGCTTTGCCCAGTGAGTTCGATGACCGGCGCGAGGGTTGCCGATTTCGGCGAAAGGACTGCGCTTGGAATCGAGTCTTTTAAGTCTGTTGTGCAGGGGCTCAACGACTTCGCGGCTGAACCCCGTGCCGACCTTTCCGACATAGGCAAGGCCGTCTTCGCGCTGGATGCCAACGAGAAGCGACCTTAGGCGGCCCCCGGCCTCCTCCCAGCCGCCGATCACGACTTCCTGACCCGTGCGGCACTTCGATTTTGTCCAGTCCCCGATCCGGCCAGAGCGATAAGGCGAGTCAAGCCGTTTGGACACGATGCCTTCAAGAGACATTCCGCAAGCAGATTTCAATACTGCGTCGCCCGCGGTCTCGAAATGCCGCACATATCTTATTTGCGACTGACCATCGCCCAATCGAGAGGAGAGCAGGCGCTTCAATCGGTCCTTCCGGCCACGAAGGGATAATTTTCGAAGATCCTGTCCATCGCAGAAAAGAAGGTCGAATGCGTAGTAGATCAATTGCTCGGATCGCCCGTTCGATAGCGCCGCCTGAAGGGCGCCGAAGTCGGGGACGCCGTCATCGTTCAAAGCCACAACCTCGCCGTCGACAATGCAGTTTGGAAGCGTCGCCGCCGACCGAGACAGAAGTACGAATCTGTCCGTCCAATCGAGCCCATTGCGGGTTCGAAGCGTCGCCGCGCCCTCTTCAACCCGAATCTGAATGCGATATCCGTCGAACTTGATTTCATGCCCCCAACCCAGATCTGAGGGAGGGCGTCCGACGAGTGTGCAGAGTTCCGGTTTAATGAAATTCGGAAGCTCTGCAGGCGCCGAGCGCTTCGAAGGATATTGCGCTCTCAAGCGCGCTTCCGTTGAGGACCGTCGATGCGCGCCTCCAGCGGAACCGTGGGACCGCCAAACCGCATCCGCCTTTAAGACGTTGCGCTTCGACATGAAAGCTTTCGGCTTACGTCCCCGCCCGTCAGCAATTTGCTCCATCGATCGAGAGGAGGCCACTGAGCGATCTTTCTTCAGCACAGTGTCTCCGTCGCTGTCGAGCGCGTATTTGTCGTGATGCTTTATGAGTAGCCAGTTCTTGCGGGAGGTCTTGTCGCCGCGCATTCGGACCAGGACCCACCCGCCGCGCAGTTTGCTTCCATCAAGGCTGAATTTCAGATCGCCCCTGCGGAGCATTTCCTGCGCCGATTCGCCGTGCGGCGTCCAATACCCGCGGTCCCAGAGCATGACCGTGCCCCCGCCATATTGGCCTTTCGGAATTACGCCCTCGAAATCGCCATAGTCGAGCGGATGGTCTTCTACTTCGACCGCCAGCCTGCGATCACGCGGGTCCAGTGAGGGCCCTTTGGTCACCGCCCAGGACTTGAATACGCCGTCCAGTTCTAGGCGCAAGTCATAGTGAAGGCGCGAGGCGGCATGCTTCTGAACGACAAATCTCAATCGGCTCGACTTGGTTGCGGCCTTGCTTCCCTTTGGCTCAGCAGTCTTGGCGAAATCCCGCTTCTTGAGATATGCGGATAATTTGTTGGCGCGGGGCACGTTTTATCCGGCGCGCTTGAAATATTGTACGGCGCGCTCGTGCCGTTCGGCGGCGCTTCGGGTTAAGAACGTGCCGAGATTGCGCCGCTTTCCGGTCTTTGCATTTTTCTTGCGAGAATAAAGTCGGAACTTGCCCGACTTCAACTTGCGGATCATCGGTGGCTCCCGGTTCGAAACCGACCTTGATTGTCGAAAATGGGACGGAGCATCAAATCGATGTTAATCGAAGCGCCGCCGCGCAGCAAATTACTCGGCGGCGTGGCGACGCGCGCGAAGGCCTTCGCGCAATTCCTCAATGATTTTCTTCGTGAAGGCGCGAAGGTCTCGCGGATCGCGACTGGTGATGAGCCCATTGTCCGCGACAACGTCCTGATCGAGCCAGTGGGCGCCAGCGTTTTCGATGTCCTTCCGGATCGACTTGTAGGATGTGGCGCGGCGGCCTTTGAGCGCGTCGGCCTGGGCGAGAAGCCACGGTCCATGGCAGACGGCCGCGACCAGCTTGCCGGCCGCCAGAAATTCCTTGACCACTCGCATCGCGTCTTCGTCGACTCGAAGCTTGTCGGGGTTGAGCACTCCGCCCGGTATGACAAGCGCATCGTAATCATCGACCTTGGCGTCCCCGATTTTCATGTCCGCCGGAGCGGGCCTGCCCCAGTCGTATGTCTCCCACCCGCGGATTTGCCGACCGTCTGGCGACGCGACATCAACTGTCGCTCCCGCGCTTCGCAGTCCATCCCGCGGAATCTCGAGCTCGGACTGTTCAAACCCGTCCGCAGCGATAATGAGGATGCGCGCTTTTCGAAGGTCCGCCATGGCACGCCTTGCTTCGCTTCAGTGAGTCTGAACGCCAGGTGACCGTGACGGTTCCTCGCGCCTACCCGAATAGATCTCCTGGCAGTAGAAAAGCGACGATCTGACGGCGTCCGTCACTTAGAAATCTAACCCGCGCGGCCCAACCCGTAAGTACAATACGCGCCCTGACAAGCGGAGCGCCCTCTTCAACGAGTTCGCTGCAC
>DASZRM010000197.1:0-1788 GCA_035549135.1 Rhizomicrobium sp. | reverse complement strand
GTGGCGGGACTGGCGGCGACGGGGCTGCTGCCGGCGACGCGACTTCCGGAACACCCTTGGCCGGTCTACGCCGCCTCGATCCTAGCCGCCATCGTGCAGGCAGGATTCGTCGCCGCCGCGGCGCAGGATCGTCAGCGCGCGGCCGAACGCGCCGCGGCCGAGGGCGCGGCCATGTACAGGTTTCTCGCCGACAATGCGATGGACCTCATCACCCGTCACGGTCCGGACGGACGCATTCGCTTCGCCAGTCCTGCGGCGCGCAGCCTTCTCGGCATGGAGCCCGAAGCGCTGGTCGGCCAGGCGCCGGCTTCGCTGGTCCATCCCGACGACCTGCGCGTCATCCAGGCGGCCTTCATGGAGGCGAGCTATTTCGCGCGCGCAGCCACCGCCGAGGTACGCCTGAAACGCGCCAACAGCGGATTCGTCTGGGCGGAGATGCGCTGCCGTCCGGCGGCGCCGGCGAACGGAACGGCCGCCGACATCGTCGCGGTCACCCGCGACATTACGGAACGCAAGAATCACGAGCAGGCGCTGATCGAGGCGCGCGACCTGGCCGAGCAGGCCAACCGCGCCAAATCGGCGTTCCTCGCCAATATGAGCCACGAGTTGCGCACGCCGCTCAACGCGATCATCGGCTTTTCGGAGGTGATGACGCACGAGATGTTCGGCCCGGTCGGCTCTCCGCGCTATCTCGAATATTCGCGTCTCATCCACGAAAGCGGCGGGCATCTTCTGGAGCTGATCAACGGAATCCTCGACATGTCGAAGATCGAGGCCGGCAAATTCGAGCTCGGCGAGGAGATTTTCGATCTCGAAGAGACTGCGGCCGCCTGCGTGCGTTTCGTCCGCCAGCCCGCCGAGCGCGCCGGCGTGGCGATCAAGGTGGCGATCGCGCCGGGCGCGCGGCGGATATTCGCCGACAAGCGGGCGGTCAAGCAGATCCTCGTCAACCTGCTTTCCAACGGGGTCAAGTTCACGCCGCGCGGCGGCGAGGTGCGCGTGCATGCGAGCCTGGACTCGCGCGGCGTCGAGATCGCAGTCTCCGATTCCGGCGTCGGCATTTCCGAACGCGACCTCGCCCGTCTCGGCCAGCCCTTCGAGCAGGTCGAAGGCGAGCATGTGCGCTCGAAGGAGGGAACCGGTCTCGGCCTTGCGCTGGTCAAGGCGCTCGCCTCTATGCACGGCGGCGAGGCCATCATCGAATCGGCGCTGGGCGAAGGCACGACGGTGCGCGTGCGACTGCCTTATGCGGCAGTGGACGAGAAGGGCGCGCGGCTGGCGCCGAGCGCGGCCAAGATCATTCCTTTCAAGGGCGCGGCCTGAGCCGGCGGCGCGCCGTAGCGTCTGGATTTCCGCGGCCGGCGCGGCGAAGGCCAAAAATCGCGGTCCGTCCTTTACCCGGCGTTAGCCTGTTGCGCGACTAGGATAGCCGATGCTGGCAACGCTTGCGTCGCCGATTGAGGACTTCAACGCGCGCTCCGCACGGGAGCGCTGGTCGACGGTCTGCGACGAAACCCTTTCCTTCGACAGCTCCAAGCTGGCGCAGCTCGCCGACATCTGGCGAAACGCCTGCGGCGCGCGCGACATTCCGGCGCGCGAGGACCTGACGGCGCGGGTCCTTGGCCGGCATCTGCGCAATCTCACCTTCGTCGAGCGCGAAACGCAGGGCCGCGTGCGGCGCTATCGTTTTCGGCTGTTCGGCAGCGGGCTCAGCGAATATATCGGCGACTGCACCGGGCGCTATGTCGACGAGGTGGTGCCCGAGGCGCATCTGGCGGGCTGGCTTGC
>DASZRM010000196.1:0-5349 GCA_035549135.1 Rhizomicrobium sp. | reverse complement strand
GTTGCGCGAACTGCTCGTCGAATCCGCCCGGCATCCCGGCGATGGGTTGACCGGCGCGGGGCGTCGCGGCGGGGCATGCGGCTACGGGTTGGGGCGCAGGACCTGTGGGCCTCAATTTCGGCGGCCGTCTCGCTTATAATGTCCTGAGAGGGAAGCGCCGCCGCTGGCCGGCGCCAACTTTTGGGGATCGGCGTGACGGGCGCGTTGTGATGGAAGCGGCGCGGATTGAATGTTGCATCGCCTCGCCGAACAGGCGCGAACGCCGCGGCGCAACGGCCTTGCGCAGCGTCGGGGCGGGGCATCGGCTCGAACCTCGGCCGGTCCACGCTCCGGCCCGCCGGCCTTAAGACCGAAAGGCGGTGGGAGATGCCGGTCCGGGCTGTCGCAATCGTGATCTATGAGGGCATCCAGGCCCTGGATGTGGCCGGCCCGATGGATGTGTTCAGCGAGGCGAACGCGTTTCTCGACGACGGCGAGCGCTATGAAACGTTTCTGATCGCCGCCCACCGCAATCCGCTGCGCGCATCGAACGGCATAAAGCTGGTGGCCGACCTCACTCTTGAGGAGGCGAAGGGCGGCTTCGACATTGTCCTGGTCGCCGGCGCTCCAACGCCGCCGGAAGGGGAGCCAGATCCCCAGCTATTACAGTGGGTCGAAGAGTTGCCCTGGCGCTCCAGCGTCTACGGATCGATCTGCACAGGAGCGTTCATCCTGGGCTATGCGGGGCTTCTGGACGATCGGCGCGTCACCACCCATTGGCAAGACGCGCCGGCGCTGGCCGCCAAGTTCCCCAAGGCAAAGGTCGAGCCGGATTTGATCTATGTCCGCGATGGCCGCCTGATCACCGCGGCGGGCGTGACTGCGGGAATTGATCTGGGCCTGGCGCTGGTCGGGCAGCGGCACGGCGCGGAAACGGCGCTCAAGGTCGCCAAGCGCCTGGTCGTGCTGGCCCAGCGTCAGGGAGGACAATCGCAGTTCAGCCCCTACCTCACCGCGCCCGCCGATCCGCTGTCGCCGGTGGCCCGTATTCAGGACCACGTCATGGCCAATATCGGGAATCGCCATACCCTTGAGACGCTTGCCGCCGTAGTCGGCATGAGCCCGCGGAATCTGGCAAGGCATTTCGTTCAGACGACCGGGATCACGCCGCACGAATTCATCGAACGCGCCCGCGTCGATGCGGCGCGCATGATGCTCGAGGGAAGCGACCGGCCGCTCAAGGCCGTCGCCTTCGATTGCGGGTTCGGTTCGGCGGACCGGATGAGGATCGTTTTCAACACCCGCCTTGGCGTGACCCCGGTCCAGTACCGCGCCAGCTTCCGCCGAGCGGAAGAGGAATAGCTCCCGAACGGGCGCGTCGTCGGCCGAACCGATTCGTATTGCGGTCGCCAAGGCGCGCAATGGAACCTGTCAGGAAATCGCGGGCGGCTGTCCTGATCCGCAGGATAGTATTCGTTGTCGGCGGCCGTGTTCGGTCGCGAAAATGCCGACGTGTCCGTCCGAAAGGCCGAATTGGCGAATGACCCGAGCGTCTTCGTCAACGTCCTTCGCGGAAGGGAACGATCAGGGGAGCGGCGCAGTCCGCCTTGACCATGAATAGCGAGCTTGAGGTTAGCCGCCGTGCTCTTCTCGAAGCGACCGGAGCCATTGCCGTGACGACGGTTCTGGGAGCGGACGCCGACGGGGCTGCCGGATCAGAATCCGGGCGAGTGGCGATTACGCTGAGTGTAAACGGGCAGGCGCGATCGGTCGAAATCGATCCGCGGACATCGCTTCTGGATCTTCTGCGCGAGCGCTTGGGTCTCGCGGGTGCGAAGAAGGGCTGCGATCACGGCCAGTGCGGCGCCTGCACGGTGCATCTGGACGGCAGGCGGGTCGTGTCCTGCCTGACGCCGGCGGTGCAGACGAACGGTCGCGCGGTGACGACGATCGAAGGGTTGCACGGGCCCGACGGCGAGCTTCATCCCATGCAGCAGGCGTTCGTCGATCACGACGCATTGCAGTGCGGCTACTGCACGCCCGGTCAGATCATGGCGGCCGTCGCATGCGTTGAAGAAGGACACGCCGGCTCGTCTGAGCAGATCCGCGAATTCATGAGCGGCAATCTCTGCCGGTGCGGCGCTTATGTCGGCATCGTCGCCGCCATTGAGGATGCCGCCGCCAAGATGCGGAGGACCTGATTCATGCAGCCCTTCACTTACACGCGGGCTAGCGCGATAGAGGACGCTGTTCGCGCCGTTGCGAGCGGCGGACTTGGGACGCGGTTCCTGGCGGGCGGCACCACGCTCTACGACCTGATGAAGCTGAATGTCGAGGCGCCGAGCAGGGTGGTCGACATCACCGGGCTCAAGGAGCTGGACCGCATTGATTTCGGCGGACGCAGCGAGGTCGTATTCGGCGCACTCGCAAGGATGAGCGACGCGGCGTCTCATCCCCAGGTCGCGGCCGAATATCCGGCCATCTCGGAATCGCTGTGGCGGGCGGCGTCGCAGCAGCTCCGCAACATGGCGACGCTCGGGGGCAATCTTCTTCAACGCACGCGCTGCGCCTATTTTCGTGGCGGTGAGCCGTTCGCCTGCAACAAGCGTAAGCCGGGCAGCGGCTGCGCGGCGCAGCAGGGCATCGACCGTGGCCATGCGCTGCTTGGCGGAAGCGACGCCTGCATCGCCGTCTATCCCGGCGATCTGGCGATCGCGCTCGTCGCGTTCGACGCCAAGATCGATCTCCTGGGGCCTGACGGCCAGCGCACTATCGCTGTCGAAGAGCTCCACCGCGAGCCGGGCGCAACGCCGCACGTCGAGACCAAGCTCAAATCCGGCGAGTTGATCTTGCGTATCCGCGTACCCAAGACGGCGATGGGCCGCGTCTCGACCTATCACAAGATCCGCGACCGGGAATCCTATGCTTTCGCGCTCGCTTCCGCAGCCGTGGCGCTCGATATGGACGGCGACACCGTGCGGCAGGCGCGTATCGCCATCGGCGGGCTTGCCACTCGGCCGTGGCGGGCTCGCAGTGCGGAGCAGGTCCTCGCAGGCAAGACGCTCACGCCGCGGACTGCCCGCGAGGCTGGAGAGGCCGCCTTGGAAGGGGCGAGACCAGGCCATGACAACGTCTTCCGCATCGAGCTCGGCGCGCGCACGGTCGCGGACGCCCTAATGATTGCCAAACAAAGGGCTTGAGCCATGACCGCCCTGCCGTTTCCCGATACAGTGCGTGTGGATGCCTATGACAAGGTGCGCGGACGACCCATTTACGGCTCGGATGATGTTCGCCCCGGCCTTCTTCATGCCGCGCTGGCGGTCGCAACCATCGCCAAGGGGCGCATCACCGGCATCGATACGAAAGCGGCGCGCGCCGTGCCTGGCGTGCGGCTGGTGCTCACCCACGAGAGGATGGGCGCGATAAAGTCCGCGGGCTTCCTGATGGGCGGCGGCTACGGATTCCAAAGCTTTCAGCCCATGCTGTCGCCGGCTATCGCCTATCGCGGCCAACCGATTGCGCTGGTTGCCGCCGATACGCTCGAGCAGGCAATCGAGGCCGCGCACCTCGTCAAAGCGAGCTATGCGCAGGAGCCCATCAGCGTCACCCTTGACTCACCGGGCGTCGAGGTCGTGAACCAGGCCGACACGCCACTCAAGAATTTCATTCCCGAGATCGTCGCAGGCGACGCGGACAAGGCCTTCACGGAGGCGCCCGTCAAGATCGAGGCGGTGTTCAATTGCCCGCCGCAACACCAGAATCCGATCGAGCTCATCGCCACCGTGGCGGAATGGCAGGGCGGCAAGCTCACCATACGGGAGGGCACACAGAACGCCGAAGCGGTCCGTCACGGCGTCGCGGCCGCGCTTGGCATCGCGCAGGAGTTGGTGGACGTGATCTCGCCTTTCGTTGGCGGAGGGTTCGGCCAGAAGAATTCGTTGCAAATGCAGACGGTGCTGGCGGCTGTCGCGGCGCGCGAGACGGGACGGCCCGTGAAGCTGGTCGTGCCCCGCGCGGGGGTTTTTCATGACGCAAGTTTCCGCCCCGCCAGCCGTCATCACATCCGGCTTGGCGCTGATCGGTCCGGCAAAATGGTTGCCGCCATCCACGAGGTCGACGCGCAAACCTCGCGGCATGATCTGTTCCCAGGTGAGTACACCGCGACCAGTTCGCGCCTTTACGGATTTGGCAGCTTCCGCGGCGTCGAGCGCCTGGTCCGCACCGACGTGCAGACGCCGGGCTACATGCGGGCGCCCTTCGAGCATCCGGCCTGCTTCGCCATGGAGTGCTGCGTCGACGAGTTGGCCTATGCGCTTGGCCAGGATCCCGTAGCACTGCGGCTCGCCAACGACACCGCTACCGACGCAGCGACCGGTCTTCCCTTCTCCTCCCGTCATTTCGCGGAGTGTCTGCGGCGCGGCGCTGAACTGTTTGGCTGGGCCGGGCGCTCCATGGCGCCGCAATCCATGCACGTCGGCGACGGCAGCCAGATCGGCTGGGGCATGGCGGTCGGCGCCTATCCGGGGCTCACGACACCGACCATCGCGCATCTGAAGGTCAGCGACGATGGCGAGGTGGTGATCGGCATCGGCGGCCACGAGATGGGGCAAGGCATCCGCACGGCATTGGCCGACGCGATCAGCCGCAAGCTCGGCGTTGCCGCCGAAAAGGTCAGAGCGGTGATTGGCGATACGCGCGTCGCTCCGCAACATCTCACTGCCGGCTCCTGGGGCACCGCTTCGGCTATCCCGGCGGCCGAGGACGCCGCCGACGCCATGCTCAAGGCTCTCGCCGAATTGTCGCCCGCCGGCGTCGCGGGCCGCACGCCGGCCGAGATCCTGAAGGCCGCGGGCCGGCGCTCGCTGGAGGTGGAGGTGCAAAGGAAGGCTCCAGGCCAACCGGACGCGATCTTCGGGCGGTTACGCGCAGGGCTGCCATCCGTCGGCGGCCCGGTCTACGGCAGCTACGTGACGTTCAGCTATATCGCCCATTTCGTGGAGGTTCGCATCGAGCCGGGGACGCGGCGCATCCGCGTGCCGCGCGTGGTGAGCGTCGCCGATTGCGGGCGCGTCATGAGCCCGCGCACAGCCGCGAGCCAGGTGCGGGGCGGCGTGGTGTGGGGGATCGGCGCCGCGCTGCGCGAAGCGAGCGAGGTCGATCCGCGCTATGGCGGTTTCCTCAACGCGGATCTCGCAGACTATGTGCTGCCGGTGAACGCCGACATCGGCTCGATCGAGGTGGAGTTCATCGACAAGCCCGACACGACGTTCAACAGCGCCGGCGTGAAAGGTCTTGGCGAGGTGGCGTTGACGGGCGTGGCGCCCGCGATAGCCAACGCGGTGTTCCATGCGACCGGCCGCCGCTTGCGTG
>DASZRM010000195.1:0-1875 GCA_035549135.1 Rhizomicrobium sp. | reverse complement strand
GCAAGCCCCAGGAACTCGAACGGCCCGCGCGCGAATTTGGCGGCGATGGCGGATTGGCCGGCGGCCTCGGCGCCGAAATGATGCTGCAGGAAGGCTCCAAGATCCTCGCGCGTCTGCGCGTTGTCGATCCGAAGCGCGTCGAGGGCGGTATGGCGCGCGTCGCGGCAGAACAGGAGAGCCACCGCTCCGCCGGGAAGAATGGAGTCGGCCAAACGCTCGCACAGCAGCTCCTCGAAGGCGTCGGCGATGCGCGCGAGCGAAGGGGTGACGAAGCAAAGACCCGCCCCATTCGGCAAGGCGCCGTCGCTCGGATAGAGATCGACCCTATCCAGCGTCCTCCGTCCGACGATCGCCTCGATCCGCTTGCGCGTCGCGTCCGGCGCGGAGCCGATCGTCAATGCGCGCGCGCCCTCCGGGATGGCCGTCGCGCGCAGGAGCGCTTCAAGAGTCGCCACGGAGGCCGAGGCCCTTATAGGACTTTTCTTCCCGCAGCGGCGAACCGAGAAGCTCGTCGATCCGGCGCTTGATGCGGGCGCGTTCGTCGTTGTTGCGATAGACGCCGCGCGCCAGGCGCACGAATTGCGGGCCGAACTCGCCTTTGGCCTCCAGCGCGCGGATGTCGTCCTCGATGGTCCACAGCGTTTCGTTCACCGTTTTGAGCTCCGCGAGCAGCGCGTCGAACCGGGCCGTGCGCTCGACGGCCGCGAACAGCGCCTCGCGCAGCAGCGAGAGTTCGGCGCGGACGTTTTCGATCTGCCCGGCGTCGCGCAGGCGCTCGCTTTTGATCGTCAGAATGGTGAACTTGTCGGCCGCTTCGCCGTAGGAGCAGGGAATGAGGAGAGGGCGCAAGTTCGGCTCCTAGGCGGACGGCGCGACGGCGAAGATGCGCCGCTCCGGCGCCCCGGTCTCGCCCATCAGCGCAAGCAGCCTCGCCTCGACGACGTCGACGGAGATGTCGCCCATGCAGCGGCACTGGCCGCGCTGGAAGGTTTCGGTGTCCCTCAGTTCGCAGGGCGAACAGTCCTTGTCGAGCGCGAGCGCTATGCTGGTCGGCCTCAGCGGCAGCCGCGCCTCGACGTTGGTCGGCGCGAACAGCGCCAGGAGCGGAATGCCGAGCGCGTTGGCGATGTTCATGACGCCGCTGTCGTTGGAGACGAAATGGCTGCATTCGAGCATCGCTTCGCACATCGCCTCGATCGTGGCGCCGGTCCTGTTCTCCGTGCCTTCGACATATTCGTCGGCGGTGCCGAACGAGGCGACGCGAATCCCGCGCGCCGCAAGGCGACGGGCGAGTTCGGAGAAATAGGGCCAGCGCTTGACCAGCCAGCGTCCCGTCTTTGAGCCGGCGTGCAGGCCGACGAGCGTGGCGTAGGGTTTTCGATAGTCGAGGTCTCCGCAGAAATAGCCCGTGGCGTCGTCCGCATCGTAATCGACGCCGAGCAAAGCCTTCGCGCTTTCGAGGTTGTACCAGGTCTCGTGCTCGCTGATCGGACGGTAGCTGCGCCAATCGTCCGCCCAGATGACGCGCTCCGCGTTGAAGGAAAACCGCATCGCGCCGAAGGAATGGGTGAGAAAGACCGTGTCGTAGGGCCGCTCCAGCACATGCCGCCGCAAGGCGTGAACGGCGCCGACATAGTCGGGATTGTGCATCAGGCAGAGACTGTCTCCGTGGTCCTCCGCCGCAACCACGTCGACGCGCCGCCCGGTGCGGCGCGCGATGTTGCGGATCATCGGCGTGGTGTGGAGCATATTGCCGAGTCCGCCGCCGACGCCGACGAGCAGCGAACCTTCGACGGCCGCGACCAGGCGGCTGATGGCGAGGCCCTGCGCCTCGGCGCTGAAGCGCGCGGCGTTCTCGAGCGCCTTGCGGCTGCG
>DASZRM010000194.1:0-18585 GCA_035549135.1 Rhizomicrobium sp. | reverse complement strand
GCCTTGGCGGCCGCTTCGGTGGTGACGCCGAAAAAATCGGCCGCGGCGCGCGTAATTTCATTGTCCGTGAACGTATCGTCGTTATCGGCCGCCAAAGCGGGCGCCGCCGTCGCCGCGAGCAAAGCCATCGCTGCGACAGCCGCCGCCGCAATACCTGACAATCTCATCCTTCGAGCTCCTTTGGGAATCGCGTTGCCCCGCATCCGATCATCGCGCAAAACTTCTTTTGGCGACACCGGAACTTTCACCGACTCGCCTACAGCCGTCTTTATTCGGTCATAATCTGGGGGCCAAGAATGCGCTCACGATTCGAATGAACGACAACGATCCAGAAACTGCCCGTGCGGCGCGCCTTGGCGTAGGCGGATGGCTCGTGATCGCCGTGCTGGTCGGCCTTCTCGGCTGGGCCTGCTGGTATGCGGTCGAAGCCTGGAACGCGCTCGCGGGCGTGGGCATCAGCGCCGCCGGTTGGGTGATGATCGCGATCGGAATCCTGTTCACCATCGGCCTCGGCGCGGGCCTCATGGCGCTGGTATTCTACTCCAGCCGCAAGGGGCTCGACCGCTAGATCTGGCCGCGCGCCACAAAGAACGGATTGTCGAAGCCGCGATCCGCCTTGCCGTAGACAAAGCTCTGGCCGTTCAATTGCATAACGCTGCCGCCCGCCGCCGCGAGCACGGCGTGGCCGGCGCCGGTGTCCCATTCCATCGTGCGGCCGGTGCGCGGATAGATGTCAGCCTCGCCTGACGCGATCAGGCAAAATTTGAGCGACGAGCCGGCGCTGACGAACTCTTTCACCTTGAAGGAGGCCAGGTATTCGTCGGTTTTGGAATCGCGGTGAGAACGGCTGGCGACGGCGACCATGCCGTCCGCCGGCGCGACGCGCGCCTGAATGCGGCGCGCCTCGCCGAAATCCGGCGCTCCTCCCGGCGGCGCGAAGGCCTCATAGGCGCCGCTCAGCGCCTCGCCGAAGAACAGACGTTCCTTGGCCGGCGCGTGCACCACGCCTCGCACGGGTTTTCCATCGACGATTTCCGCGATGTTGACTGTGAATTCTCCGTTGCGGCTTATGAATTCCTTGGTTCCGTCGAGAGGATCGACGAGAAAGAAGCGCCGGCCAACCTTGGGCACGCGCCCGCCGGCCACGGCCTCTTCCGCAACGACCGGCACGTCGGGCGCCAGGTGGGCGAGTCTGTTCAGGATGAACCGCTCCGCCTCTTCGTCCGCGGCGGTCACTGGGGACTGATCGCTCTTGTGCTTGGCGACGATCTCTTCCGCATAGTGGCGCAGAATGATAGCGCCTGCGTCATAGGCGATCTCGGCGAGCGCGCGTAGCATGGGCGAGGCGGCGTGAGCATGTATATTGTCAGTCATGAAACGCGGCTATCTCCTCTACGGCGGACGGCAGGATGCGGACATTCGGCGCGTCTTCACGATTCCTTAAGTCGCCCGGATCGACGTTACGAACTGCTAACCATAGGATGGCCCCCGGAGGCAAGCAGGCATGAACGATCTGGACTTTTCCGCGCTCCTGGTGAGCCGTGTTTGCCATGACCTTGTCAGCCCTCTGGGCGCTGTCGTCAACGGGCTCGAAGTGCTGGAGGACGAGCGCGACGCGGCGATGCGCGCCGACGCGCTCAAAATCGTCGCATCAAGCGCGGCCCAGGCGCTCGCCCGCATCCAGTTCATGCGGATCGCGTTCGGGGCGGCCGGCTCGGCCGGCGCCGAGCTGGATCTTGGCGAGGTCGGACGACTGATCGAAGGACTCTTCGCGGGCGGCAAGATCGGCCTCGAATGGAACGCCGCGAACGCAAGCTGGCCCAAGGATTGGGCGAAGCTTCTGATGAACGCCACGCTGCTAGCCGCGGACTGTCTGCCGCGTGGAGGGGTGGTGAGCGTATCCGTCGATCCAGGCCGGGCTCAGCCCGCCTTCAAGATCGAGGCGAAGGGACCGCAGGCCAGAGTGATCGAGGAGGTGGAGCATGCGGTTCGGGGCGAGGCGAGTTCCGCGCAGCCCGATGCGCGCGGAGTCCAGCCGCTCCTGACCTACAAACTCGCGCGCGGGCTCAACGCAGGCCTGACGCTTACGGCCGGGGAGGGCCGTGTGGAGCTCGCGGCAGGCTAAATTCCGCCTTCAGATTGCGTTTACTCTCTCCAGTTAGATTTTGTTTGCTTTGGAGACCTGTCGCCGCTGCGGAGGCGAGGGAGCGCTCATGAAATCTTGCCTCATCGTCGACGACAGTCGAATCGTCAGAAAGGTGACAAGCCGCATCCTCGTCGACCTCGGCTTCTCCACCGCCGAGGCAGAAGACGGGATCACGGCGCTGGAGGCCTGCCGCGGCCATATGCCGGAAGTGATTTTTCTCGATTGGAATATGCCGAATATGACCGGCGTCGAATTCCTGCAGGCGCTGCGCCGCGAGCAGGGAGGCGACCGGCCGATCGTCGTTTTCTGCACGGCCGAAAACGACATTGCAGGCATTTCCGAAGCTATTAACGCAGGCGCCAACGAATACGTCATGAAGCCCTTCGATCGGGACATTCTGGAGGCCAAGCTCATCGAAGTCGGGCTGATCGAGAAAAAGGCATGAAGCACGGCGACTACGCCTTTCTGGCCGATATGCTTCGTCGGCGCGCGGGACTGTCGCTGGGGCAGACCAGGCCGCAGGTCATCGAGGGCAGGCTCGCGCCCGTCATGCGCCGGTTCGGTTTCAGGGATTCCGCCGCGTTGATCGCAGAGTTGCGTCATGGGCGCGAGGCGCTGGCGAGAGCCGTGACCGAAGCCATGACCACCAACGAGTCCTGCTTCTTTCGCGATCGCGCCGTCTTCGATCAATTTCGCGAAATCGTTCTTCCCGCCCTGATCGAGCGCAGGGCGGCGAGCAGAACGCTGAGAATTTGGAGCGCCGCGTGCGCCGCGGGGCAGGAGGCCTATTCGATCGCCATGACCCTCAACGAGCGCAAACTGCGCGCGCAGGGTTGGACCGTCGACATTATCGCCACTGATCTCAGCTCGGACATGATCGCGCGCGCCGAACAGGGTCTTTATACGCATTTCGAAGCGCAGCGCGGACTACCCACTCGGCGCCTGATCGAGCATTTCACCCAAGATGGCGCCAATTGGCGCATCTGCGATTCGATTCGCCGCATGATCACCTTCCGCCAGTTCAACCTTCTCGATTCCTATGGCTGGCTCGACGAAGTCGACGTCGTGTTCTGCCGCAACGTCCTCATCTACTTCGATCACAAGACAAAGGCGAACGTTCTTGGCCGCATCGCCGACATTCTGGCGCCGGGCGGTTATCTCATGCTTGGCCCTGCCGAAACCTCGCTGGGACTAGGCCCGGATTTCTCCGCCCTGGACGGCGCGCCGGGCGTCTTCGTCAAAGGGCGCCGCATGCTGCAGCGCGCTCTCGCCAGTTGATCACCAGGCGTCGATGAATTTCGCGCCGCCCCCTCCGCTGCGCGGCGGCGCCGATTTGAGTCCGCGCATGATCCAGCGTCTGGTGTCCGCCGGATCGATGACGTCGTCGATCTCCAAATAGGCCGCCATGTTGATCGCCTTGCCGCGGGCGTAGGACTCGGCGACCTTCTTCCTGAACAGCGCCTCCCGCGCCTCCGGCGTTGGCTCCGCGGCGAGCTCCTTGCGGAAGCCGAGCCGCACTGCCCCCTCGAGCCCCATGCCGCCAAACTCGCCGGTCGGCCAGGAGACGATGAAGAAGGGCGCATGGAAGCTCCCGCCCGCCATCGCCTGCGCGCCGAGGCCATAACCCTTGCGAAGCACGACGACGAACATCGGCGTGGTGAGCCGCCCGGCCGCAAGAAACATACGCGAGGTCTTTCGCACAAGCGCCGTCTGTTCAGCCTCGGGGCCGACCATGAAACCGGGTGTGTCGCACAGCGACAGGATCGGGAGTTCGAACGCGTCGCAAAGCTGAAGGAAACGCGCCGCCTTGTCCGCGCAGGCCGCGTCGATGGCGCCGGCCAGATGCAGCGGATTGTTGGCGATAAGGCCGAAGGGATGTCCCTCAATGCGCGTGAGCGCCGTAATCATCCCAGGCGCGAAATCCGGCCGCAGCTCAAGCGTGGAGCCGGCGTCGCATAGCAGGGCGACGGCCTTTCGCATGTCGTAGACGCGCAGCCGGTTTTCCGGAACGATGCGGCGAAGTTCTCGCTGGTCCGCCGAGTTCCAGGTCTTCAGCGATCCCTGGAAATAGGAGAGATATTTTTTTGCGGCCGCCACGGCTTCCGCCTCATCGGCGACCGCGATGTCGACGACGCCGTTGGTCGTCTGGACAGACATGGGCCCGATCTGTTCGGGAGCGAAGACGCCCAGCCCGCCGCCCTCGATCATCGCCGGACCGCCCATGCCGATATTCGAGTCGGCCGTCGCGATGATTGCGTCGCTTGTGCCGAGGAGCGCCGCATTGCCCGCAAAACACCGACCCGAATTGATGGCGACCCTCGGCGCGCGCCCGCTAAGCCTGGCGTATTGGCGAAAGGTCGGCGTGTCGAGGCCGGCGACGCCGGGAAAGTCCGTATCGCCCGGCCTGCCGCCCCCGCCTTCCGCAAACAGGACGATCGGAAGGCTCCAATCTTCCGCAATCTTGAGCAGTCGGTCCTTCTTGCGGTGATTCATCACGCCCTGCGTGCCCGCAAGCACCGTGTAGTCGTAGGCAATCACCGCGCAGCGAGACTTTTCTTCGCCGAAGAGCGCCGCGTTGACCGTTCCGATGCCGGTGATGATACCGTCGCCGGGCGTGTTGCGGATCAGATCGTCCAGCGCCCGGCGGCGTTTCTGCGCAGCGAAGGCGAGCGCGCCATACTCCACGAAGCTGTCGGGATCGACGAGATCGGCGAGATTTTCGCGCGCGGTGCGCTGTCCGCTTTTGCGTCTGCGCGCGACCGCTTCGGGCCGCGCCTCGTCCAGTCCGAAGGCGTGGCGCGCGATGGATTCGGCAAGATCGGCTCTAATTTCGTCCGGATCGGCGGCCGCCCGCTCTTCGTTTTCCATCCCCGCGACGGTTTCCGGGCCGATGAAAGCCAGCGGCGCGCCCTCCGCAATGGTCTCGCCCGGGCTCGCCGCCAACGCCAGGATCCGGCCGGAGAAGGGCGCCGCGACGAGATGCTCCATTTTCATGGCTTCCAGCACCGCGATGGAAGCGCCCTTGCGGACGACATCGCCGGCGGCGACGGCGTAGCTTACGATCTTGCCCGGCATCGGCGCCGAGGCCGCCATCGTCCCGTCCGGCGCGCCGCCGAGTCGCGGCGCGGTTTCGGGAAGGGTCGGCGCGATTGCGGCGCTGTCGGCGAGAAGCGCGCCCAGATTTTCCTCGATCGTGCGCGTATGCATGCGCCGGCCGACGACCTCGGGATGGGCGAGCAGGGCCGCGAGAAACCTCGCATTGGTCTCGACGCCGTCAATGACGAACTCGCCAAGGGCGCGGCGGACGCGCGAGAGCGCCAGCGAATAATCGGGGGCCTGGGCGACGATCTTGGCCAACAGGGGATCGAACGCCGGATTGGCCGCATAGCCCTCGTAACCATAGGTGTCGACGCGGATGCCGGGGCCCGATGGCGGGGCAAAGCGCCTGAGGGTTCCGCCGGTCGGGACGAGAGCGCCATCTTCGGTCATCCGCTCGAGATTGAGGCGCAGCTCCACGGCGACGCCGCGGGGCCTAGGGATGTTCTCCTGCTTCAGTCCGATATCGCGCAGCGAATTGCCGCGCGCCAGCTCGATCTGGACCGCGACAAGGTCGATGCCGGTGATCTCCTCGGTCACCGTGTGCTCGACCTGCAGGCGCGGATTGCACTCGATGAACGCGAATGCCTGTCCCCTTCGCGCGGGCTTGGGGTCGACCAGGAATTCCATTGTGGCCAGGCCCACAAGTTTGACGTCATCCGCAAGCCAGACGGAAGCGTCGCACAATTGCTGGCGCAGATCGGGGTCCAGCGCGGGCGCGGGCGCGATCTCGACGAGCTTCTGGCAGCGCCGCTGCAGAGAGCAGTCGCGCTCCCAAATATGGCTGGCGCTCCTGCCATCGCCAGCAACCTGCACCTCGATATGGCGCGCGCGCGGCATATAGGCTTCGACATAGACCGCCTCGCAGCCGAAATTCGCCATCGCCTCCGATTGGCAGCGCCGAAACGCCTCGTCCAGCTGATCGGGCGCGGTCACGACGCGCACGCCGCGGCCGCCGCCGCCGGCCAGCGCCTTGACGACGATCGGCTCGCCTTTGCGTTCGGCCATGAAGGCGCGCGCCTCATCGAGAGTCGTTGGTCCGGACGTTCCATCCAGTATCGGGACGCCAAAACGGTCGGCCAGCGCGCGCGCCCGCGCCTTGTCGCCGAACGCATCGAGCACCTCGGGCGACGGCCCGATGAAGACAAGACCCGCTTCGGCGCAGGCGCGCGCGAAAGCGGCGCTCTCGCTCAGAAATCCATAGCCGGGGTGAATTGCGCCGCAGCCCGCGTCCTGCGCCGCGGCGATCATCCGAGCGGCGTCGAGATAAGCGCCCGGCCCGCTCACGCCAAGCGGCCGGGAATCATCGGCGAACTTGACATGGAGCGAGCCGGCGTCGTCGTCCGAATAGACCGCGACCGCGCGGATCGCCAGATCGGCGGCAGCGCGCGCGATGCGCACCGCGATCTCTCCGCGATTGGCGATCAGGATGCTGTCGAAGGCCATGGCTGGCGGTCCGCGCGTCGGCTTGGCGCGGACTGTGCCATGCCTCGCCCGCCGCTAGAAGGCCGTGCGAACGCCGCCATAGATCGCCCGCCCCATGCGCCCATAGCCGAATATCGGCTCCCTCGTTTCATCGAGCAGGTTCTCGATCCTTGCGTAAACTTCGAAGTTGTCCCTCACGCGATAGGAGCCGAAGACATTGACGGTCGTGTTGCTCGCCAGAGGGCGCAGGTTGGCGGCGTCGTCGAAGCGCGGGCCGACATAGACAAGGCTTGCGCCGAGCGTCAAAGCGGGCATGGCCTGCCAGGTCGCGATGGCGCTTGCCTGATTGTGCGGCCGACGGGCGAGCGCCAGATGGGCGTCGAGGTCGCTGTCGGCGATGTTCGCGTAGTTTGCGCTCACGGTCAGCGCGTCGCTCAGGCGCGCGGCGATCTCCGCCTCCAGTCCGCTCGCGCGGGTGCGCGCGAAATTCTCGTAATAGCCGAAGGGCGGAGACGAAGTGGCGATGAAATCGATGAGATCGGTGGTGCGCCGGTCGAACCAGGTGAGCGACGCGCGCAACCTGGATTCGAGAAACGACTTGTCGGCGCCGACCTCCCAGCCGCGCGCCGATTCGGGCCTCAGCGGGTGAAACGGATTCTTGTACTGCGAAAACAGCTCATAGAGCGTCGGCGCCTTGAAGCCGTCGCCGTAATCGGCGCGCAAGGTCGTATCCCAGCCGGGAACGTTCCAGGCGCCGGCAAGCTTGATCGAGGCGTGCGTTCCGAATTCGCTGTCGTCCTCCAGCCGCACGCCGCCGGTCAGCGTCAACTGGCTCGCAAGCGTCGTCTGCCATTGCGCGTAATATCCGCTCGTGCGCTTGCTCCCGAGCGTAGGGCCCGGATCGAATTGCAGGCTCTCGGTCGAAAAGCCGACGCGCTCGGTCTCGGTGCCGAAGACGAGCTGATTGTCATCGTCCAAATCGAAGGTGCCCTGATATTCAATGCGCGCCGCGTCGCCATGCGCGAAGAAATTTTCCGCCGGGGAAAATTCTCCGGTGACGAAATCGAACTCGCCGAAATCCTTGCGATTGCTCTCCGTACCGATGAAGGCGAGCCGGTTCTCGAGCCGTCCGCCCATGAGGGTCAGGTTGCCGCCGACATAGCCGGCGATGAGCGAGTCGGTCCCGAATTCCGGATCGTCCCCGAAAGCGAAGAGCGGCGGCGGAAAGCCGTCGAACTCCGTGTGAGACTGGGTGTAATAGCCGCGCAGATCCAGGCTGAAATTTTCCGCAAGATGCGCTCTGCCATTGAGCGCCGCGCCGAAATTCCGATAGCCGTCGGGCTCGGAATTGCCGTTCCTTTCGTCCGCTGCGGAAATCCCGCCCGTATCGAGATAGTTGACGCCGGCGCCGTAGTCGACGATTCCAGCCGCGCCGTTGGCCGCCGCATTCAGCCGCCAGGTATCGAATGAGCCGCCCTCGGCGCTGGCGCGAACCGCAATGGGCGAGTCGCCGCCGCGTCGCGTGAGGATATTGACGACGCCGCCGATCGCATCGCTGCCGTAAAGCGTCGATTGCGGCCCGCGCAGCACCTCGATGCGGTCGATATCGTTGACGAGAAGGTCGCCCAGCACCGCCTGGTCGTCGACCGAGCTCGGATCGTTGATGCGCACGCCGTCGATAAGGACGAGCGTCTGGCCGGTCTCCGCGCCGCGTATGCTGACGCTGGTGGTCTGGCCAACTCCGCCATTGCGATTGACGACGAGGCCCGGCGTTTCGGCGAGCGCGTCGGTCGCCACCGCGATCTGCCTTGTCTCAAGATCGGCAGCCGTGATCACCGACAGCGCGACGCCGGTCTTGTCGAGCGGCTGCGGGCTTCTGGTGGCGGTAACGACGATCGTTTCGATTTCTTCGCCCCTGTCGTCGGCGCGCGCGGCCGAAAGAAGCGGCGAGGCGACCAGGCCCGCAACGAGGGCCGCACGGATCGCCAATCGTGATGTTCCGAAAGAAAAGCGCATGACGTTCTCCTGCTTGGCTTGCAGGAGCCGCTCAACGACGGCCGAACCGTGAAATGGCACTGACAGCCCCCCGCGTGAGCGACTCCGACTTCGTCGTCACGCGGGTTCCCGCGCGCTTCCGGCGCACCCCGACCGGAAAGCACAACGACGGCGAAGGGCCGGTCTCCTGGCTCCCGGGTCCCTGCTGTCGTCCGCCTTCCCAGGGCTTTACGGCCCAAGTGGCGCATGGACGACCGCTCGCCGGTCACAGTTGCGGGGGCAGCCGCGGCGTCTACCGCGTTCCCGAAACCCATCGCATGGACGCGACGCTATGCGGGGCCGCAGCCGCTCGTCAATCCGGTTTCTCGGTCACTCGCGCGCGAGCGCGCCTAAGGGACAAATCTTCAAAATCCGCAATCCGAATGCCGCGTCGTCGTCCAAGCAATTGTCGGCGCTTGGGAAATGTCCCACAGCGTTCCGTCTCGCAAATGTCGATGGCGCGATCGCTTTCGCGTGGTTGGGCGCAAGGCCCATCGTCGCCTTGCAAAAAAAAAGGCGGCGGGCCGAATGGAGAAGCCCGCCGCCCCGCAAACGCCGAAAGTCACTTCGACAGCGAAAGGTCCTTCGCGGTCGAGCCTTTGATCATGCGCGCGTCCCGGTCGAGCTTGCAGCCGCCGGCCTTGCTTCTGTAGTCGTCGATGGCGATGGCGCCATAGGTGCCAAGGCCGCCGCCGGTTCCGAACGTCGCGCCGTAGTCATAGGTGTATTTCTGCTTTCCGGCCGAGCTCTTGATCGTCATCTGGGCAATCGTGCCGCAGAAGGAGACCGACAACGTCGCGGGCGACGGCACCGGCGTATCGAGCGCGAAGAAATCGCCGCCCCCATTGTTTCCCGTATAGAACGCGCCGTATTCGAACATGCCGTCGCCGTTCTGGGTCTGGAGCTTCACGAAGGCGTTATTGCCGCCGGCGATATCGCCGGAAGCGACGGCGCCGTATTCGGTTTCCGCGCTGTTGGTGATGGTCATCACCGCGCTCACCGAGGTGTCGTTCGACGATTTTTTGTAGTAGCCCAGCGAAAGCAGATCGCCCTGCAACTGATCGTTGTTGATGTAGAGGTTGCCGGATGTCACCACCCATTTCTTACCGAGCGTCGTGCGATCGAAATCGTCCTTCGCGGCCATCGCCGAGGTCGTGAAAATCGCCGCGCCGCCCAAGGCGAGCGCGGTTATCGCAATTCCGAATGTTGTTTTCATGTGCATCCCCATTTCTTGGCAGCGCATCGCGCGCTCCCGTCCGGAAACTTTAATTGCGCGCGGCGGCGACGCCAAGCGGTTCGAATGCGGCTCGTGACAAACTGCGACATTCTCATTCGTCGCTGCGGCGCGGCAGGCGCTTTCCGCGCATGCGTTCACCAATCGCGATACCGAGGAGAGCGAAACGGCGTTCGACCCGGATTGCTTCCGCTCCATGGCCCCTCAATTGGAAACTCCGGACGAGAGTCCGTCTCCAGGCGCCGCGATCGCCGATCGACGGCGCCAATCGCCTCCCATCCGCGTTTGGCGCAAACCGTTGGGCGCACGTGATTTTTCTGCGTCGCGCCGGTCGCTGTTTCGTCTCGATACATTTGTTGGGATGTGGGTTAAATCTGCATTCGACTGTCACGGTTCAAGAGGGTCTCTCAAAATTTTTTTCAGATGAGAATTTTGGTCGCTCTCTTTGTCGGCGGACATCGACAGAGCGGCTCAGCCAAGAACGTCGTTCCAATCTGTGGCGATGAGCGAGATTTCGCAGCGAAGCGCATTGCGTTGACGCCGCGGGGCTATATCGGAGCAATTGCATTGATTGGCGTCGGCTCTCCCGCGCACTGCGTTGGGACGCCACGCGCCCCTTTTCTGTTTCCGGCTGACGCGTTGTCGGATGCGGTCGCCGGCGTTCCGCAATGGCTGCGGCCGGCCTTCGCGACAGCGTCGACCCGTCGAGGAGCGAAGTTCCCGCGCTTTGCATCCTGCGCTCTCCGGTGACATTCTCTCAGCACCGCTATCGCCTTGAGAGAACGCCATGAATCAGCCTGCCAAGCCTTGGCCCGTCATGTCCGTCGCCGAGGCGCACCGGCTGCTCACCCAGCCCGGCTCGCCGTTCGAGATGGGCGAGGCGGTCATCCGCGGCGTTCGAACGCGGATCTGGAAAAATGCGCCCCCCTCTTTGCGCAATTTGCTTGCCATCGGCCGGGCGCATGGCGACAAGACGTTTCTCGTTTACGAAGACGATCGCGCCACATTCGAGGCGTTTACGCGCGCCGCGCTCGCCATCGCGGCGGAGCTGATGCGGCGCGGCGTCTGCAAAGGCGACCGCGTCGCCATCATCATGCGCAATCTTCCGGAATGGCCCGCCATCTTTTTCGGCGCGGCCAGCATCGGCGCCATCGTCACGCCGCTGAACGCCTGGTGGACGGGGCCGGAGCTGGAATACGGTCTCGTCGATTCCGGCTCGAAGATCGCATTCGTCGACGCCGAGCGGCTGGAGCGCATCGCAGAGCATCTCGTCAATTGCCCATATCTCGAGGGCGTCTATGTCAGCCGCTCCTCGGAAGAGCTCGCGCACCCCATCGTGTCGCGGCTGGAGGATGTCATCGGCAAGGTCAATGACTGGATGAAGCTTCCGGCCGGCGAGATGCCCACGGCGCCGCTCGAGCCCGACGACGACGCAACCATCCTCTACACCTCGGGCACGACGGGTAAGCCCAAGGGCGCGCTCGGCACGCATCGCAACATGCTGTGCAACATTTTCGCTTCGGCTTCTGTGCAGGCGCGAAACTATCTGCGCAGGGGCGAGCCTTTGCCCGCGCCCGATCCGAACGCGCCGCAAAAGTCGAGCCTTCTGTCGGTGCCGTTCTTTCACGCCACCGGATGTTTCGCGGTGATGAGCCCCTCGCTGTTCGCGGGCGCCAAGATCGTTCTGATGCGCAAATGGGATCCGGAAATTGCGATGCAGCTCATCGAGCGGGAGAAGATCAACGGCTGTGGCGGCGTTCCGACCATCGCCTGGCAGCTCATCGAGCATCCCAACCGCCACAAATACGATCTGTCGTCGCTGGAGTCGGTGGCCTATGGCGGCGCGCCTTCGGCGCCGGAGCTGGTGCGCAAGATCGTCGAGACGTTCCCCAAATCGCTTCCCGGCAACGGTTGGGGCATGACGGAGACTTCGGCCACCTGCACCTCCAATTCGGCGGAGGACTACGAGCATCGGCCGGATTCCTGCGGCCCGCCGGTCGCCGTCTGCGATCTGAAGATCATGACGGTCGACGGAACGCGCGAGCTTCCGATTGGCGAAGTGGGCGAGCTCTGGGCGCGCGGGCCGAATATCGTCAAGGGCTACTGGAACAAGCCGCAAGAGACGGCCGCCACCTTCGTCGACGGCTGGGTCAAGACGGGCGATCTGGCGCGCCTCGATGAGGAGGGCTTCTGCTTCATCATCGACCGCGCCAAGGACATGCTGATCCGCGGCGGCGAGAACATCTACTGCATCGAGGTCGAGAACGTTCTCTACGAGCACCCCGCAGTGATGGATGCGGCGCTGGTGGCGATCCCGCATCACACGCTGGGCGAGGAGCCGGGAGCCGTCGTGCATCTCAAGCCCGGCATGCACACGACGGAGGAGGAGCTCCGCGCCTTCGTCGCCGGCAAGCTCGCCGCGTTCAAGGTGCCGGTGAAGATCGTCTTCTGGCCCGAGACGCTGCCGCGCAACGCCAACGGCAAGATCCTGAAGACGGAATTGAAGAAGATATTTGCGGCCTGACCCGCAGGGCGGCCAAGTCGGCGTGTGCGTGCGGCCCTCACACGGTCGGCCCCAGCGCCTTGTCGACGACGCCCGATTCCCTCATCCCGGCGGCCAGCCGTTCCAGGTTCTCGCGATGCGTCTGCCGGCTGATGGGAAAGAAGGCGATGATGGCGAAGCCGATGAAATAGAGAATGTGCACGGTCACAAGGAAGATGATCGAGAAGTTGAACACGATCTCCTGCGCGATCGCGCCGGGCGCCGCGTTCGCCGGAAAATGCGCCGCCCAAAGAACCAGGCCCGACGCGAACAGGCCGAGGCCGGACGCGGCCTTCTGCACGAAGCTGTGGCCGGCGAAGAACAGGCCTTCCGATCTGCGGCCGGTCCTGAGCTCGCTGTCCTCGACCACGTCGGCGATCATGGAGACGATCATCACCGAGCTGCCGATGGCTAGCCCGGCGCCTACGACCGAAAAGCAGAACAGGATCGTCATAAGATGGGGCGTGGACGCCGAAATCGCGCCGAACAGCCCCAGGATCAGCGGCGTCGAGTTGATCGTCGAGCCGACAAGGAACATGACGATGGAGGAGAGCTTCTTGCCGAAGCGGCGCGACATCGGCGGGGCAATGAGGAAGGCGAATAGCACCGCCAGGAACACGGCGAAGGTGAGGGTGGCGAGCTGAGCGCTCGATAGCCGCCAGAAGAAGGTGTTGACATAGAAGGTCAGCGCGAAGACCAGGCCCGTCGCGGTGTTGAAGAAGATTGCCGACGCCAGAACGATCAGGAACGCTCTGTTGTTCAGCGTGGCGATCATTTCCTTCACATAGCTCCACAGCGACATGCTGCGCTCCGCCGGCTTGCGGAAGAACGGGATGAAGCGGTGCGTGCCGGCGGCCGAGATGAGGATCGCGGCGAACATCGCGATCGCCGCCACGATCCCGTACTCGCTGTAGCCGTGCGGATTGAGCTGGCCCACCTTGTGCGTCGCGTCCGCGCGCAGGAAGGCCAGATAGGCGAGCAAACCCATCGACAGGCCGCCGTACCAGGCGAAGAAGACGCGGAAGCTGATAAAAGACGTGCGCTCGTCGTAGTCCTCGGTCAGCTCGGGCGCGAGCGCGCTGCTCGGGATCTCGTAGAAGGTGATGAAGGTTCGCACGACGACGGCGACGACGATCAGATAGACGAACAGCGCGGAGGGCGGCAAGGCCGGCGGATTCCACAAGAGCAGATAGCTCACCGCCACCGGCAAAGCCGACAGATACATAAGCGGATGGCGCCGTCCCCAGCGCGTGCGCAGATTGTCGGAGAAATGGCCGACGATGGGATCGAGGAAGGCGTCGATGACCAGCGCCAGGAAAATCGCAAGGCCCACGAGCTCTGCGGGGACGTGCAGAACGAGATTGTAGAAGGGCAGAAGGATGGTCTGGAAACCGTTGTCCTTTACGCCGAAGGCGATGGAGCCGAAGCCGTAGAAAAGCTTGGTGCGCAGGCTCTTGATGTCGCGCGCGGCCTGGGCCTCATCCATCCGTTTCTCCCGGCCGCGCACGTGCGGCGCGCTCCCAAGTCTTTGAAACAAGGGTGCTTTAGGGATTGACGGAATGTCAAATGGGCGGCTGAAACGTCAGGCCTTCGCCGGCTGCGAGGTCCGTTCCTTCGCGCGCTCATAAGCCGGCCGAGCCTGCATGCGCGCGCGATAGTCGGCGATTTCCGGCCCGAACCTTCCGCCAAGCCCCAGCATGTCCGCCATGTTGAGCGCGTAGGTCACCGAAATGTCGGCGGCGGAGAATCTGTCGCCCGCCATCACCTGCGCCTCGCCCAGCCTTCGCGTGACAAAGCCGAGACGGCCCGCGAACATCCGCTCTGCGGCGCGCGCGCCGAAATTGTCCTTTTCCGCATCGGGCGCCGTGAAGCGGCTGGCGACGACGACGTTCAGATAGGCCGCCAGGCCGGATTCGCCCAGGTGCAGGAATTGCTGATAGAGCGGATAGGCGCTGTCGTCCGTGCGCGGCGCAAGCTTGCCGTCCGCGTCGTAGCGCGCGAGGATGTATTCGAGCATGGCGATGGAATCGATCATCCTGAGGCCGTCCTCCTCCATCACCGGGACGAAACCGGCCGGATTGACCGCCATGAATTCCGCATCTTCGTTGCGCTTGCGCAGATCGACCGGACGAATCTTGTAGTCGAGGCCGAGTTCCTCAAGCGCCCAGGCCACGCGAAAGGCGCGCGTCGGCCATCCGCCGTAGATCGTGATCATCGTTCTCTCCGGATATTGCTCGCGAAGGCTGGTCGCCTCACACCCCCGATGTCAATGTGAAGTCCATGCCCGCCGCGCAGCCCCCTCATTCGCGTCCGAAAATGGCCAGACCTTCGCGCGAAGGCGCATATATTGGGGGCATGACCATGCCTCCCCATGACGTTTGCTACCGCGCGCTCAAGGCCCGCGATCCCGGCCTCGACGGCCGCATTTTCGTGGCCGTTCGGTCAACAGGGATCTATTGCCGGCCGATCTGTCCGGCGCGGACGCCGAAGGCCGAAAATATCGTCTTCTATCCGAGCGCAGCCGCCGCGCAGGAAGCGGGGTTCCGTCCTTGCCTCAGGTGCAGGCCGGAGATTTCGCCCGATGCCGCGGCGTGGCGCGGAACCGAAAACACCGTCTCGCGCGCGCTGACCCTGATCGGCGAAGGGCTGCTCGACGGCGAGGCAGGCGTCGAAGCGCTGGCCGACAGGCTTGGCGTGGGCGAGAGGCAGTTGCGCCGTCTGTTCGATCAGCATCTGGGCGCCCCGCCCATCGCCGTGGCGCAGACGCGGCGCGTGCTCTTCGCCAAGCAGCTGATCCAGGACACGCAGCTTTCGATGGCCGACATCGCCGCGGCGGCGGGATTCGGCAGCGTGCGGCGTTTCAACGATGCCTTCCGCAAGCTCTATCGCAAGTCGCCGCGCGAGCTTCGCCATCGCAGAAGCGCGCCGCTTTCGACCGTGACGCTGAAGCTCGGCTATCGCGCGCCATACGACTGGGAGGCGATGCTGTCGTTCCTGGCCGCGCGCGCGATCGAAGGCGTCGAGCTGGTCGCGGACAACCGCTATATGCGCACGATCGAGATCGGCGGCGCGTTCGGCAGCGTGGAAGTGACGCCGGGCAGGAACCATCTCCTCGCCACCATCCGCTTTCCGAAGGTGAAGGCGCTGCTCAACATCGTCGCGCGGCTGCGAAGGCTGTTCGATCTCGACGCCGACGTTGCTTCCATCGGCGCGCATCTTTCCGGCGATGCGGACCTCGCGCCATTGATCTCGAAGCGTCCGGGACTGCGAACGCCCGGATCGTGGGACGGTTTCGAACTGGCGTGCCGCGCGATATTCGGACAGCAGATCACGGTCGGCGGCGCGCGAAAGCTCGCCGGCCACCTCGTCGCGCGCGCGGGCATTCAGGTGAGCGCGGAAGTCACCGGCGAGACGCGGCTCGACCGGATATTCCCCAACCCCGAGCGCGTCGCATCCGCCGATCTGTCGTCCATGCCGATGCCCAAGGCCCGAGTCGCGGCGCTGAAGGCGCTTGCGGACGCGGCGGCGAAGGACGCAAAGCTGCTCGATCCGACGGGATCGTTCGACGATACGATCGAGCGCCTGCTGGCGCTGCCTGGCTTCGGACCGTGGACCGCGCAATACTGGGCGCTGCGCGCGTTGCGCGACAGCGACGCGTTTCCGGCCGCCGATGTCGGCCTGCTGCGCCATCCCGCTTTCGCCGTGAATGGCGACCGGCCGACGCCGAAGGCGCTGCTCGAACGCGCGGAAGCCTGGCGGCCCTGGCGCGCCTATGCCGCGCAGCATCTCTGGACTTCGGATGCGGAGGCGGCGAATGGCTGAGCAATTCTTCCTCGACCGCACGCAGACGCCGATCGGCGAGGGCGTGATCGTCTCGGATGTTGAGGGCGCGATCCGGCTCTTCTACTGGGACGATCCCACGCATCGTTGGAAGCGTGCGCTCTCCGGCCGCTATGGCGAGGCGACGCTGAAGGAGAAGAAAGGCGCGTTCGGCCACGCGAAGTCGCTTCGCAACTATTTCGAGGGCGATGTGCATGTTCTTGAGGGAATGCCCGTCGCCTTCGCCGGCTCGCCGTTCCAGCTCAGGGTGTGGAACGCGCTGCGCAGAATTCCGGCGGGCACGACCATTTCCTATGGCGCACTGGCAAAGAAGATCGGCAAACCGGACGCCGTGCGCGCCGTCGGTCTCGCCAATGGCCAGAATCCGGTCGCGCTCATCGCGCCCTGCCATCGCGTGATAGGCAGCGACGGCTCGCTTACCGGCTATGGCGGCGGCCTTGCGCGCAAGCGCTGGCTGCTCGAGCACGAGGCGCGGCACGCGGGCGGCGATCTGTTTGAGGAGAGGAAAGCATCATGACGAATCCCTTCAAGGCGCTCCATGCGGGCCCCGACGTTCTGGTGCTGCCCAACGCCTGGGACGCCGGCAGCGCGCGCGTGATCGAAGTCGCGGGCGCCAAGGCCATCGCGACATCGAGCGCGGCGGTCGCCTGGGCGCACGGCTATCCTGACGGACAGGCGCTGCCTTTCGAGGTTCTCCTGTCGGACCTTCGCGCCATCAGGCGCGTGACTTCCGTTCCCTTGACCGCCGACATCGAAGCGGCATGGGCGACGGACGCCTCGGGCGCGGCGGAAAACGTCCTGCGCGTCCTGGACGCGGGCGCGCAAGGCGTCAATATCGAGGATGGGACGGATCCGCCCGAAACGCTTGCGGCGAAGATTGAGGCGATCAAGAAGCGCGCGGGCGAGCGCGTCTGGATTAATGCGCGCACCGACGTCTATCTGAAGAAGCTCGCCGAAGGCGAGGCGGCTTATGAGGAGACGCTCCGCCGCGCCAAGCGCTATCGCGACGCCGGCGCCGATTCGATCTTTGCGCCTTTCGCGGCGGAGGAAGGTCTCTTGAGGCGTCTGGTCGCGGGGATCGCGGCGCCGATCAACGTTCTGGCGTGTCCCGGCCTGCCGCCGCTGGCGCGCCTCAAAGAGATCGGCATCCGCCGCCTCAGCGCCGGCGGCGGCGTCGGCAAGATCGCCTATGATTTTGCCTACCGCGCGGCCCAAAGCTTCCTTGCGGACGGGCGCTCGGAGCCCTTCGTGCAACCGCTCGCGATTCCGCACGGGCTCAACGCCATCATGAAGCGCGGCTAGCCACTCGGCGCGCCGGCATGCGATAGGTTGCGCCGCAGAGGCGGGCTGTCGCATGGGCTTCGCTGTTTTCGAGACGATCTGGCGCATCGCCTGGCCGCTGGCGGCAGGCATGGCGGCTGCGTTGCTGCTCGCCGGATCGCTTGGCGGCGATAGCGGCTGGATCGCCTTCTGGATCGCGACGGCGGCCGGGACGCTCGCCTATGCTCTCGGCGCCCGTCGCCGGCCCGCCGCCGGGACGGCGCCGCGCGCCGGGGGCGAGCGCGATCTTGCCGCCCTCACGCCGCTTGCGCGCGACGTGCTGGAGCGCCTGCCCGATCCGCTGATCCTGCTCGATGCGGCCGGCTACGTGCTATTCGCCAATCGCGCCATGCGCGGGGTGATCGGCGCCGATGTCGAGCGAAAGCGGATATCCTCGCTCCTGCGCGCGCCCGCCGTGCTGGAAGCCATCCGCCGCGCCTCCGAAACCGGCGAGACCGCCTCGGTCGAGTTCACCGCGCCGGTTCCGATCGAGCGAAACTACCGGGCCTATGCGGCGCGCAGCGGAACCGCCGAACCGGTCGTCATCCTCCTGCTGCACGATCTCACCGCGATGAAGCGCGCCGAGCGGATGCGCGCCGATTTCGTCGCCAACGCCAGCCACGAGCTCAGAACGCCGCTCGCGGCGCTGTCGGGCTTCATCGACACGCTGCGCGGCCATGCCCGCGACGACGTCGCCGCGCGCGAGCAGTTCCTGGCGATCATGACGATCGAGGCCGAGCGCATGCGCCGGCTGATCGACGATCTTCTGTCGCTGACGCGCATCGAGCAGAACGAGCACGTCCCGCCTTCGGGGCAGGTTCCGCTGGATCGGGCCCTGCGCGAGGCGATCGCGGCCCTTGCGCCGCTTGCCGCGTCGGACGGCATATCGCTCGAGACCTCGCTTGCCGAGAACCTGCCGCCGGCGATAGGCGAACGCGACGAGCTGAT
>DASZRM010000193.1:0-17344 GCA_035549135.1 Rhizomicrobium sp. | reverse complement strand
TACGAAAGCCTCGTCATTCCCTGCAACTTCAAGCGGACGGCGAAGCAGTTCGCGCACACAGGCCCGCTCATCCGCTTTCATGCCGGCCTGGAAGACGCGGACGATCTCATCGCCGACATCGACGCCGCCTTCGCGCGCATGAAGTCTGTCTCATGACCGACCTTCTGACACGGGACGCATTCGTGAACGCCGTCGCCTTCAATGAGGACGGTCTGGTTCCGGCGATCGCGCAAAGCGCGGCGACAGGGGCGGTGCTGATGCTGGCCTGGATGAATCGCGAAACGCTCGAGCGGACCTTGGAGACCGGCGAAGTCACCTATTGGTCGCGCTCGCGGCAGCAGGTGTGGCGCAAGGGCGAAAGCTCCGGCCATGTTCAGCATCTGGTGGAAGCCTGGATCGATTGCGACGGCGACGCGCTGTTGCTGAAGGTCGATCAGCTTGGGCCGGCCTGCCACACAGGCGCGCCAAGCTGCTTTTTCCGAATGCACCAAAAATAGCAACAATATTTCTGCTACCGCCACTTGAAACGGGTTTTGCGGCTCACCATCTCGGGCCCGAGGCGCGCGCGAAAGAGGCACATGATTTGAAATTTCGCTATCGGACGGGAAGCGCGTTCAGCGCTGCTGGGCGGAACGCCGGCGCACGGTGTTTTCGTGGCGCCGGTCGGCGGGCGGCGCGATGTCGTGCGGATAGGCGTGAATGAATACGAAGACGAGACCGCCCAGACCGAGCCCCGCCAGCGCCGCAAGGAGGACATTCGATTCGGCAAGCATTGTCAGCGTCGCCGCCCCGGCGCCCGAAAGTATCCCGAAGAGCGTGCGCTTGCGCATCGGCGCCTCAGCCGCGACCGTCAGGCGAACATAGCACGCAAATGGGGATTGAGGAATTTGCCCGCTGGATCGAGCCTGCGCCGAAGCGCGCGGAATTCCTCGAATTTGGGATACAGCGCGGCGAGATCGTCCGCCTTGCGGCTGTGGCGCTTGCCCCAGTGCGGCCGTCCCTCATAGGTGCGGAAGATCGCCTCGCAGGCATCGAACAGTCCCGTCGTGTCCACGCGGTGATACTGGTGGACGGCGATTGTGGCGCTTTCGCGCCCATAAAACGGACTCATCCAGACGTCGTCGGCCGCGACCGTCCGGTATTCGATGGGAAAGCCCGTGTTGATGCGCTTCTTGCGCACGGCCTCGACAACCTCTTTCAGGGCGTCGGGGCCCTTGTCGTAGGGGAGCGCATACTCCATCTCGTTGAAGCGCGTGGTGCGCGGACTGGGAAATATCTCGTGGCTCCAGCGAACTTTGTCCGGCCCCGGCATCAGTCTCGAGAACAGACGATGCGCCGGCCCGAGCAGAAAGGGCGCATAAGGAAGGATCTCGTTGATCGCGGCGAAGGCGCGCTGATCCGATCCGGCCCTTTCGCCGCGCGCGCGCATTTCCTCGGCGGGGCGAGGCGACGGCGCTGCCGCGTCGGTCTCGTTGAGCGACTTGCATACCGCCGCGTCGGCGTAGGGAAACCAGAAGAACTCGAAATGGCGATTCTCGGCGACCAGCGAGTTAAGCCGCCGAAAGAGCTCGTCGATGGGCAGCACGAAATTCTTTTCGACCAGCTTATAGGCACGCCGCGCGCGCATCGTGATTTCGATGAGCACTCCGAACGTTCCAAGCGAGGCTCGGCCGCCCTCGAAGATCTCGGCGTTCTCGTCCGGCGAGCAGCGGACAACCTCCCCGCTCGCCAACACGAGACGAAAGCCGGCGACCTCGGCGGAGAAGTTCTTGAGAGTCCGGCCGGTGCCGTGCGTTCCCGTGCTCACCACCCCGGCGAGCGTCTGCCGATCTATGTCGCCCATGTTCTTGAGGCCGAGCCCCGCCTCGTAAAGCAACGGGCCGATCGTCCACAGTGGCGTCGCGGCGCGCAGAGTGGCTGTCTCCCTCTCGCGATCGACATTGATAAGCCCCGAAAAGGCCGACAGATCGACGAGCGTTCCGTCGGTGGAATGAATCGGCGTGAACGAATGCCCGGAACCCGGCGCGCGCACCGCGCCATCGGCCTTGCGGACCGTAGCCGCAAGATCGACCTCATCCTTCGGACCGACCACGGAGCGGGGCTTGCAGCTTACGCCGCCCGACCAGTTGGACCAGGAGCCGCCGATGATCCTCATTGCGCCGCATCCCGCGCCATTTTGCAGCGGCGCTTTTACCCGTCCCGCGGCCTCCGTCAAATCGGCCCGGAATGGCGCGTTGTTCCCGCCCCCTGGAAGGCCGGGAGCGCGTCCGGGCGCCCCATTCGTCTGGTCGTTGCAAGGACAGCCCAATGCGGCGCACAGCCGCCGATCGCGAGGGATTTTCGTCCTTTCGGTTTGTTCACGAATCGGCGTTTTTCGTTCATTGGCCGTTCAGGTGCGTTGCCGCAACGTCGCTCCAGAAATGTCGAGAATCGTCCTATAGCGGACGGGTTTCGAATTGTGCGGCGCGTTAGAGAGTAAAGGATGATTGCCATGAAGATGCGAGTTGCGGCGATGGCCGCATTTTCCGCGATTGCGTTGCTCGGCGGCTGCGCAACGCAACCTATGGCTCCGTCGATCCCTGCGATGCCGCCGAGCGGCAAGTCGCAACAGGCCTTCGAGCAGGACGAGGATTATTGCGAGCAATATGCAGGCGATCGCGCAAGCGGCAAGGTCAAGGAAGCCAATGACGAAGAGCTGAAGCGAGGCGTCGTCGGCGCGGCGCTCGGCGCTGGCATTGGCGCGCTCGCCGGAAACACCAAGGGCGCACTGATCGGCGGCGGGCTCGGGGCGGTTCTGGGAAGCGCGTCCGGCGCCGGCTACGACCAGCACAGGGTTCAACGCGTATACGACATCGCCTATGCGCAATGCATGAAGGCGCGCGGCAACGAGGTTGGCTTCCGCCGCCGCCCGCACTGGAGGCGCGATTACTATCCGCCTCCTCCGCCCCCGCCGGGTTATTGATCCGATTGCGGCGCCGGCCTCGCGCGATCGCGCGGGGCTGGCGACCCCGGCAGGATTCGAACCTGCGACCGCCGGATTAGAAATCCGATGCTCTATCCAACTGAGCTACGGGGTCAGTGAGACCAGGGGACCTTGCGGTCGAAGCGGAAATTGTCCGCGTAGGATTTCGCCTTCGCCGCCGGAAGGTGCGGCTCGAACACCTGGTACGGTATGGCGTGCTTGTCGGCGTAGGCGACCGCCTCCTCTCGGGTCGCAAATTCGAGCTGAACCTGCTGACGCATATCGTCCGAACCGGTCCAGCCCATGAGCGGATCGATCTCGCGCGGCCGCTCCGGCTCGTATTCGAGAAGCCAAACCCTGGTTCTGGCCTTGCCTGACTGCATGGCGGTCTTGGCCGGACTGTAGATGCGCGCGCGCATTCGCATAGCTCCTGCCGCCGGATTGGTCGGGGCGGCGTGATTCGAACACGCGACCCTCTGCTCCCAAAGCAGATGCGCTACCAGGCTGCGCCACGCCCCGGGACCTTGAGGCCGGACGGCGCAAGTCCCTTACAACGTCGTCCGCGCCCCTTCAACGGGCGTTGTCGAAGATGCGGGCGTGAACGACCTCGCCGGGCGAAATTCCGAGCGTCGCCGCGCGGCCGCCCCCGATTTCCAGCACCGCCCGGATCGGCTCGCTGGAGGGTATGGACGCCTCGGAATACGGAACGGCATTCGCCGCGACCGACGAAATCGTGCCGTCGGGCCGTATGAAGATGATGTCCAGCGATAGCGGCGTGTTCTTCATCCAGAAGGAGGTCATCACCGGCTGACGAAAATCGAACAACATCCCTGCATCGGGCGCGAGGCTCTTGCGAAACATCAGGCCTCTTTCCTGCGAGGCGCGGTCAGCGGCGATCTCGACCCTGAATTTCGCCGGTCCCTTGGGAGTGTCCACCGAAATGGTCGCTGTCGGAAGCGCATTTGCCGCACTTGCGATCAGAGTCGTAACAACGGTTAGGGTTGCGTCAATACGCATCTGGCGGAAACTCCCGGGGCCAGAGCACTGTGCCGCGCGAGCCTCCAGCGCGTAAAGGGCGCGCCTTCAGCTGTCGAGAAGGGAAATCTCGGCTGCTAGCTGTCCTTTGGGGCCGTCCCCGGTCCTCACCCGGACTTTCTGCCCTTGCGCGAGCTCCTTGATGCCGTAGCGCCGCAGCGTTTCCATATGCACGAAGATGTCCCGCGTATTCGGACCGCAAGTGATGAACCCGTATCCCTTGCCGCGGTTGAACCACTTCACAACTCCATCGACCGGCGACCCCTTCGGCTCCGCCATAGAGCGCGGCGCGCGGGGCGGTGGCGGGACCGGCAGCGAGGCGGTGCTGTTGTCGACCGAAATGAGTCGGCGCGCCTGTAGCCCCCTTGGGCCCTTCACCGCTTCGCAGACGACCCGTGCGCCCTCATATGCGGCCTTGAAGCCGGACTGGCGCACGCACGTCTGATGAAGGAGGACATCCCCCTGCGCCCCGCCCGCCGGCTTGATGAAGCCATACCCCTTGGTCAGATCGAACCACTTGATCTGCCCAATAACTTCTTGCGCGGCTTCGCCGATGGTTGGCAACGCCGATTCCAATGCGCCCGACTCCATCCTTTTCGCCCCAAACTGGAATGGTAAAAATAAGGTTAACACAGCCACATTCTGTCGTGAAGCGAAACTGTCACTGCGCCGTCGCATTTAGCCCCAGGCCGCGGATTTTGAGCTAAGGGTCTAAGATTGTTAGCTTCTCGTCCCGCCGCCAGGAGAAGTTCATGGAGTTTCAGGGTCGCTACAGGATTCCGGCTTCGCCCGACACAGTGTGGGCGGCGCTGAACGACGTTGACGTTCTCAAGTACTGCATTCCGGGTTGCGAGAGCCTGGTCAAATCGAGCCCGACCACGTTCGAGGCGGTCGCAACCGTCAAGATCGGACCGATGAAGGCCGCCTTCCGCAGCAAGATCAGACTTTCCGAGCTCGATCCGCCCAAAAACTGCCGGCTGACGGGCGAGGGACAGGGTGGGGCCGCAGGCTTCGCCAAGGGCGAGGCGGATATCGCGCTGGAGCCTGATGGCGACGGCACACAGCTTCACTATGTCGCCAGGGCTGCGATTGGCGGAAAACTTGCCCAGATCGGCCAGCGTCTCCTCGACAGCGCGGCGAAGCAGATCGCCGATGACTTTTTTTCCCGCTTCAGCGGCGCGCTGTCCGCCGCGCAAACCGCGGCGCTGGAACCCGATCCCACGCTCGAGCCGGCTCCCCAGCCCTCTGAGGCGCCGGGTCCCGCGAGGACGCAAGAGCGAAGGGCTCCGGAAATCTGGGCGCTGGGACTGATCGGGATTGTCATCGTCGCGGCGCTGATTATTTGGAGTCAGTTATAGAAGCCGCTCTCTTGACGATGATGGGGGCGCACGCAGAGACTTTCGAAACGCTATTGGACACGAAGGTGCAGAGATGGCCGTCTTTGAATTGACGGTGAACGGAAAATCGGTCTCCGCGGACGTGGAGGATCGAACTCTGCTCATCTACTTTCTGAGGGATCAGTTGAGGCTCACCGGCGCGCATGTCGGGTGCGACACCGGCCAATGCGGCGCCTGCACCGTCCATTTGGATGGACGCAGCGTAAAAGCCTGCACAATGCTGGTCGCTCAAACGGCAGGCAAAACGATTACGACTATCGAGGGCCTGGCTACGGAGGGACGGCTTCACCCTGTGCAAGAAGCCTTTCGGGATAACCATGGACTGCAATGCGGTTTCTGCACGCCAGGAATGATTATGGCCGCCGTCGACATGATCCGCAGAAATGATCGGCTTGACCGCGATCGTATCCGCGCAGAGCTGGAAGGGAACATCTGTCGCTGTACTGGCTATCACAACATCGTCACGGCGATTGAGCGAGCAGCCGAGACGATGAAGCGGGACGCGGCATGATTCCCTACCATTTTCGGTACCATCGCGCGGAATCGATCGCCGATGCCGAAGCGAGATTAACGTCTTCGCCCGACGCGCGGCTGCTCGCCGGCGGACAGACCCTTATTTCGGCCATGAAAATGCGCCTGGCGCAGCCATCGGAACTTATCGACATCGCTGACCTACACGAATTGTCGTTTATCCGCCTCGATAGCGGCCGTATTGCGATCGGCGCCGGCGCGAAGCACTGCGATGTCGCGTGCTCGTCCGATGTAAGGCGCGCCATTCCCTCGCTCGCGTCTCTTGCGGAATCGATTGGCGACCCGGCCGTCCGCCATCTCGGCACGCTCGGAGGCTCCATCGCCAACAACGATCCTGCGGCCGACTATCCGGCAGCGGCGCTGGCGTTGGGCGCGACAATCAAAACGCAACGGCGTGAAATAGGCGCCGAAGATTTCTTCACGGGGATGTTTTCGACCGCGCTGGAAGATGGAGAAATCGTTACGGAGGTTTCGTTCCCCATTCCCACGGGGGCCGGATACGCCAAGTTTCCGAATCCGGCGTCGCGCTACGCCCTGGCAGGCTGTTTTGTAGCGAAGACAACGGCGGGAGTACGAGTCGCGGTGACCGGGGCAGCGCCCTGCGTATTCCGCGCCACGGACTTGGAGCAGGCGCTTGACCAGGACTTCACTCCAGAAGCGCTTTCGGGCGTCGCCATGGACCCCAATGCGCTCGTTTCGGACATTCATGGCTCCGCTGAGTACCGCGCCCAACTGGTCTTGACGATGGCCAAGCGCGCGACCGCCGCGGCGCGATGAGCGAAAAGCGCGAAGATATTCTCGGCGTAGCCCGGCACTGGATCGAAGACGGACGCCGAGCGGCGATCGCGATCGTCGTGAAGACCTGGGGGTCCGCCCCTCGCCCAACCGGAAGTATGATCGCCGTGCGCGACGACGCGACGTTTGAAGGTTCGGTGTCCGGCGGATGCGTCGAAGCGGCCGTGATCGAAAAAGCGCTTGCCGCGATCGCGGACGGAAAGTCGCGCCTGCTCGAATTCGGCGTAAGCGACGAACAAGCGTTTGCCGTCGGGCTGGCTTGCGGCGGGCAAATTGAAATTCTGGTCGAACCGATCCTTTTGGATGCGTAGTAGCACGCTGATAAAACTGAACGCCGCGCGTCGCGAGGGACGCGTCCTTGTGCGCGCAGTCGATTTGTCGAGCTTCGAAGAACGGTTGATAGATCCTCATTCGGCCGGCGCCTCGCCACTTCAGGTGGCCTGTCGCATGGCGGCGCGAGCGGATGCGAGCGGCCGAGTCGAGATCGAGGGCCGGCCGTGGTTCCTTTGGACTGTCAGTCCTCCGTTGGAGCTTGTCATCGTGGGGGCGGCGCATATCGCGCAGCACTTGGCGGCTATGGCTGGACGCGCCGACTACGACGTTCGCATCATCGATCCTCGGGCCGCCTTTGCGACGCGAGAACGCTTCCCGGATACAGAGGTCTATTGTTGCTGGCCGGACGAAGCATTCGAACGTAAGCCGCTCGGCGCTCGCAGCGCCCTGATCGCGCTTTCGCACGATCCCAAGATCGACGATCCGGCCCTTATCGGCGCGCTGAAATCCAAATGCTTTTACGTTGGCGCTTTGGGATCGGCCCGTACCCATGCGGCCAGAAAGGCGAGGCTGGAACAGCTCGGCCTAGGCGATGAGGAACTGCGCCGGATTCATGCGCCGATTGGACTTAAGATCGGAGCGAAGACCACTTTTGAAATCGCCGTCGCCATCATGGCGGAAGTAACTCAAACCCTGCGCCTTGCGGGCGCGGATGCGGCGCTTGGCGAGGCGTGACGGTCGGCCGGCGCCAAGCCTCGGACTTTCGCGGTTTGACCATAACGGCGGACAGACAGGTCAGTTTGCGTGATCGCTCCGTCCCTGTTCCGGTCGAGGCGGCTGAATAGGGCGTTGTCGTTCTCGACATATTCCTTGAGCGAGAGTCTGCCATCCCCGTTCGAGTCGATACGCTCGAACAGCTTCTCACACTGTGCGGTGGATCGACCGAGCAGCGAGGCGACGAAGTCAGACCTCGCCATGGTCTTACCGCCTTTCGCGGTTGTCGAGAATTCGTTGGTTATTGCTTTGTCGAATTCGATACGAGTGACCTTTCCGTCCTTGTCCGCATCGTAACGATCGCAAAAACGCCCTCGTCCCGCACTGCGCGCTCGCCCGCCGGAGCTAAGGGTTCCGGCGCGCGACGCGGCGGCTGCGCTCTTGTTGCACCGCTCCGCATCGATCGCGGGGTCTTCCATCGTTTCGAAACGAACCCGCAGAGGCGCGGCGAATTCATCGAGAGAAAGACGGCCGTCGCCATTCCAGTCGAGTCGTCGGAATATTTGTTCGGCGTGCAACCTCACCTGCTCCAACTCGGTCGCCACGAATGCCGCCTTCTGCACGGTTCCGGACCGGTGACTGAGCATGGCGAATTGACTGGCGTCCGCCCGACCAAGTTCATCGCGGGTCGCACGACCATCATGATCGAGGTCGAACAGCCGGCGGAACTGTTCCGTAGATCGCTCGTGACCCCGTATAAGTCCCTGCAATGGGCCGTCAGACGGAACCAGCCGGTTGGTTTGAGCCGATGCGTTCTCCGCCGACGTAACCGCCGCAAAGAGCGCCGCCAAAGCGGCTATTCGAAATTTCATGGCGTCTCCGTTAGTAACCTTCGGTTTATAGTGACTATATTTCGTTCTACGATTGTTTTAGAACAAAACGGGATCATGTCAACCACTTTTTCGAGGCTGAAGCGCGTCACTGCGCAAAAGCGGCATTTCGGCCCTGCCGAAGTCCTTCAAGAACCGCTAGAAAAGGACCACGATGCCCAAGGAAGAGTCAAAACCACACATTTTGGTTGTGGAAGACGCGCGCGATATCCGCGAGCCGCTGGCGCGCTATCTCCGGGAACACTTTTACCGCGCGACCACGGCGCCCGACGCGGCGACTGCGCGAAAGGTCATGAAGGGCGCAGCCATCGACTTGGTGGTTCTCGACATCATGATGCCCGGGGAGGACGGCCTCAGCCTTTGCCGGTCGGTTCGAGAGACTTCGCAGATCCCGGTCATTTTGCTGACAGCCCGCGGCGAGGAGGTTGACCGGATCATCGGCCTCGAAATGGGGGCAGACGACTATCTCGCCAAACCGTTTTCTCCCCGCGAACTGATCGCAAGAATTGCGGCCGTGCTCAGAAGGACGCACGCCCTGCCCCCCCGCCAGAAGCCGCCCGAGGCGGCGCGCATACGTTTTGGCGATTGGACGCTCGATACGGGTCAGCGAGAACTTATCGGAGCCGAAGGCGTGGCGATGCCGTTGTCGAGCGGCGAGTTTCGACTTCTCACCGCCCTGCTCGAGCGGCCCAAGATCGCGCTTACACGCAATCAGCTGCTCGATCTGACAAAGGGGCGCGATGCGGAGCTCTTCGACCGTAGTATCGATAACCACGTGAGCCGCCTGCGCAAGAAAATCGAGCCGGATCCCAAGAATCCGAGATACATCAAGACCGTGTGGGGCGGAGGCTATATTTTCGCGCTGGAGCCGGAAGTCGAATGAGGGTCTGGCCTCGCACGCTTGGCATGCAGCTTGTCTTCGTGACCGCTGCTGCGGTCGCCCTGTCCAACCTGACGGTCGCCATATGGTTCGAACTTGGCAGCGCAAGATTGAACGAACGCGCGCTCATGGACCGCGTGATCGATCGCGCGGCGTCCACTGCGACTCTGATGGCGGCGATAGAGCCGAGCAAACGCGAAGCTGCGGCGCGGACCATGACCGCGGGGGCCTGGGAGTTCTCTGTCCACACCGGAGACTTGATCCCAAATCCGATGACCGCGGAAGAGGCCAGACTCGCCGCGCATCTGCGCGCGTCGCTCGGCCCAGAAAGAACGAAATATCCGGTGTCCGTAAAATTTGGCAATGTCCCGGCCGATGTGCGCGAGCCGCGCGCGCGCATCGGGCCGCCAGTGCAATTCGTGGTGCCGATCGATCGTGCCTCTCACCTTGTCGCGACATTTTACAGGCCGACGATCAGTGCTTGGCCGATCGAAGTTATGGCCGCTGCGCTCATGGCGATTGTCGTGGCGTCCGCCGCCGCCGCCTACTTCGCCAGGCGCGTCACGCGTCCCTTGTCTCAACTCGCGAGCGCGGCTTCGGCTGTCGCGGAAGGCCAACAGGCTCCCCGGTTGGAAGAAGCCGGACCGCAGGACGTGCGCAACGCCGCCATCGCCTTCAACGCGATGACCGACCAAGTTTCGCGAACCCTGGAGAGCCAGAGACACCTTCTGTCGGCGGTGGGCCACGACCTTAGGACGCCCATCACGGCCATGCGGATCAGCCTCGAGTTTGTCGAAGACGAGGAGCTGCGCGGACGGCTGCAAAACGGCCTCGACGAATTGCAGGCGCTAACGGAGTCCGTCCTTTCCGCAGCGCGAGGCGCAGGCGGCGAGACAAAGAGAAGCGTCGATCTTGCAGCGCTTGTAGATAGCCTCTGCGCAGATCTCGACGATCTCGGGGAGCCGGTCAATTGGAAACCCCACCCGCCCGCTCCGGTCTCGTGCCGACCCAACGAGATTCGGCGCGCCGTGCGCAATCTTGTCGAAAATGCGGTCTCCTACGGAAAGCGAGCGAGCGTACAAATCGCCGAGAAAGAGCATTGCTACGAAGTGCTCGTGGACGATGAGGGTCCCGGAATTCCCGAACCGGAGCAACGACGCGTCTTCGAGCCCTTTGTCCGCCTAGAAGGGTCTCGCAACCAGGCGACGGGCGGCAGCGGCTTGGGCCTCACTCTCGTCAAAGCCATCGCAGAGGGGCATGGGGGATCGGTCACGCTCGAAAATCTCGCTGCGGGCGGCTTGCGCGCGAGGCTACGTTTGCCGCGCGGAGCCGCCTTTCACTAAAGTGGCCGCATGAAGTTTGGAACCGTTCTTCTCGAGCACGCCGTCGGGGGCGTACTGGGTCACTCCCTGCGCGGACCGTCCGGGGTGTTCCGCAAAGGTCGCGTACTGACGGATTGCGATGTGAAGGCGCTACGTGAAATGGGACTGCGCGAGATTATAATTGCGCGGCTCGACGACCAGGATTTGCCGGAGGATGAAGCTGCAATTCGCGTCGCGGCGGCGTGCGCCGGGCCATTTGTGCGCGCTGGCGCCGCATTCACTGGCAGAGCGAACCTCTACGCGCAGGCGGATGGTTTGGCGCTTCCGGACCCGTCGCTGATCGACGCGCTCAACCTGTTGGACGAGTCAATCACGATCGCGACGGCGGCGCCGTTTGCGTGCGTCCGAACCGGACAGATCATCGCGACGGTCAAGATCATTCCATTTGCGGCGCCGCGCGCCTGCGTGGAGCAGGCTGAACGTCTGTTGATGGCGGGATCGGCGGTGCGGTTAGCTCCATTTCGGCCATACCGGGCGGCGCTGTTGCAGACTGGGCTTGCGGGAGACAAACCGTCCGTTGCTGCAAAGGCGCGTTCGACAATAGAACGTAGACTTGAATCGATCGGTTCTCGCCTCGTAAGCGAACGTCTTACGGCGCACGATCCGAGGGCTTTGGCCGAGGCCATTCGCCAATCCTCGAACGCCGATATCATCCTGGTTCTTGGCGCGGCCGCAATCGCGGATCGTAGGGATGTCGTGCCATTGGCGATTGAAGCGGCAGGCGGAGAAATCTTGACGTTCGGGATGCCGGTGGACCCTGGCAATCTTCTGCTCACTGCCAAGCTCGGCGAGACTGTCGTGGTGGGATTGCCGGGATGCGCCCGCTCGCCAAAACTGAACGGATTCGATTTCGTCCTGCAGCGCATAGCGGCTGGCCTGCCGATAGGGCGACAAGAAATCGCGGGAATGGGCGTGGGAGGCCTCCTGAACGAGATTCCGACGCGCCCTCACCTTCGCGAGAGCCCTCGCAGGGAAACCCTGCCGGCCCGAAAGATCGCAGCGATCATCTTGGCGGCGGGTCAGTCGACCCGGATGGGATCGAACAAGCTGGTCTCGGATATTCAGGGCGCGCCGCTGGTCAGACGGGTTGCAGACGCCGCGCTGGCAAGCGCTGCGCAGCCAACGATTGTCGTTACGGGGCGCTATGACGCAGAAGTCAGAGAGGCGTTGCACGGCTTACCGGTCACAATCTTAAAAAACCAAGACTATACAATAGGTTTGAGCAGCTCGCTTATATGCGGCATCAAGGCCGTGCCGGAAGACTGTGATGGCGTGATCGTGCTGCTGGGGGACATGCCGAAGGTAAGCGCGGAATTGATCGAAAGGCTGATTGAGGCGTTCGATCCTGGCGGCGGAAGGGCGATTTGCGTGCCTACCTGGCGCGGCAAACGCGGAAATCCGGTGCTTTGGGCGAGGGTTTTCTTCGATGAGATCATGAGTCTGAAGGGAGATGTGGGAGCGAAAAATCTGATCGGTCAGCACGAAGAGGCGGTCTGCGAGGTGGAATGGGGCGATGATGCGCCGCTCGTCGATATCGATACGCCGCAAGCCCTGGCAGCATGCCGCCAGCCATGAGCGCCGCACTGTACAGCAAGGCCCTGCTTAGACTGGCTGCCGATGCGGTGCGATCCGGTCGCCTGGCGCAACCGGACGCGACCGGATCGGCGCACAATCCCGTATGCGGCGACCGCGTGACGGTCGACCTTGCGAGTGAAAATGGCCGGATTGTGGACATAGCGCTCGATTCCAAAGCATGCGTCCTGACGCAGGCTTCGGCATCCCTTTTGGGGCAGGAAGCGATTGGCCTTGTCCAGAAGGACCTCGCCGAACTGCATGCAAGCGTGACCCAGATGCTGGAACGGCCCATGGACGCCAAGCCGCCTCGCATCGACGGATTCCGTATCTTTGCGGACCTGGCCGACTATCCGGCCAGGCGCCGTTGCGTGCTTCTCCCGATCGAGGCGGCGCTGGCTGCGTTCGACGCCCTAGCCAATCCAAAAGCCAAAAGGCGCTAACTCAAGCGGTCTACCCTCTATTCGCGCGCTTTGGTTGTCCGGGCTCATGTTGAACACGCAGACGACCCGTTCGTCCCGCGCGCTGCGTGAAAACGCGAGTATCGGGCTTGGAGTCTCGATTACGGCTATGTCGCCGCGTCGCAGCGCGGCGCTGTGTTTGCGTCGGCCTATCAACGACCGCGCCATGTTCAAAACCGACTCGCGGTCTGGGTCTTGCTCCGAGACAGCCAGCGCCCTGTGCGCCGAGCCGAGCGGCAACCAAGGCGCGCCGCTCGTGAATCCTAGATTTGGCGAAACCGAATTCCAAGGCATCGGCGTCCTGCAGCCGTCTCGACCTTTGGCGATCGGATAGTAGAGATCCCCCACCGGGTCGCGCAGTTGATGGCGTTCCAAATCGACCTCCGGAAGGCCCAGCTCTTCTCCCTGATAGAGGAGCACGGTGCCCCTCAGGGTCAGCAAGATGGCCAGAAGGAGCTTGGCGAGCGCGGGGTTCCCATGGCGACCGCCGCCAAAACGGCTGACCGCCCGAGTGACGTCGTGGTTGGACAGGCAGACGCACGGCCAATAGTCGGGATGGCGCAGCATCGTCTCGATTTCCGTCAGGATGAATTCAGGAGACAGCTTTGTGGCGCGCAGCATCGAAAACGTGTAGCTGGCGTGAAGGCCGACGGTCGGCGCAGCGTAAGCGCCGGAACGTTCGAACCCTTCCGAAAATTCCCCGAAGACGAATGCTTCCTCGAATTTTTCGACGGTTTTTCTTATCTCCGCGAGAGCCTGGACATTTTCTGGCAAGTTTGCATCGTGAAGGTGACGCTGAAGGTTTGCCGCGTGGCTCCAAATCGCCTCAGAACGCCTATCGAGGGGAACGGGCGGATTATCCGTCAAAGTCTCATCATGAAGATACGCGTTCGCGACATCCAGCCGGAACCCATCGACGCCGCGTCTGAGCCATAATTCAAGAACATCTAGCGCCGCCGACTTTGCGTCTGAGTTCCGCCAGTTGAGCTTGGGCTGCTGTCGCAAGAATTTGTGATGATAGTGCTGTCTTCTCGCCGGCTGGTATGACCATGCCGGGCCGCCGAACGCCGACAGCCAATTGTTCGGGGCCGTGCCATCCAGACGCGGATCCGCCCAGACATACCAATTGGATTTGCGCCCTCTCAGAAGCGAATCCTGAAACCAGGAATGCTCGTCGGATGTGTGGCACAAGACCTCATCCAGAAGAATTTTGAGGCCCCGCCGGTGCGCCTCGCTCAGGATGGTGGAGAAATCTTCCAGAGAGCCATAGTCCGGATGAACGCCTTGATAGTCCGACACGTCATATCCCCAATCCCTGTTGGGGGAGGGATGGATCGGAGACAACCAGAGCGCATCTACGCCAAGACTTGCGATGTAATCGAGCTTGGAGATCAGCCCACGAAAATCTCCATGCCCGTCGCCGTTCGAATCGCAGAAACTGCGGATATAGACCTGATACACGACCGAGCCGCGCCACCACGCGGAGGCGTCGCCAGTCATGTTTCGCGTCCAGTGCGCGATCCGGCGCCAACCGATAAGCCAAACCGAACGACCCGGCCTCGTTCGCGGATCGCCAGACCGGCCGCAAGGCCCGAGCGGGCCCTGCGCCTCACGCAGCGCGCCTCGCTGGGGAGCGCCGATATCTCAGACTTCGTTCGCGCTCTGAATAACCCGATGAACCAGCCCATACCCTTTCGCCTCTTCGGCGCTCAGCCAGTAGTTCCTCTCCGTGTCCTGAACCACCTTTTCGTAGAGCTGGCCCGTCTCCTTCGCGATTTCACGATTGAGACGCTCGCGCATCTTCAGAATCTCTTCCGCTTCAATGTTAATGTCGCTTGCTTGTCCGCGGACGCCACCTAAAGGCTGGTGCAGCAAAAACCGCGTAAACGGCAGACAAAACCGGTTTTCCTTACGCGCGCCCAGAAAGATATGCGCTCCGGCGCTTGCGACCCAACCCGTGCCGATCATTTTGACTCTTGGCCCGACGAACCGGATCATGTCATGAATCGTATCTCCCGATTCGACATGCCCGCCCGGCGAATTGACGATGACTCGAATGTCGGCGTCGCCTTCCGCCGCATAGGCCAGGAGCTGGGCGGACACACGTTCCGCCATCTTCATATCCACTTCGCCAAATATTAGCACCGTCCGGGATTTGAACAGCGCTTGGACGACCGGAGAAATTGGCGGTTCAGGCGCCTTGTCTTCGGGTTTGCCGTCTTCGTCCTCGTCGTATCTCCGCAAAACCGACCTCCGATGATCTGCGATGCACCGTCCGTTCATACTAGAGCCGATCAGTGTTGAACAGACCGATAATCGCCGGCGCGGGCGACGGTCGGCTCTGACGATTGGGGGATCAACCAGGCTTGTGGCGCGGCTTCGCCGCCACGACCTCAGCGACGGCCGCAGGCAGCACTGAGCCAATTTCCCCTTCAAGCGTCAAATCGGCCTTGCCATCCAGCGGGGTAGGTTCTCGGTTGATGATTATTAACTTGGCGCCGTCTTGTTTCGCGAGCAGCGGCAAACCTGCGGCCGGGTAAACCACCAGCGACGATCCGAGCACGAGAAACAGATCGCAGTTGCGCGCCTCCGATTCCGCGCGCTTCATTTCCTTTTCCGGCATGGGCTGGCCGAAGGAAATCGTCGCGGTCTTGATGATGCCGCCGCAATCGCAATCTGGCGGATCGCCATGCTCTTCAAAGTGCGCGCGGATCGGCGCAAGTTCGAAGCGTCCGCCGCAGCTCAGGCACTTAGCGTACCGCGTGTTGCCGTGAACCTCGATTACAAGGTCGACGGGCACGCCGGATTCCTGATGCAAATTGTCAATATTTTGCGTAATGACAGCACCTGCCGCGCCGCACGAAATCAGGTCGGCCACGGCTCGATGCCCCAGGTTGGGCTTCGCCTCCGCGAGTGTTTTCTCCAAGGCGAAGCGGCGTCGCCATGCTTCCCTACGGGCGGAAGCCGAAGTTACGAAGTCCTGAAAATCGATCGGAGCCAGCCGTGTCCAGAGTCCTTCCGGAGAACGGAAATCTGGAATTCCTGACTCCGTCGATATTCCGGCGCCTGTCAAGATAGCGATCCGGCGCGCATCCATAAGCGCTTCCGCCAGTCTCTCTGTCTTGTGCTTCACGGCAACGTCCTCGTGGCCAACATCGCCAATTGTTGGCGCAACCAGGTTTGCGCAACATGGGCAAAGAAGGTCTCAGTGACGCGCTCAATTCGGAAAATCTTGCCGGTCTTGCACGCATTCGATCCAATTGACCTCACGCATTTTCCGGCTGGGCCGCGCCTTTTTTCGTTGGCCTGACGTTTGCTGTGTCGCGCCTGCAACCATGCCTTCGATGAGGCTAGCACCATGACGCTCAACACAGCCAACGCTGTTTCCATGAATGCCGGAACGGCGGCGAACAACGCCGACGGCAACAAGTCCAAGCACGGCACGGTCTCGAACGGTCGCGGGGACGGCACTTTCTCAAAGACTTTCGAGGAAGTGAACGGCCAGAAGGTCGTCGACAAGACCGTGACGTACGCAAACGGGAAATCCAAGACGACCGAGCGCGTCGTTACCGTCAACGCCGATGGCAGCAAGACGATCACCCATGTCGGAGCCAACGGCAAGACTACGACAATTCAGGAGTCGGTCACAACGAACGCGGATGGCACTTCGACCATCAACAAGGAAAAAACCAACGCAAAAGGCGTGGTCACCGACATAACCGAGACGCGATCAGAAGTGAACGGCGAGAAGGACGTTCAGATCGTGCGCAGCAGGGGCAATCTGATCGAAACTCTCGATCGATCGATCGTCAAGGACGGTAACGTGCGGACCGTGACGACGACCGGCACGGGCTACGATGGCAGTTCGATTTCGCACCAGGCAATCTGGACGACTTTGGCCTGATCCATCCCTTCGGGAAACGGGCAACCGGCTTTGCGCCTCTGGCTGAAATCGCCAGCGTCGAAGCCGGGCCCGGCCCTCATCTCCGTCGCGCCCCAATATCTGATGGCAAACAAAGAATATTAGAAGCTGGCCGGAACTTTAGCCGAACCTGGCGCTTTACCAAGCGCGAGCGGGCTCCCGATAGGACTTTTCGGACGCCTCGCGTCGCCAGGGGAAGGTCAGGTCAGCAAAATGCAACTGCAACACGAAGGAATTCGCTCGTCAGGCTTCAGGGCGGGCCTGGCGAAATTCGACTTGTCACGTCAGACCGTAACGGCAGTGCGAGGCCTGGAGAGATTTTGCTCGCTTTCAGAAATCGACGCTCTCCGGGTAAGAAGCGCCGTACTCGACGCCGAGTGCGCCTCCGCGTGCAGCGAACTCGTTGAAGAGGGCGCTCCGCTTGTCAGGGCGCGTATTGTACTTACGGGTTGGGCCGCGCGGGTTAGATTTCTAAGTGACGGACGCCGTCAGATCGTCGCTTTTCTACTGCCAGGAGATCTATTCGGGTA
>DASZRM010000192.1:0-2781 GCA_035549135.1 Rhizomicrobium sp. | reverse complement strand
GAGATGACGATGTGGGCGATTACGCAGACGGACCGCTTCAAGGCGGCCGTGGCGGGCGCCGGCGTCTACGACCAACAGGCCGAATTCGAAACCGAGGAGGACCCGCAAGGCGATGAATGGCAATTCGGCGCGCCGTGGGAGCACCCGGACGTGTATGCGCGCAATTCGCCCGCCACCTATATCGCGAGGGCCAGGACGCCGACCCTGATCTTCGACGGCGAAGACGACGAAGCCAATCCCGTCGGCCAATCGAAGGGCTTCTATCGCGCGCTGAAGCACCTTGGCGTGGAGACGCAGATGGCGCTCTATCCGAACGAAGGCCATTCGCCGAAAAAGGGAACGTACAATGTCGACATGTTTCAGCGCCTGCTGGACTGGTACGACAAACATCTCGGCAAGACTCGTTAGCTCGATAAGCGCCCGTCGGCGCCATGCCGCGAGCTTCTTGCGGGCTGCCCGGGCAGGGCGCTTTCGATGGAGGCAATCGGGCGGCGAGTCCCGCCGTCGGAAGCGCAGGTCCAAGTCAAACGGCTATGGAAGCGGCAGGCTGCGTGGCCTACACTTCGCGCCTCGCCACGTTCCATTCGCGGACCCTCCATGCCTATCTATCGCGCGCCCATCGACGACTACAAATTCGTGCTCAACGAGCTTCTCGAGGTCCAGAAGCATCGCGACCTGCCGGATTTCGGCGAGCTGACGGAAGACCTCATCGACGACATTCTGACCAACGCGGGAAAGTTCTGCGAGGAGGTGCTGCAGCCGCTCAACCAGTCCGGCGACGAGGAAGGCGCCCATTTCGAGAACGGCGTGGTGCGCACGCCCAAGGGCTTCAAGGAAGCCTACAAGGCCTATTGCGAGGCGGGCTGGGGCGCGCTGTCGGCGCCGGCGAAATTCGGCGGCGCGGGGCTTCCCACGCTGGTCACGCTCGCGGTCGCCGAGATGGCGTCGTCGTCCAACCAATCCTTCGCCATGTATCCGGGCCTTACCGGCGCGGCGGCCAGCGCGCTCGGCGCCACCGGCGCGCCATGGATGAAGGAGAACATTCTGCCGAAGATGATCTCCGGCGAATGGGCGGGGACGATGTGCCTGACCGAGCCGGGCTGCGGCACCGATCTGCGGCTGATGAAGACGCGCGCGGTGGAACAGCCGGACGGAACCTACAAGCTCACCGGAACGAAAATCTTCATTTCCGGCGGCGACCAGGACCTCACCGACAACATCATCCACATGGTGATCGCGAAGATCCCCGACGAGAACGGGCAGATTCACGACGATCTTTCGACCGTGAATTTCTTCATGGTTCCGAAATTCCTCGTCTCCGAAGACGGCAAGATGGGCGCGCGCAACGGCGTTTCCACCGGCGGCATCGAGAAGAAGATGGGCATCAAGGCGCAGGCGACCTGCGTGCTCAATTTCGACGAGGCGAAGGCCTGGCGTCTCGGCCCCAAGCCTGTGCCGCCGAAGCCCGGCGAGAAGCGCTCCGCCTCGGCCGGCATGGCCGGCATGTTCGGGATGATGAACGCCGCGCGGCTCGGCGTCGGCGTGCAGGGCATCGCCATCGGCGAGGTCGCCTATCAGAACGGCATGGCCTATGCGCATGAGCGCCGCGTCGGACATGCGCTCACCGGACCCAAGGAGCCGGACAAGCCGGCCGATCTCGAATTCGTCCATCCAGACGTGCGGCGCATGCTGCTGCACAGCAAATCGTTCGTGGATGGCGCGCGGGCGGTGGCGATGTGGACGACGCTCAACATGGCGATCGCCGAGAGCGGAAAGCCCGAGGCCGCGACGGCGGGACTTCTCGCCGATCTGATGACGCCGGTGATCAAGGCGTTTTTCACCGATATGGGCTTCGAAGCCGCGAACATGGCGATGCAGTGCTATGGCGGCCACGGCTATATCCGCGACAATGGCGTCGAGCAGTTCGTGCGCGACGGACGCATCAACCAGACCTATGAAGGCGCCAACGGCGTGCAGGCGATGGACCTCGTCGGCCGCAAGCTCGGCCGCAAGGGCGGTGCCGCGCCGATGGCGCTGTTCGCCCTCCTCTCCGGCTGGGTGAGCGAGAACGAAGCCGACGCCGCGATGAAGCCGTTTGTCGGCCCCGTCAAGCGCGGCATGGACACGCTGCAGCAGGCGACGCTGTGGCTGGCTCAGCACGGCCTCGCCAATCCCAACGATGCGGGCGCGGCGGCCGTCGATTATCTGCGCATGATGGGCATCGTCGTCGTCGGCTGGATGCATGCGCGCATGGCGAAGATCGCGATTGCGAAGCTCGCCGGGGGGCCGCCGAACGCCGATTTCTACAAGCAGAAGATCGTCGCCGCGAAATACTGGATGGAACGCATGATCCCCGAATGCCCGATGCTCTTCGAACGCATCCAGGCCGGCAGCGACACGATCATGGCGTTCGAGCGGGTGAATTGATGTCTACTCTAATCACCATGGCCGCCCTTGAGGCGGCCACCCAGCCAGCGAGCGTCAGCGAGCGAAAAGACTCTTTGTTGTCCGCTTCGCGGACGCTGGGTGGCCGGGCCAAGCCCGGCCATGGTGAGGAGAGAGTGGGTGGACAAAGAAGGAGAGGAACCGAACCATGAACCGTCCGGTCCATTTCGAGATCCACGCCGCCGATCCGGCGAAGCTGTCGAAGTTCTATGCCGATGTGTTCGGCTGGCGGATCACGCATATGCCGCAGTTCGACTATTACCTCATCGACACCGGCGACAATGACGGGCCGGGCATCAATGGCGGTTTCGTCAGGCGCATGGGCGGCGGCGCGGC
>DASZRM010000191.1:0-1994 GCA_035549135.1 Rhizomicrobium sp. | reverse complement strand
CTTCGGCGCCTTCCGGGACGAGAATCTTTCCGATCCGGCCTTCGTCGACGGCCTCGAACTCCATCGTCGCCTTGTCGGTCTCGATCTCGGCGAGGATGTCGCCGGACTTCACCTCGTCGCCTTCCTTGACCAGCCATTTGGAGAGCTTGCCTTCCTCCATCGTCGGAGAAAGCGCGGGCATGAGAATTTGCGTGGTCACTCGGCGGTCTCCAGAGGCTTGAGCCCCCCGGCGTTTGTCTCCCATTCCCTGCCATCGAACTCGGTGGTGATCACCGAGGCGAAACTGTCCGGCTCCTCGAGGCAGCGGAAATTCACGCTGTAGCCGTCGGGATGCGAGCGCGGAATGTAGAACGACTTTATCCCGCACACCCTGCAGAACATGTGCTTGGCCGCGCCGGTGTTGAACGTATAGGTCGCAAGGACGTCCTCGCCGCGCAGCAGGCGGAAATCCTTCTTGGGCACGATCAGGTGCAGATAGCCCGATTTCGAGCACATGGAGCAGTTGCAATCGACCAGCTCGATCTGCGGCTTCGAAAACACTTCGAAGGCCACTGCGCCGCAATGGCATCCGCCGCGGCGCCAGCGTCCTTCCGATTTGGCGGCTTCGCCTTTCTTCTTCTTCGCCAAGGTCAGCTCCGGTAACAGACCGCTTTGGCCGCGGCGACGATCTCGTCCACCGTCGGCAGCGCGAGCTTTTCGAGGTTGGCCGCGTAGGGCATCGGCACGTCCTTGCCGGTCACCTTGGTCGGCGGCGCGTCCAGCCAGTCGAAGGCTTCGCTCGCCGCCACCGCGCAAATCTCCGAGCCGATGGAGCACACCGGCCAGCCCTGCTCCACCGTGACGATGCGATTGGTCTTCTTGACGCTTTCGATCACGGCGGCGGTGTCGAGCGGGCGCAGGGTGCGAAGGTCGATCAGTTCGGCGTCGATTCCTTCGGCCGCAAGCTTCTCGACCGCCTCGAGACATTGGCCGACGCAGATCGAATAGGAGACCAGCGTCACATCCTTTCCCGGCCGCACGACGCGCGCCTTGCCGATCGGCAGAACGAAATCGTCGAGCTTCGGCACCGGGAAGGAGCGCCCATACACGATCTCGTTCTCGAGGAAGATCACCGGATTGGGATCGCGGATCGCCGCCTTGAGCAATCCCTTGGCGTCCGATGCGAAATAGGGCGCGATCACCTTCAGCCCCGGAACATGGGCGTACCAGGACGAGTAGTCCTGGCTGTGCTGCGCGCCGACGCGGCTCGCCGGTCCGTTCGGCCCGCGGAACACCATCGGCGAATGCATCTGGCCGCCCGACATGTAGCGCGTCTTGGCGGCGGAGTTGACGATCTGGTCGATCGCCTGCATCGCGAAGTTCCAGGTCATGAATTCGACGATCGGTTTCAATCCGGCGAACGCGGCGCCGACGCCGAGGCCGGCGAAGCCCTGTTCGGTGATCGGCGTGTCGATGACGCGGCGCGGCCCGAATTCCTCGAGCAGGCCCTGGCTGACCTTGTAGGCGCCCTGATATTGCGCGACCTCCTCGCCCATGAGGAATACGCTTTCGTCGCGGCGCATTTCCTCGGCCATGGCGTCGCGCAGCGCCTCGCGCACCGTCTGGGTAATCATCTCCGCGCCTTCCGGCGCTTCGGGATCAATTTCACCCTCCCCTTGAGGGACGGTCGAACCCGCCGAACCGCTCTTGCGCGAAGGCGGTTCCGGGAGGGGTTTCTTGTTTGCGTCAGCGGACCCCCCACCGAAATCGCTGCGCGATTTCGGCTCCCCCTCAAGGGGGGAGCGGGGCGCCGGCGCGGACTTCGCCACTTCGCCGTCGCCCACCAGCTCGGCGATCGGCGTGTTGACCTTGATCCCTTCGGCGCCTTCCGGGACGAGAATCTTTCCGATCCGGCCTTCGTCGACGGCCTCGAACTCCATCGTCGCCTTGTCGGTCTCGATCTCGGCGAGGATGTCGCCGGACTTCACCTCGTCGCCTTCCTTGACCAGCCATTT
>DASZRM010000190.1:0-7884 GCA_035549135.1 Rhizomicrobium sp. | reverse complement strand
TGGCGCATGAAGAAGCGCCGCGCCGGGCCGATGCGGTCGACAATGCCAAGGCCCAGATCTCGGATGGCGCGGATCGGCGCGATGTCGTTCGAGAACAGGCGCGTCAGCGCGTCGGTGGCCGCGGCCAGCGTGAAGGAATCGAAACGCCGCCAGCGTTCGTAGCGCTCCAGCGCGTCGAGCTGGCCGAAATCGAGGCCGAGCCGCGCCGCGTCGAGCACGGTCTCGGCCAGCGCGGCCGCATCCTTCAATCCCAGATTCAGTCCCTGTCCGGCGATCGGATGAATGCCGTGCGCCGCATCGCCCGCGAGCGCAAAGCGCGGCCGCACATAGGCGCGCGCCAGATGGAATTTCAGCGGATAGGACCAGCGCGGCCCCGTCACCTCGGCCGCGCCCAGATGCGAACCGAAGCGCTTTCGCATCTCGTCGTTGAATTCGTCCTCGGGCAATTTCAGGATCGCCGGCGCCAGCGCCTCGCGCTCGGTCCACACGAGAGACGACCTGTTCAAGTATTTTCGTTGGCCTGCCGCTTCGCCCTTTGAGGCCGGCGTCATGGGCAGGATCGCGAACGGCCCCGCGGGAAGGAAGTGCTCGTAGGCGACACCCTTGTGCGGCTTTTCGTGCTCGACGGTCGCGACGATTCCGGTCTGCGGATAGGACCAGCCGACCACGCCGATCTGCATGCGCTCGCGCATCGCCGACTCGCGCCCGTCGGCGGCGACGGCGAGGCGGGCCGAGAACGTCTCGCCGTTGCTCAGCGTGGCCGCGATCGCATAGGCATCGGCGCGAAGATCGGCGAGCGCGGCGGGCGCGATGAGTTCGAGATCGGGGACGGTCTCCGCCACGGCGAACAGTCCCATGCGGATATGCCGGTTCTCGACGATGTGACCGAGCGGGGTTCCTGCTTCCTCGCCGTCGAAATGCAGCGAGAAGGGCGAGGCCGGCCGGCCCGGCGCCGCATCCGTCACCAGAATGTCCTCGATGGGCTGGGCGTACGGCTCCAGATGCTCCCATACGCCGAGCGCGCGATACATCCGCACCGCGGCGTAGGCGAGCGCGCTGACGCGTCCGTCGAACCTGGCGTCGAGCGCGACGGCTTTCGGCGCCGGATCGCAGACCGTGACCTTGAGCCCGGCCTTGGCGAGCGCGAGCCCGAGCGTCAGGCCCACCATGCCCCCGCCGCCGATGATCACGTCCGTCGATCTCGCCATGCCTCGGCTTCCCATGCGGCCGGCGCGCGGTCAACGCGGCGCGGGGATGCGCGCCCAATGAAGGTCCGGCTCCGCAGTCGAAATTGACGGAATCTTAGCCCTAACCGCCTGTTTACGATCAAGACCTAGGGTTCGCGCTCCATTTGGGGGAATCCGCCATGGTCGCGCTCGCGCCGGAGTCCGTGAACGCCATCTTCGCCCAGCCGCGATCCGACGGCGGCTTCGACGGGGAGATTCGCGTGCATCTGCGCCAGATGGGCCGAAAGCGCCCGGTGGTCATGCTGGCCTTTCCGCCCAAGGCCGCCGGCACCTATTTCCGGACCGCGACGATCTTTGCGGCCGCGGGCCAGCTGGTGCGCGCCGTCCATGCCCAGGGCGGCCGCGACGCCCAGCTCTATCTGCCCACCTTCGTCGCCTATTATGCCGGCGCGGTGACCAATCACAATCTCGTCGCCCACGTTCACATGCAGGCGCTGCCCGCGAACATCCAGTTCCTCGAAATGTTCGGCATCCGCCCGATCGTCATGCTGCGAAGCATTCCCGACATGCTCGCCTCCTACTGGGACATGCTCGAAACCGATCCCGAATCGCGCCGCGACGGATTGAACTGCCTCATTCCCGAGGACTTCGCCGAAATGGACGAGCGGGCGAAAGCCGATTTTCTCATCGATATTCTCGGGCCCTGGTATGTCAGCTTCTTCGCGACATGGCGGCGCTACGCCGACGCCGATCCGGACCGGGTCTGCTTTCTGCGCTACGACGAATTCGTGGAGGAGCCGGCGGAGACGCTGATGCGCGCGCTCGCCCATGCGCGCCTGCCGCGCACCTACGACGATTGCCGCGCCGCGCTCGACCGCGCCTGGGGCATGCGCGACAAGTGCCGCTACAACAAGGCGGTGTCCGGCCGCGGCGGACGCTATTTCACCGCCCGGCATATCGGCCGGCTGGAGCGCATGCTCGGCTGCTACGCAAATCTCGCCCCGCATCGCGACGAACTCCTGGCGACCGATGGCGGCGCGCTGGCGCAGGCGGTCTGAACCAAATTTGCATGGGTGACGCGCTGGCCGTTTCGCCGCGCGCGCTTTAAGATTCCGCAGCCTTCAGGGAATCCGGTCCGTGCTGCCAGGTCGTCTTGCGGAGCTTCCGCCATCCTCCTTCGCCATGCTGGCGACGCTTCTCGATCCGGTGAAGCCGGGCATGGCGCCCATCGCCCTGTCGGTCGGCGACCCGAGGGGCGCCGTGCCGGATTTCGTGACCGAAGCGCTGCAGCGGCACGCAGCGGAGTTCGGCGAATATCCCCCGATCAACGGAACGGCCGCATGGAGGCAGGCGGCCGGCGGATGGCTTTCCCGGCGTTTCGGCGTTGCGATCGATCCGGAGCGGGACCTTCTGCCGCTCAACGGCACGCGCGAGGGCCTGTTCCTTGCGCCCTTCGTCGTCACGCCATCGGCGAAGGCCGGCGCGCGCCCGGCGATCCTTCTGCCCAACCCCTTCTACCAGTGCTATTCGGCGGCGATCCTGGCCGCGGGCGCGGAGCCCGTCTTCGTGCGCGCCGACGCGGCGAGCGGTTTTCTGCCGGACTACGCCTCGTTGCCGTCTTCGGTGCTGGAGCGCGTCGCCGCCGCCTATATCTGCTCCCCTTCGAATCCCGAGGGCGCGGTCGCGGACGAGGCCTATTGGCGAACGCTGTTCGCGCTCGCCGATCGCTACGACTTTACGGTGTTCGCAGACGAATGTTACGCCGATATCTATGTGAAGACGCCGCCGCTCGGCGCGCTCACCGCGCGATACGCCGCGAGCGCGAGCTTCGAAAGGCTCCTAACGTTCCACTCGCTGTCGAAGCGCTCGGGCCTGCCCGGTCTTCGCTCGGGCATCGTCGCCGGCGACGCCAGGCTGATGGCGAAGTTCCGCGCCTTTCGCAATTACGCCGGTCCCCAGGTGCCGATGCCGATCATGGCCGCATCCGCCGCGGCCTGGAGCGATGAGGCGCATGTCGGCGCCATACGCGAGGCCTATCGCGAAAAGTTTGCGCTGGCGCAGCGCATGCTCGGAAATCGCGCCGCGCTTCGCATCCCAGAGGGCGGATTCTTCCTCTGGCTCGACGTGGAGAATGGCGAGGAGACGGCGCTGCGGCTCTGGCGCGAGGCGGGCGTTCGGGTGCTGCCGGGCGCTTATATGGGGCGCGAAAGTGAACGCGGCAAACCCCGCACAAATCCGGGGTTTTCCTACATCCGCGTGGCCCTCGTAAACGATTTGTCAACCATTATGGCCGCCCTTGAGAGGATGGCCGAGGTTCTCGACCGGGTGGCCGCCTGATGGGCGGGGTCTATCAGCCGCGCTCGCGCGGCGGCGCCATGAGCGACGCGCTCGCAGAGGCCAGAATGGCGCTGTCGCGGCTCGTCAATCTGGCGGTGATCCGCGGCGCCGGCGGGCTCGTGCTTGGAGTTTCGCTGGCCGTCGGCCTTTCTCTCGCCACCTATTCGTCGGGCGACCCCAGCCTCAACAACGCCACGGGCCGCGCGGTGAGCAACTGGCTCGGTCCGTTCGGGGCCACGGCCGCCGATCTTCTGCTTCAGGCCTTCGGGCTCGCCGCCTTCGCCTTTCTCGCTCCGCTCGCCGTCTGGGGCGCGCGCGCGATGCTGGGCAAGGGCCTCAGCCGCGCCGTCTGGCGCGCGGTCGCCTGGCCGCTCGCCACGGTGTGCCTTGCCGCAGGCTTCGGACTTCTGCCGCGGCCCGATGCGCTTCCCGCCGGCGCCGGCGGCTGGATCGGCATCGCCGCCTTCTCGCTTTCGGTTCATGCGGGCCAGGTCTACGGCCAGCCCTGGCTCGGCTACGCGCTGCCGCTGCTGCTGCTGGCGGTCGGTTTGCCGCTCGTCTTTGCGGCGATGGGATTGCGCCTGTCCGGCTTTGCGCGCGCGCTCGGCACGGCGGCCGTCTTTGTCTACTGGCTCGGCGGCAAGGCCGGAAGCCTGGTTCGCCGCCGCGCGGCCGTCTATGCGAGCGACGACGAGGAGGAGCCCGAACTCGATCCGGAGCTGGACGACGAAGCCTATGCGCTCGACATCGCGCCGGAGCCGATCGCGGCTGCCAAGCTCGCCGAGCGGCGCGAGAACCGCATCAAGCGCGACGAGGCCCGCAAGGCGCAGGCGAAGCTGCGCACGCGCCAGCCCGCGCTCAATCTTTCGACCGGCGAATATCAGCTTCCCTCGCTGGCGCTTCTGGCCGAGCCGCCGCGGGTCAGCGAGGCGCAGGCGCTCTCCGACGAAGCGCTCGAGGAGAACGCGCGCATGCTGGAGGCGGTGCTGGGCGATTTCGGCGTCAAGGGCCGCATCGTGGCCGTGCGCCCGGGCCCGGTGGTGACGCTCTACGAATTCGAGCCGGCGGCGGGCGTCAAATCCTCGCGCGTGATTTCGCTCGCCGACGACGTCGCGCGCTCGATGTCGGCGGTCGCCGCGCGCATCGCCGCCATTCCCGGCCGCAACGTCATCGGCATAGAACTGCCGAACCTCCATCGCGAAACGGTGTTCCTGCGCGAGCTGCTCAACAGCGCCGAATACGAAAAGGCGCGCGCGCCCCTGACGCTCGCGCTCGGCAAATCCATCGGCGGCGAGCCGATCATGGCCGATCTCGCCAAGATGCCTCATCTGCTGATCGCCGGCACCACGGGCTCGGGCAAGTCCGTCGGCCTCAACACCATGATCCTGTCGCTGCTCTACAGGCTTCCGCCCGAGCACTGCCGGCTCATCATGGTGGATCCCAAGATGCTCGAATTGTCGGTCTATGAAGGCATCCCGCATCTGCTCGCCCCCGTCGTCACCGAACCCAAGAAGGCGGTGGTGGCGCTCAAATGGGCGGTGCGGGAGATGGAAGAGCGTTATCGCAAGATGTCCAAGCTCGGCGTGCGCGGCGTCGAAGCGTTCAACGACCGCGTGCGCAAGGCCAAAGACAAGGGCGAAACGCTCAAGCGCACGGTGCAGACCGGGTTCGACCGCGAGACGGGGAAGCCGGTCTATGAAGACGAAGTGCTCGAGCTCGAGCCCATGCCCTACATCGTCATCGTGGTCGACGAGGTCGCCGACCTGATGATGATCTCCGGCAAGGAGATCGAAGGCGCGGTGCAGCGTCTCGCCCAGATGGCGCGCGCGGCCGGCATCCATCTGATCGCCGCCACGCAGCGCCCCTCGGTCGACGTCATCACCGGCACCATCAAGGCGAACTTTCCGACGCGCATCTCTTTCCAGGTGACGAGCAAGATCGACAGCCGCACGATCCTGGGCGAGCAGGGCGCCGAGCAGCTGCTCGGCCAGGGCGACATGCTCTACATGATGGCGGGCGGGCGCATCCGCCGCATCCACGGACCGTTCGTCACCGATCATGAGGTCGAGGACGTGGTGAGGTTCCTCAAGACCCAGGGCACGCCGGAATATCTCGACGCGGTGACGGAGGAGCCGGACGAGGCGTCCGACGATCCCTATGCGTTGATGGGCGGCAATTCCGAGAGCGGCGACGATCTCTACGACAAGGCGCTCGCCATCGTCGCGCGCGAGCGCAGGGCCACAACCAGCTACATCCAGCGCCGGCTGCAGATCGGCTACAACCGCGCCGCCTCGCTCATCGAGCGCATGGAGCAGGACGGGGTGATCTCGGCTCCCAACCACAAGGGCATCCGCGAGGTGCTACTGCCGGAGCATGAGCAGCGGTAGCCATCACTTCATTTCTGCAATGACGGGATAGGCATTCTTGAGCGAGCAAATGTCGTCGGTGCCATAAGCCCGCCAAATATCCTTCTCACCGTTGCGTACAGCAACGATGGGAAACTCCACTTGATAGTCCAGATGCTTGGGAGCAATCCAGCTGTCTACTTCCGGACGCTGTCCTCCCAAACGGCCGATAAGTTCGTCCAATATCCGACCAACAGCCTCTGTGGCCTCTTTGAGTTGATCGGAACTTAGCGCGGTGATTGATATCCTCATCATCGTCACTGCCCGGCCCTCCTCTGAACGTATCGGTTCAACATTTGTTCCATAGAGTCACACTTCTGGGCAACGGTCTGCCACACGTCTGATCCCATCGAACCGGGGTCAGAAAAGAACTCCTTCTCTACAAGCCCTTGTGGGTCAAACTCTCTTGGCTGCCATATGTAGACGGGGGTGCCACCCATTGCAAGGGCAGCCAGGATTTCGTTCTTCACTCCCCGGGTCATTTCTGCTCGGTGACGGGGTTTTGGACAGCTGACCGCCAACACATCAGCTTGGCTCACCAACTTGAAGTCCCGCCAGCCCACATCGGTTCCTATCAAGCCTGTCGCCAACCTCAACTGATTACTGGGAATCAGAACACTGTTTGCCACCGGCATGTTTGCAAGTTCTTCTTTTGGCCAGATTTCTTCCACAGGAAAGCGCAGAGCTCCGACGTCGAACTCCACGGGTGTGTCGTCGTCAGGCTTTTTCGCCAATTCGGGATTGGCCTCTCGCCACTCTCTATATCTAACGGACAGAGGGAGCTCGTCGATCGCTAGCGGGCTGATGAATATTTTGCGGGCGGAACCGTCGGCGTTGAAGGATGCTACCGCTTCTCCGTGAACGCCGCGAATTTTTTCCGCCAGTTCTTTGGCTTCAGGACTTTGCTCGCGAAACGCAGTGATGGGGAAGGAAAGGTAACAAATCTGGGCGTTGCTCAAAATGAGCTCGGAAAAGAAACGGACGGGATGGTTGAGTGCTATAATGACGTGGCGGCACTTGGTCATCGGGCGTTGCACTACCAACATATCGCCAATCATGATCTCCGCGCGTCGCGCAGCGATCAGCTCTTGCAAGGTCGGGCGAATGACGGTGTTATCGCCTTGCGCTTCGGCTTCGGTCCTACTCCACATCTGATAGACATCGTCAAAAACGGTGATGACGAGCGTGGGTCGAAATTCCTCGCAGATCCTGTTCAAATTAGCTATGGAACGAGTGCCCTGATCGGCGCGCACGTAAGCACCGTGCATTGAAAGCAGCACCGTCTCGTTCTCGGGAATCTTTCCGAGTTCCTTGTGCAAGGACGTCCAAGCATGGTCCCAAATCATCGCTTGCGTCATATGACCCTGCCGAAGGAATTTCTGAAAAGTCAGATAGAGTGGCGAGCTATCCAGGAAATCTTCAAAGTGCAATTTGTGCACTTGCTCCCCGGATGTCCGCTGCAAATCTCCAGCAATTTTTGGCAGTAGTTCATCTTTCTTCGTGCCGGTCGGCCCGAGAATCAGGACCCGTTTATGATGCATAGGCGCCCCGGAAGAGAATCAATTATGAAACTATACTGTTTCTCGCGGATTAGGAGAATGTACGGTCAGACGCGCGATCCGCGAGCAATCACAAGAGCGGGAATGCGCGCGAGCGAACTGCTGCTGCCCGAGCACGAGCAGCGCTAGGCGGCGTTTAGCGCTGCCTCGTAATAGTCCGCCAGGCGCTCCAGCTCCGACGCGCAATCACCCTCGAACACGGCGCCGTGCATCACCGCGAGGCGATTCGGCTTGAGCGATGCGAGCTTGCGGATCGTGCGGCCGGTGTTGGGCGTGAGCGCGGTCGCGTGAAACAGATCCTCGGTGGCGGTCGCAGCCGGCACGATGCTGTCGCGCGTGACGGCGGGATAGGGGCCGGCAGCGGTGAAAAGATCGCCGCACAACAGCGTTCCCGTC
>DASZRM010000189.1:0-13513 GCA_035549135.1 Rhizomicrobium sp. | reverse complement strand
CGGACATACGCGCCGCCGACGCGGAATGCCTGGCGGACGCGGCGCTCTGCGATCTCATTCGCGCCAGCGGCGTGACCGCGATCGGCTTCAAGCCAATGCGGGATGCGATGCGAAGGTCTATGGCTTCGCGGCTCCATCGATCCGCGTCATCCTGGCCGCGATCCAGACGACCGCCGCAAGCGCCGCGGCCGTAACGCCCACGTCGAGCCAGATCGAGCCCGAAGCGTCCTGCCGCAGAATGCCGGGCGCGCCGGCGAACACGTCGCCCTGCGACACCGCGACGACCGCGCCGAAGACGTTGTTGGCCAGATGCAGTCCGAAGGTGAAGGACAGGCTCGCGGTGCGAATGGCGATCAGGGCGCAGCCGAAGCCGAAGATCAGCGCGTTCGCCGCTTGCGGCGCGCCGTTCGGAATGTGCATCGCGCCGAACAGGATCGCGCTCAGCGCGGCCGCCGCCACGGGCCGGCGCGCAAGCAGCAGGAAGCCCTGCGTGGCGTAGCCGCGAAACAGGAATTCCTCCATGAAGCTCTGCAGGGCGAGCGCGGGCAGCGCCCAGGCGGCGAGGCCGAGGGTTGCGGCGCCGGCGGTGAGGTGAAGCGACTTCGGCGAAACGAGATAGTCGAGCCCGAGCGCCAGGAGCTGCGCCGCAGTCCAAAGCGCCAATCCTGCGACAAAGAAGCGGCCTGACCATGCGCCCGCGACGTCGCGCGCGCGCTTGCGCTGCACAAGCCGCATGGCGAGCGCGAGGCCCGCGACGATCAGCGCCGAAACGATCCCCATGCTTGCGAAGAAGATCGCCGGCTGCGAGGGATTTTGAAGGTCCAGCCGCAGATCGGGCGGCGACAGATGGGCGCCTTCGATGACGGCAAAGACGGCCGCGCCGAGCGCGGTGGCGATGACAAGCCCGAGAAGCGGCGCGAGCAGGTAGCGCCACCACTCCGTCCTGCCGCGCGCGGCGAGTTCCTGGAACGAGGTCACATGCAATCCGGCGAAAGCGCGCGCGCCGACGGCGCGGCGCGAAGCCAGAATCGCCGTCTTGCCTTTACGCATCGCTAACGGAGGGCGAGGCGCTCAGGTGGTGCTGTCGGGCAGAAGACGCGGGGCTTGAAGGGTCTGTCCGACATTCTTGAAGATCGAGACCAGCTCGTCATAGGGATTTTGCGACGGACATCCGCCTGGAGCTCCCATGCTGTCGGAATAGAACTTGGCCGGATCCGAAGCGATGCCCTGCATGGCCGCGCACGCCGAAATATGCGGATTGTCGGTGCCGCAGCTTCCGGTGCTGGAGGTCGAGGCGCCATAGGCGATGGAATAGACCCAAGTGCCCGCAGCCGTCGCCGACCCCGCCGCGGCGATCGCCTGGCGGCATTGGTTGGAGACTTTTCCGCTCGGCATGTTGCCGTTCGAGCCGTTGGCGTCGCCGTCGCTGAGCAGGATGATGACGTTCTGCATGCCCTGTTTGGCGGTCGAGGCGAGCGTGGACTGCGCGAATGAAATCGCGTCCGCATAGTAGGTGCCGACGCCGCCGACCGCGCTCATGCCGGAGCCGCATCCGCCGCCGGCTGCGGCCCTGACGAGGTTCGAAGCGCCGTTCAGCGATTTGGCGTCGTCGGAGGCCCGATAGTCGTTGGAGGCGCCCACGACCTGATAGTTCGACTGACCCGCGCTCCTGTAGCTTTCGATCGTCGGCTTGGTGGCTCCGTTGCAGTCGTAATCGTAGGACTGGTTCCTCAGGATCGGCGGAAAGGTCATCAGTCCGACCTGGTCGATCGAGGGCGTAAGCTCCCCGAGCAGCACTCTCACCCCCGCCAAGGCGCAATCGATGCGCGTCGCGCCGGCGATGGAGCAGCTCGAATCCTTGGTGTTCATCGATTGCGTGCTGTCGAGTACGAGCATCACGTTGAGCGGAATGGGCTTGCCGCCCGCGGCGCCCGCCGTCGCCGTCGCGGTGACGGTGATCGAGGGCAGGCCGACGATCTGGGCGAAATACATCGGCACCACCGCCTGCTGGCGCACCACGATTCCGTTCGCTCCTTTCGCGCCCGTGCAGGGCGCGCCGGTGGAGACGAAGCATTTCAGCTGCGGGAATCCCGGCGCCATCGTGATCTTGAGGTTGGAGGCGAAGGCGTTCTTCGAACTTTTGAGGGCGCTGTAGGCGCTTGCGACCGAAACCGGATCGCCGCCATTGTTGATTTCCTGCGCGCCGGCGAGCGCCGCTGCGTCAACGGCGCCCTGCAGCGCGCGCCTGACCTGAAGGGCGTGGCCGATGTCGATGGCGAAACCCATGAAGGCGACGATGACGACGATCGAAAGGGCGACGATCACCGCGGCCGCGCCGCGCTCCTCGCTGCGGAAGCGGCGCGCGAGACGCGAAAAGGACGAGACGGAAAAGCTCATTCGACTCTCTCCGTGGTCTGCGATTGCAACGTGCAATCCTTGACCAGTTGGATGCCCACAATATCGAGATCGCAGGGATAGCTGACGCTGATCTGCGCCGGCAGGCCCGCGGCGGCGGCGAGCGCCGTCTTGCAGTCGGCATCGCTGGCGCAGGCCGCGTTGTTCACCAGAACGCGGATCTTGGCCGTCGATTGGTTCAGGTTCGGAGTCGATGCGCGGAACGCGCTCATCGCGTCGGTCCACGGCGTCGAGCTGGAGCGGCTGATGGCGATCACCCGCGCGCTGGCGCGCGTTCCGTCGCTGAGCTCCAGATCGTTGTTGAGCACAATGCCGAACTTGATGATGCCGAAGAGCGCGAGCAGAAGAAGCGGGAGCACGAGAACGAACTCGACCGCCGACGCGCCGTCGCAATTCTTTAGCGCCTTCAAGCTTGCGCGCGCGCCTCGCCCGTTAAGACTTGCGCGCATGCGCGGTCCTGCAATCTGTTCCATTTTTGGAAACGCCACCCCGTTCGATGCGACCTTCGCGCTTCAAGAAGCGTGCCATGCAAAGCGCCTTGATGCGCCTGGACGAACTAGCATCGGTTCCGGCGGTAGCGCAATTTCGGTACAATCGAGCGTAAAGCGTTATTGCTAATATTACGTGAGAATAGACGCCCCTAAAACCTTTTCTTAACTTACGTGCGACGGTGGAAATTAACGATGTTCCACCTCGTCGTGCGCATCTCCTGTCGAAGGGGTTGGGGCATGACGCATCTAGACATCGCTACGTTCAACGACGGGAGAAACTGATGAACTTCATTTCCGCTTTTCTGAAGGACGAGTCGGGCGCCTCCGCGGCCGAATATGCGCTGATCCTTGCGCTGATCGGCGTCGCGATCGCGACGGCGATGACCGGCCTCGGCACGGCGATCGCCGGCGCGGTCAACAAGGCCGCGGACTGCATCACCGGTCCGAGCTGCTAATCGGCTTGACGGTCGGGTCTGGCGGTGGCGCGCCCAACCGCGCCACCGGCCTTTCCCGGACCTAGGAAGTTCGCGCGCCGAGGCGCCGAACGCTCGCGCCCTTAACTCCGACGCCGCCGCGCGGCACGGAACTGGCATCGAAGAGCGCGCTTGCACCATTGGGGGCCACCTTGCCTATTCGCAACATAGCGAGCATCGCCGTCGCAATCCTGCTCGGCCTGATCGCGGTCATCCTGGTTCGGAATTACCTCGCGGCCACGCCGCAGGCCCGCGTCCCTGGCGGAGCGGCCATGGCGACGACCCCGGTGGTCGTGGCGTCTCAGCCGCTCGCGCGCGGCGTCGCCCTGCAGCCCTCGCTGCTGAAGGTCGTCAACTATCCGCAAAGCGACGTTCCCGCGAGCAGCTTTCACAGCATCGCGGAGCTGACCGGCGACAAGGACGGCGCGCGCCTGACCTTGCGCTCGATCGTCGCCGACGAACCCATTCTGACCGGCTCGGTGAGCGAGCCCGGCGGCAAGCTCAATCTCTCCACCGTTCTCGAAGACGGCATGCGCGCCATCAGCGTGCGCTCCAACGACGTGGCGGGCGTCGGCGGCTTCGTCCTTCCGGGCGACCGGGTCGACGTTCTCCTGACCCGCGCCGTCGGAACCGGCGATCGCGCCCATTCCGTCACCCAGGCGCTCGCGGAGAACGCGCTCGTGCTCGGCGTCGATCAGTCCGACAACGCCGAAGCGAACAAGCCCGTGGTCGCCAAAGCCGTGACCGTCGAGGTCACCCCCGACCAGGCGCAGGCGATCTCGCTGGGACAGTCCGTCGGCACGATCACGCTCGCGCTGCGCCATGTCTCCGACGACGCGGCGCTCGTCAATCGCATGACGACCGAGGCCGATCTCGGCCGCGACATCAGGCCTCGCGGAGCGGTTCGCGGCGCGCGCGGCGATCGGGTTCGCATCTATCGCGGCACGGCGCTCTCGACCTACGCGCTGAGCCAGGTCCAGACCCGCATCAAGCTTCAACCGACACAGGACAGAGGCGCCCCATGAACGTCCGAGCAATCCGCGTTCGCGCGGCCGTCCCCACTCTTGCGAGCGTCTTCCTCGCGCTGGCGATCGCCGGCGGCGCGCACGCGGCGCAGAAGCCGGCGCCGGTCGAAGCCGAGCAGGCCGACCAGGCGCAGAGTTCGGAAGTCGTCGTCGGCGTCGGCAAGTCGCAAGTCGTCGATTTCGCCGCGCCGTATCACGATCTGATGGTCGCCGATCCCAAGATCGCCGACATCGTTCCGATCAACAGCCATTCCGTCTACCTCGTCGGCAAGACGATCGGTTCGACCTCGCTCAGCGCCTATGGCGCGGGAAAGCGCCTCATGCGCTCGATGAGCGTCGTGGTCGGCGCGGACGTGAAGGGCCTGCAGGCGCGCCTTCACGAGATCCTGCCGAACGAGAACAACATCCTGGTCAAGCCGGCGAACCAGTCGATCGTGCTCTACGGCACGGCGAGCAGCCCCGCGGCGCTGCAGCAGGCGGTGACGCTGGCGGACACCTACGATCCCGGCAAGGTCGTCAACATGATGACCGTCGAAGGCACCCAGCAGGTCATGCTGTCGGTGCGCCTGGTGGAGATGGACCGCTCGACCGCGAAGAATCTGCGCCTCAACGTCAATCAGACGGCGACCAACGGCAGCCCCGTGGTCGCGGTGAACACCGGCGACTCCCTCGTCAACAACGCCCAGTCGATCCTCAACAGCTTCGGCACGATGTCGTTGATGTGGAAGGTCGGCGGCGGCGACCTCACGGTTCTGTTCGACGCGCTGGAGACGCAGGGCCTGGTCAAGACGCTGGCCGAGCCCACGCTCGTCACCATGTCCGGCGAGACCGCGAACTTCCTCGCCGGCGGAGAGTTTCCGATCCCGGTCGCGCAGGGAAGCGTCGGCGGCGCCGGCGCCACGCCCGCGATCACGATCGAGTTCAAACAATTCGGCGTGTCGCTGGCGTTCACGCCGACCATCCTCAGCGACGGCCTGGTCAACATGGTCGTCAATCCGGAAGTCTCCAGCATCGACCCGACCACTTCGGTCACGCTCGGCAACATCACCGTGCCGGGCATCAAGGTGCGCCGCGTGCACACCACGGTCGAGCTGCGCGACGGCGAGTCCTTCACCATCGCCGGATTGCTGCAGAACAACTATCAGAACGACATCCGCCAGTATCCGTTCATCGGCGACCTGCCGATCATCGGCCCCTTGTTCCGCTCGACGGGCTTCCAGCAGGACCAGACCGAGCTGGTGGTGGTGGTGACGCCGCATCTGGCCGTGCCGCGCAAGGCGGTCGCAGCCACGCCGGCCGATCAGTTCGTGCCGCCGTCCGACTTCGAGCTCTTCCTGTGGGGCGCGCAGCGCGGCGCGGACAAGGATCTTTCGCCCGCGGACCGGGCGCTGATGTCGGTCGATCCGGCGAAAGCGGGCGTCGACGGTCCCTACGGCCACGTCCTCTATTAAGGAGAACCGCTCATGCTTCGCGCATCGACACTAGCGCTCATCGCCGCCGGCGCAGTTCTCGGCGGCTGCACGCAGAGCGTCACCAGCCTGTCGCCGGATTTCGGCGTCGCGCTGCGCCAGGACATCGCGGCCCAGATCGCCGATCCCGACGCGCACTATCGCGGCGATCCGGCGCCGGCCTCCAACGGCGCTCGCACCAGCCTGTCGCAGTCGCGCTATCTCAAGGGCCAGGTGATCGAGCCGACCTCGCTGTCGGCCTCGAACGGCCTCATCGGCAGCCAGAGCTCCACGGACTCGGGCGCTGCGACCGGTTCGACGGCGCCCTGACATCGCCGCGGCGAATGAGGCGCCTGGCCAAAAACAACGGACGATTTTCGCGGGAGCGGGTGGGGTGATTCAGTTGTCTCGCTTTTTCAAGGCGGATGCGGCCATCAGGACCGCGCAGCCGATCGCGCTCGGCCTGCCGCGCGTGGGAGTGGCGGGCGAGGCGATCGGGGAGCCGGAGCGGCTCGCGTCGCTGGCCGCCCTGTTTCCCAATGCGGCGTTCGAGGAAATCGCCGGCGGCTGGCCGGACCGCGTTTCGCCGAACTTGCGCATTCTGATCGTGGCGGTCGAAGGCGCTTCGGAATCGAGCGTCGAAGATGCGGCGCGGCGCCTGCGCCAGAAGGCGCCCGAACTGAATGTCGTGGTGGCGCTGCGCGATGCGACGATCGCAAATTCCCGCCGGCTGACGCGCGAGGGCGCCGCCGACGTGCTGCCCGCGCCCGTGAGCGAAACCGCGCTCGCGATCTCGCTCGAGCGGCTTCTTGCCTCGCATGTGGAAACCGCGGCGCCGGCGCGGCGCACCGGCCAGATCGTCTCCATCGTCAAGGCGGGAGGGGGCGTCGGCGCAACCTCGCTCGGAGTTCAGGCCGCGTCCATTCTGGCGGGCCGCGCCCCCGAACGCGGGATCGGCTTCGTCGATCTTGACCTTCAGTTCGGAACCGCGGCGCTCTATTTCGATCTCGCCGACGCGCTGACCGTCGCCGATTGCATCGATTCCGGAATGGAGCTCGACGGCACGCCGTTTTCCTCGGCGCTGACCGCCCACAAGTCCGGCGTCCGGGTCTTGGCCGCGCCGCGGGAGATGACGGCCCTGGAAAGCCTGACGCCCTCCATGATCGACGGAATGGCCGCCGGCCTGCGCCGCGATTTCGATCTGACCGTTCTCGATCTGCCGTCGGTGTGGACGAACTGGACGAACCGCGCGCTCGAGCATTCCGACCGCATCGTGCTCGTCACCCATTTGTCCGTGCCGCACGTCCATCTGGCGCGCCGCCAGCTGGCGGCCCTCGCGCTGCAGAAGCTCGACGCCAAGCCGCTGACGCTGGTCTGCAATTGCGTGGGCGCCGACGCGGACGCCGCGATCTCGCGCCGGGCGGCGGAACGGGCGATCGGAAGACCTTTCGACGTCGCGATCCCGGAGGACCGGCGCGCCATGCGCTCGGCGACCAACCAGGGCCTTCAGCTCTCCGACGTCGGCCGCAATTCGAAGGTCGAAAAGGCGGTGACGGAGTTCGCCGATGTCATCTCGGCCCATGCGTTCCAACTCTCGGAAATGAGGCGGTAGCTTCGATGCTGTTCGCAAAAGACGCCGGAGACGTTCTGGAGCGGCCGGGCCGCGCGCATCTGTCGATCGAGGGCGCGACCGCGCTCAAGCTGCGGATCCATCAGCGGCTGCTGGAGCTGTTGAACCTGAGCGTCCTCGACAAGACGCCGCGCGAGGCGCTGCGCCAGTCGATCCAGGGCGTGGTCGCCCAGCTTCTGGCGCAGGAGAAGCGCCTGCTCAGCGCCGGGCAGACCAATCAGCTCATCGAGGACGTGCTCGACGAATTGCTCGGCCTCGGGCCGCTGGAGCCGCTGCTCAAGGACGACGCCGTCAGCGACATCCTCATCAACACCCATAGCTCGGTCTATGTCGAGCGCAACGGCCGGCTCGAAAAAACCGACGTCCAGTTCCTGGATTCGCGCCATCTCATCCGCATCATCAACAAGATCGTCTCGGCGGTGGGGCGACGGATCGACGAATCCCAGCCCATGGTCGACGCAAGGCTGGCCGACGGCAGCCGCGTCAACGCGATCATTCCGCCGCTGGCGGTGGACGGGCCGCTGGTCTCGATCCGCAAGTTCGCGCGCACGCCCATTCACATGGACAGCCTCATCGATCTCGGATCGATCAGCGCCGAGATGGCCGAGGTCCTACGCCTGATCGTCAAGTGCCGGCGCAACGTCGTGATCTCCGGCGGCACGGGTTCGGGCAAGACCACGCTGCTCAACGCGCTCTCGGCCTTCATCAGCCACCAGGAACGCATCGTCACCATCGAGGACTCGGCCGAGCTTCAGCTTCAGCAGCCGCATGTCTGCCGCCTCGAGACGAGGCCTGCGAATATCGAGAGCAGGGGCGAAGTCGCCCAGCGCGACCTGGTTCGCAACGCCCTGCGCATGCGCCCCGACCGCATCATCGTCGGCGAAGTGCGCGCCGGCGAAGCCTTCGACATGCTCCAGGCCATGAACACGGGCCACGACGGCTCGATGACCACCGTCCACGCCAACAGTCCGCGCGACGCGCTCGGCCGCATCGAGCAGATGATCGGCATGGCGGGGCTCGACATTTCCGCGCGCTCGATCCGCCAGCAGATCGCCTCCGCCATCAACGTGGTGATCCAGGTCGAGCGCATGGAGGACGGAAAACGGCGCGTGGTCTCCATCTGCGAGCTGGTGGGCATGGAGCAGGACGTCATCTCCATGCAGGAGATCTACCGCTTCCAGCGCCAGGGCCACGACGCGCGGGGATTCATCCTCGGCGAGTTCGCGACCACCGGCGTAAGGCCGAAATTCATGGAGCTGCTGGCCTCGCGCGGCATCAAGCTTCCGACGATGACCTTCCCGGCCGGACACAGGGGCTGAGCCATGTCCGCAGCCGTCTCGCCGCTCATCTACGTCTTCGCCTTCCTCGCCGTCGTTCTGCTCGCCCAGGCGGCGTCGAGCGCGCTGTTCTCGTTCCGCGACCGCAGCCGCCGCATCAACCGCCGCCTCAGCATGCTCGACACGGGCATGAGCCAGGACGACGTCTACGCCGCGCTGGTGCGCACGCCCGAGCCGCTTCACCGCTTCAGCCCGGCGCTCGCCGAGCTGCACGACCGCGCCTGGGTTTGGCTCCGGCAGGCGGGACTTTCGATAGCGCCGATGCGTCTTTTCGCCATTGTCGCGGGCGCGACCGCCGCGCTCTTCCTGATCGGGCTCGTCGTCATCAGCGCCTTCGCCGGCCGCATCTCGTCGGTCGCGGCGCTGGCGATCCTGATCGCGGCCTGCGCGCTGCCGTCCGTCTCCGCCTGGCTCTATATCAACCGAAGCCGGAACAGGCGGCTCGCCGCGCTCACCGAGCAGCTGCCGCTGGCGCTGGACGTGATCAACCGCGCGGTGCGCGCCGGCCATCCGGTCATTTCGGCCATCAAGCTCGCGGCCTCCGAGATGGGCGATCCCATCGGCACGGAGTTCGGCCTCATCGTCGACGAAACCTCCTATGGCGTCGACATCAAGGACGCGCTCGCGAATTTCGCGGCGAGAACCGGCTCGCGCGACGCCCATTTCTTCGCCGTCAGCGTCGGCGTCCAGTTCGAGACCGGCGGCAATCTGGTGGAGATCCTTTCGGGCCTCGCCAAGGTCATCCGCGCCCGCATCACGCTCGCCAAGCGCGTGCGCGCGCTCGCCAGCGAAGGCCGCGCCTCGGCCTACATCCTGAGCGCGCTGCCGCCGCTGCTGGTCGGCTTCCTGATGGTCATCCATCCTTCCTACTACACCTCGAAATTCGCGGACCCGATCTTCTGGCCGGTCGTTGCGGCGGTGTCGGTCGTCTACCTCATCGGCTGGGCGATGATCGACCGCATCATCAACTTCAAATACTAGGCGGCGGCGATGGAACAGGTTCTCAGGGTCATCATCGAGCTTCTGACCTTCGGCACGGTGTTCGCGGCCACCATCGCGATCTGGAATTCGGCGCGCGAGGTCTGGAAGCTGCGCCGCCGGCTCGGGCTCGAAGCCGTCATCCCGCTCGCCGGCGGCGGCGCGCCGGGCGAGACGCTGCTTCCCGGCCGCGAGCTCACCAATCGCTTCCTCAAATGGGTCCAGTCTTCCACCTCGATCAGCAACGCCGAGGAACGCCGCAAGCTGCGCCGCGACCTGGCGCTGGCCGGCTTCGAATCCCCTTCGGCGCCCGTGTGGTACGTGGTGATACGCTTCGGCCTCGCGATCGCGCTGCCGATTCTCTTTCTCGTCGTCATGCCGATGCTGTCGGTTCCGCTGAACGGCACGGCGCAGGTCGTCTGGCCGCTGATGCTCTGTTTCGTAGGCCTGATCGCGCCGCGCAGCTTCATCGATCGCCGGGCCGCGTCGCGCCGCACGCGGCTGGAATTCGAGTTCCCAGACGCGCTGGACCTGATGGTCGTCTGCGTCGAAGCGGGTCTCAGCCTCGAAGCCGCCTTCGTCCGGGTCGGCCAGGAGGTCGACAGCAGCCATCCGCGCATCGCCCAGGAATTCGGGCGCGTGTCGGAGGAGCTTCGCGCCGGGCGCATCCGCGCCGACGCCCTGCGCGCGATGTCGGACAGAGCCGATGTCGCGGGCGTGCGCTCCTTCACCAATCTGCTGATCCAGACCGAGGCGCTCGGCACAAGCATCGCCCAGACCTTGCGCACCTATTCGGTCGAAATGCGCGACGGGCGGCTTCTGCGCGCCGAGGAGAAGGCGCTTCGCATTCCGGTGCTCATGACCGTTCCGCTCGTCGCCTGCATCCTGCCGGTGATCATCACCTCGCTGCTTCTGCCGGCGATCATCGACGTGGTGCGCACGCTGCTGCCGGCCCTGATGGCCTCGCACGGAGGATAGACGATGAGATGTGAGCGCATCGCCCGCGCGGCGCTGATCGCGGCCCTGATGAGCGGGGCGGCGGGCTGCTCGCTACTGCCCGATTTCGGCTCCCCGGTGAAGGTCAGGCCCATTCCCGCGAGCGCCAATGCGGGCGCGCTGGCCTCGGACGAGGGCGATTATCAGGCGGCGGCGCGCGCCGTCGAAAACCGCGACTATGCGCTCGCGCTCGATTATCTGCAGAAGGCGCGGGACAAATCGGCCAGGGACGTGCGCGTGTTCAACGCGCTCGGCGTCGTCTACGACAAGCTCGGACGCTTCGACCTCAGCGCGCGCTATTACAAGCAGGCGGAGGCGATCGATCCGAACTCGCAGGTCGTCCGCAACAACCTCGCCTATTCGAATGTCCTGCGCGCCAGGGTCGGCGGGCCGGCGGTCGCGGCGGAGCTCGCTCCGCAGCAGCCGGACGAGACGCAGCCGGCGAGCGCCGCGCCGACAATCGTCTCCATCGTTCCCGAACCGCGCCCCGACGCGGCGCCCGCCCAGCCGCCGGTCGTTCATCTGCGTCCCTGGGGCGGCGTCACCGTCGTCGATGCCTCGGGCGAGGGGACCAAGGCCGAGGCCATGCGCCGCCGCCTGAAGCGCCTGGGATGGGTCGCGCGCGCGAGCGCGTCCGCGCAGCCCGCGCAGGCCCAATCCGTCATCGCCTATGCGCCCTCGCGCGCCGCCGCCGCCAGAGCCCTCGCCAGGTCGCTGCGCTTCTCCGCAACGCTCGTGGCCTGCGCGGACGGCTGCAAGGGAATCGAATTCGTGCTCGGCGCGGACGCCCGCATCGCCGCAGCGAGCGAGGCGCGCGCGCAGTCGCTGCGGGTCGCCGAAGTCAACGGGAGAGGAAAATGAGAATTTCCAACGCGGCCATCGCCGCCTTCTGCCTGATCGCCGCTTCGGCGGGCGCCGCCTGCGCGGCCGCGGAGCCGCCGGCGCAAAGCGCGCCTGCGCCCGACGCCTTCGCCAATATCCAACGCGCGCTCGACGAGCAGCGCTATGTGGACGCCGGGCGGATGCTCGATGCGTCGCTGATGGCGGGATCGCATGACGGACGGCTTATCCTTCTGGTCGGAGAGCTCAGCCTGGCGCGCGCGCGCTATGAAGACGCCCTGTCGAGCTTCCGGCGCATCGACGCCGATCCCAATCTCAGGGCGCGAGCCCTGCAGGGCGAAGGCATCGCGCTTTCGCTGCTTGGCCGCTCGGACGAGGCGCTCGCCGCGCTCAAGGAGGCGGTCGATCTCAATCCTTCGCAGTGGCGCGCCTGGAACGCGCTGGGCGGCGAGTACGACCGCAGGCGCGACTGGACCAATGCGAACCACGCCTACGAGCAGGCCCTGGCGCATTCCGGCAAGGCGGCCATCGTCCTCAACAATCGCGGCTTCTCGCGCATGCTGCAGGGCCAGCTCGACGCGGCGTCGGCCGATTTCGTTTCCGCGCTTCAGGAGAAGCCGGACCTCGCCTCCGCGCGCACCAATCTTCGTCTCGCCCTCGCCATGAAGGGCGACTATGCGCGCGCGACGTCGGGCGGAGGGCAGGGCGCGCGCGCCGCGCTGCTCAACAACGCCGGCGTGGCCGCAATGCTGCGCGGCGACTATGCGAAGGCGCAGACTTTCTTCGACCAGGCGATGAAGGCCAAGGACGAATATTACGCAAGGGCCGCCGCCAATCTCGAGCTGGCGCACAGCCTGATGGCCGACAATCGCGCGCCGTGACGCCCAGCCAGGCGCGGATCAAAGGCTGACGCGCACCCCCGCATAGGCCGACAGCGGCGGCGCGGGGCTGAGGCTGCGCGGATTGCTCGCGTTCGGGACCTCGGCGATCGGAACCTTGTCGATCGGCGAAAAGCCGCCGAACGTTTCGTATTTGGCGTCGGTCAGGTTCTCGATCCTTGCGAACAGCTCGAACCTGTCGCTGAGCCGGCAACGCGCATAAGCGTCGAGCACGACATAGGGGCGCGTCTTTGGATTGAGGTTCGATTCGTCCCCGCGCAGAAATTGCCCGTCGGCGTAACGGCCCGAAAGCCCGACGCTCCACACCCGATCGAACGCATAGTCCGCCGAGACGCTGAGCGTGTTGGCCGGTATGCCGGGAAGGCGGTCGCCGGGGACCACATGAATCTGGCCGTTCGCATCGGCCTTGGGGTTGTCTTCGCTGTTGAGCGTGATCGCCTGGCCGAATACGGCGTCGGTATAGACATAACCGGCCGAAAGCTGCAGCGCGCCCAGGCGGACCTCCGCGGACGCCTCGATCCCTTGTCGCGTCGTGCGGCCGATATTCTCGAAGAAAGCGCGGCCGGCGATGGAGCTCGCCGCAAAGAGAATGTCGTCCGTGGCGTCGACATGAAAATAGCCCGCGCGCCATGAAAACCGCTCCGAGCGGCCGCGCAGGCCGGCCTCGATCGTGTGCGAGACGACCTGCTTCAAATTGGGATCGGCGACGAAGAAATTCGTCAGGCTGCACGGCGCCTTGGGATCGGCGCAGGAGAATTCGGCCGGCGTAGGCGAGCGGTTCGCCTCGGCGTAGCCCGCATAGAGCGTAGAGCCTTCCGTCACATCGTAGGTCGCGCCGACGGCCGGATTGAGTCGGTCGTAGTCGTGGCTGCCGTTCAGCGCCTGGCCGAGACGGTCGCGCAGCGCGATGCGGCTGAAATTGTAGCGCGCCGACACCGTGATGGACGCCGCCGCGACGGGCTTGAAGATGTCCGCCGCGTA
>DASZRM010000188.1:0-3767 GCA_035549135.1 Rhizomicrobium sp. | reverse complement strand
CCCGTGCCCGATTGCTTGTAGCCGCCGAAGGGCGCTGCGAGATCCACGCCCGCGCCGTTCAGATGCACATTGCCGGTGCGCAACCGCGCGGCCACTTTCCGCGCGTGCTCGATGCTGCCCGACTGCACATAACCCGACAGTCCATAAACCGTGTCGTTGGCCTGACGGATCGCCTCTTCCTCGCTGTCGTAGGGAAGCATCGCCAGCACCGGCCCGAAGATCTCTTCGCGCGCGATGGTCATGTCGTTGGTGACGTCCTTGAAGATCGTGGGGCGCACGAAATAGCCGCGGTTCAACCCTTCCGGCCGACCGACGCCGCCGCAGACGAGCGTGGCGCCTTCGTCGATGCCCTTCTGAATCAGGCCCTGAATCTTGTTGAACTGGGCCTCGTTCACCACCGGCCCCATGGTCACGCCTTCGGCGAACGGATCGCCGACCTTGACCTTCTCCGCCGTCGCCTTCGCGATCGCGGCGGCCTGGTCCTGCTTGGCGCGCGGCACGAACATGCGGCTCGGCGCATTGCAGCTCTGGCCCGAGTTCGAGAACATGTTCATCACCCCGCCGACCACCGCCTTCTGAAGATCGGCGTCGTCGAGAATGATGTTGGCCGACTTGCCGCCAAGCTCCTGCGCCACGCGCTTGACGGTATTGGCCGCGGCCTTCGCCACCGCGATGCCGGCGCGCGTCGAGCCGGTGAATGACATCATGTCGATGCCGGGATGGTTCGACATCGCCTCGCCCACCGTCGGCCCGTCGCCGTTGATGAGGTTGAACACGCCGGCGGGCACGCCCGCCTCGTGCAGAACCTCCGTCCAGATGATGGCGTTGAGCGGCGCCACTTCGGAGGGTTTCAGGATCATGGCGCAGCCGGCGGCGAGCGCGGGCGCCACCTTGCAGGCGATCTGGTTGATCGGCCAGTTCCACGGCGTGATCATGCCGACGACGCCCACCGGCTCATAGGCGATGGCGGTCGTGCCCTGCACCTTCTGGAATTCGAAACCGCTCAGCACCTTCATCGCGGTGGAGAGATGGGCGATGCCCATGGCGGCCTGCGCGTTCTTGGAAAGGCCGAGCGGGGCGCCCATCTCGCGGCTGATCGCCTCGACGATGTCGCCGTAGCGCTTCTGATAGACCTCGACGATCTTCTGCAGGAGCGCGAGCCGCTCCTCCTTCGAGGTGCGCGAGAAGCTCTCGAAGGCGCGGCGCGCGGCGGCGACCGCCTTGTCGACATCGGCCTTGGACCCCAGAGAGACGCGCGCGAAGGGCTCCTCCGTCGCCGGGTTGATCACGTCTTCCGTCTTCGGCGTGACCGGATCGACCCATTCGCCGTCGATGTAGAATTGCAGGCGTTCGAGCATTTTGCGTCTCCATGGTTTGGCTGCGGCCATGAAAACACAACTGCGCGGCGCCCGAAAGCGCCGCCCGGCGGGCCGCGTCGATGCGCCTAGTCCGAGGCCGTGGCCGTCTTGCCCTCTTTCTTGGACTTGGCCGAAAGCCCGAGCTTGTCGCGCAGCGCCTGTCCCTCTTCCCGGACGGACTGCAACTCCTTCTTGAGTTCGCGGCTGCGCGTTTTGAGATAGGCGAGGCGTTTGCGGAGCGCCTTGTGTTCCTTGTTGGCGCCGTCCGCCGTCCCCTCGCCCATTCCCGAATTCCCCAAATCGCGGAAGCGTCAGACGCTTCGGCGCGGCTTAATCCTCGTCGCCCTCATCGTCCGCGGCGGCCGACCCGGCCGAAGCGGCCTCGGCCTTTTTCTCGCCCCTGCCTTCCTTTTTCTTTTCTTTCTTTCCGGCTTTCTTGTCGCCGCTCTTTCCCTTGAAGCGGACCACTTTGCGGCCCGGCTCGCCGCCCTCGCCCGGGACGTCCTTCATCACGAAGATGCCGAAGTCCGGGATCTGGACCTTCTCGCCCTTCTCGAGCGCTGTGCGCAACTGACGGAACGTTTCGGCCTGAACCTGGGCCACGACATTGCTGCGCACATTGCACGCCGATGCGATGGATTCGCTCAGTTCTTTGAGTTTCATAAATGGCCTTTTGATCCATTGGATTGGTCGGCCGGGACTATGGCGCGGCGCCCCCTGCGATTCAAGCCGAAGTTGGCGCAATCGCCCTTTTGTGGCAACTATGACGAGCCGCCAAAGGCGGCCGCGCCCCGCATCCGATGAGGCGCGGCGAGCGCCGGCGGGCCAACGGTCGGGCGCGCGCCCGGCGCGCCATCGGCGGAATGTCGCATATGTGGAATTCTTTGCGCAGAGCGAGAAAGGGCGCGGACAAGCCGCCGCAGACCGCCGGCTCGCTGCATCGCGCGCGCGACGCCAAGCGCGAGCAGTTCCAGCAACAGGGCTTCGCGCAATTCGCAAGGACCGTGCGGGCCTCGGGAATAGACCTGCCGCCGGTCGACGAATTCTGCCGGCGCTATGTCGCCTATTACGACGACGCCGAGGCGAAGGCGGAGAAGCCGAACGCCGGATTCGGACTTTTCAAATTCGACATTCACGCCGACATCGCGCGGCCGGTCGAGATGGCGCGGATCCTGAAGGACGCCGGCGGCCACGGACTTTTCCTCGTCATGCACCGCCATGCGCTCAACGAAGCCTGGCACGGCGGCCAGCAGATGTGGGACGCGCTGAACCAAATCCGCGATCTCGGCCACGAAGTGGGCCTGCACGCCGATCCGTTCCATCTGATCGCCACGCGCGGCGATCTTTACGCCGGTCTCGACGAGGCGCTGTCGGAATTGCGCGGAGCGGGCGTTCCCATTCGCGCGCTGACGCTGCACGGCGATTCACGGGCGAGCATCAAGGCCCGGCGGCTTCAGGCCAACGACTTCTTCGCCGACGGTTTTCGCCGCTCCAAATGGGACGGCCTTCCCCCGGAGGGCCTTGAGGCGCTGGCCGGCCACGTCGGCAAATACAATCATCTGACGCTGTTCCGAAGGCTCGGCGTCGAATATGTGGCGGACGTGCATTTCGTGCGGCGCGGCGAACTCGTGAACCGCGCGCCGATGATGTATCTCTCCGACAATCAACGCCGGCTGCGCATCGGAAATATCGCGCCGGATGTGGTGGAGGAAGGGCTGGTCGAAGCTCCGGACACGTTCGGCATTTCCGCGGAATTTGCGGAGCGCGCCTCGCGCGTTCTTGTCCGCCGGCCGTTTCTGGCGCTGTTTCACCCGCAATGGTACGCCTAGCTCCATGACCGGCGTGCGATTCATTCCCGGCCGCCAGCCGCGGCGCGCCCCGCCCAGGCCGCTTGTCGATCCGGTCAACAAGATCATCCTCTTCTGGATGCACCGCTGCGCGAGCACCACCGGCCAGCTCTGGTTCTTCGAAGTCGCAGGCTGGGGCGCGCGGATGAAGGGAAAAGGGGCGAGCGAACTGGCTCCCCAGTGGTACGAAGAGCACGCGGAGGCCTATCGCCATCTTGACGAGTTCTATCGCGATCCGTCCTTTCTCAAGATCGCCGTGGTGCGAAATCCGCTGCTGCGCGCGGTGAGCGCCTTTAGCGTGGTGACCGACACCAGGAGCGGCTCGCAATGGCGCGCCCTCGCCCGTTCCATCGCCGAGCCGGACGATGAGCGGCGTCTCAGCTTCAACGAGTTTCTCGACTTCCTCGAGTCCGAGGACCTGTCCGGCGCCAATTATCATTGGCGCTTGCAGACGGCGCAGGACTGCTTCGAGCAGGCTTTGCCCGATCTCAAGCTCGCCCGCGTCGAGAGCCTGCAGGAGGACCTCGACGCGCTCTGCCGCCTCATCGGCAAAAGACCCATA
>DASZRM010000187.1:0-3948 GCA_035549135.1 Rhizomicrobium sp. | reverse complement strand
CCCTCAGGCCGAAACAGGAACATTCGCCATCGCTGACGCGATTTACTAGGCTATGCGCGCTTTAGTGTTAACCAATCGAAAGACTGGACCGTCCTCAAAAGCATGACTACCATCTGCGGAACATCGACGGAGCGTCTCCCGGGGGGACACGGGCGCGCGAGGGGATGCGTGAGTTTCACTCTCTGTCGCAGGGCCCGGCGCCTTTGCGCCGGGTTTAGTTTTGTCAGGTCGAAGTAGAGCCAATGGAACAACCATTCCACAGCGTCCGCATGGTTCCGAACCGGTTCACGCCGCAGAAAGCCGTGGGCCTGCTCGCGGCGATCCTGTTGCAGGCCGGCTTTGTCTATGCGCTGGTCACCGGATTGGCCGCCACTCTCATCAACAAGCTTCCGGAAGAGCTGAAGGTCGCGGTGGAGCAGGAGAAGATCCAGCCCAAGCCGCCGCCGCCCCCGCCGCCGCAGGTCGCGCTGCCGCCGCCGCCGGTGGTTCCGCCGCCTGAAATCAACATCCAGATTCCGACCGAGGCGCCGAGCCCGATCACGGTGACGAACAAGCCGCCGCCGCCGGTGCAGAAGGTGGTCTCCACTCCGGTGTCGATCGGGCGGCCGCACAGCTGCACCGAGCAATATCCGCCCGTGGCGCTGCGGCTCGGCCAGGAAGGCACCTCGACGATGTCGTTCAAGGTCATGCCGGACGGCACGGTGAGCGACGTGACGGTTTCAAAATCGAGCGGCCATGAGGCGCTGGATTCGGCCGCGGTGTCCTGTGTCGAGCGTTGGCGCTACAAGCCCGCCACGCAGGAGGGCAAGCCGGTGGAGACGCCGTGGCAGGCCAACGTAGTGTGGAGAATTCCTCACTGAGGACTTTGTGAAACGCAGGCCGGCCGGAGGGGCCGGCCGCCAACCGAAATGAGAGACGGAGTAGCTGAAAAATGATCTCGAGATTTCTGACGATCGTTGCGACGATTGTTCTGGTGTCCGGCGCCGCCATGGCGCAGGACAACACAACCGCGCCAGCGGCTCCGGATGCTTCGGCGCCGGCCGCGGCCGCGCCCGCCGCTCCGGCCCCGGCTCCCGCCGCGCCGGAGGTCAAGGCGCCGTCTCCTTCCGCCACGCCGGCCGAGAATCCCTACGGCCTGCAGGACATCATCAATAAGGGCAATCCGGTTTCGATCGGCGTGCTGGTCCTGCTTGCGATCATGTCGATCGGCAGCTGGTACATCTTCTTCGTCAAGTATTTCGAACAGGGCCGCATCCTGGGCCAGGCGCGGACGGTCGAGCGCCGGTTCTGGTCGTCGGGAACGCTGAACGAAGGCATCGACAAGCTTCCCAAGACGTCGATGTTCCGTCTGATCGCCGAAAGCGGCGTGCGCGCGAGCCAGGGCGGCACCTCGCTGGTGGGCCTCAACGACTGGATCGCCATGTCGCTGACCCGTCAGCTCGACGACGCCAATGCGCGGCTTCAGGGCGGCATCGCCTTCCTCGCCTCGGTCGGTTCGACGGCGCCGTTCGTCGGTCTGTTCGGAACGGTGTGGGGCATCCTGCAGGCCCTGATCGCCATCGGCGTCGCGGGCCAGGCCTCGATCGACAAGGTGGCCGGCCCGGTGGGCGAGGCGCTGATCATGACGGCGCTCGGCCTCTTCGTCGCCGTCCCCGCGGTGCTCTGCTACAACTTCCTCGTTCGCCGCAACAAGGTGATCCAGGAAAAGCTGCGCGGCTTCGCGGGCGACCTGCAGACCTATCTGATCTCGAAGAGCAAATAGGGTCAGCGGCCCCGCCAAGATCCGGGAAGGTCAAACAGCATGTCGATGAACGTCCAATCCGGCGGCGATCAGGAAGAAGCCGAACTGAACACCACGATCAACACGACCCCGCTCGTGGACGTGATGCTGGTTCTGCTGATCATCTTCCTGGTCACCATCCCGGTGATCGTGAAGACGGTGCCGGTGCAGCTGCCGAACGATCGCAACATCGCGACGCAGACCAAGCCCGAGAACATCGTCATCGCCGTCGATAAGGACGAGAACATCTATTACAACAACCAGCCGATCCAGGTCTCGGAGCTGAAGGGCCGGTTCGAAGACGCGCTGCGCCGCGCCCAGGCGCGCGGCCTCACCGCGGCGAACATGCCCGAAGTGCACATCCGCGGCGATCGCCGGGTGCGGTTCGAGGCGGTGGGCCGGGTCATCTTCGCCTGCCAGCAGGCGGGCATCCTCAAGGTCGGATTCTTGACCGAGCCGCGCAACCAGGGCGGCTAAGCGCAACAAACGGAATCGGAAGGCTAGGCGAAATGGCAGTCAACGTCGGACCGGCATCGGGCGAAGGCGAAGTGATGGTGGAGATGAACACCACGCCGTTGATCGACGTGATGCTCGTGCTTCTCACCCTGCTCATCATCACCCTGCCGATCCAGACGCATGCCGTGAAGCTCGACATGCCCAAGCCGGCGGTCAATCCGCCGCCGCCGCTGGTCGCCCCCATCGAGCTTGGCATCGATTTCGACGGCACCATCACCTGGAACAGCCAGCCGATCGATCGGGCGACGATGGACAGCTATTTCGTGTCTCAGGCGCAGCAGGAGCTGCCGCTTCAGCCCGAAATCCACCTTAATCCGGACAGATTGGCGAAATACGATACTGTCGCGATGGTGCTGGCGGACGCGCAGCGTCTGGGCATCACCAAGATAGGATTTTCGAATACGGCTCAGTTCAGTCAGTAAAGTGAGGGGCGACCGCGGTATCGGAGCATGCGGTCGCATGTATCCGGGACCCCGCGCCTAACAGTGAGGTCCTTGAGATGATCGCCAACAACATCCGCGCCGCCTTTTGGGCGCTGTTTCTGGGCATGGCCATGGTGGCCGGGTCTGGGATGTCCGGCATATCGCCGGCTGCGGCCGCGGTCCGGCCCGCCGTCGGCAAGCCGCTCCAGGAAGCCCAGAGCCTTGCCGCTTCGGGCAACTATTCCGCCGCGCTGGCGAAGGTCAATCAGGCCGCCGCAGTCGGGGGATTGACGGCGGAGGAGAGCCGCGTCGTCAACCAGATGCGCGCCTACGTCAACTCCAAGGCCAGCGCCACCAGCGGCAAGGGCAAGTTGGCCAGCGACTATCGCGCCGGAAAGTGGAGCGCGGTGATTCAGGACGCCGAAAGCCTGCGCGGCCAGCTCGACGCCAACGACAAGGCCGCCGTCGCCACCGCCTATTACAAGCTCGGCCAGAACGCGCAGTGCGTGCGCTACATCCGCAGCAATTTCGGCAACAGCGGCAGCGAGGTGGTGCTGCAGATCATGCGCGCCTGCGCCTTCAACGCCGGCGACGACGAGGCCCAGACGGACGCGCTCGAACAGCTGGTCTCGCGCACGGGCAAGGCGGAGTACTGGGGTCAGCTTCTGAAGGCGGCCGAACGCACGCGCGGAATGAACGATCACCAGACGCTGGACATCTACCGCATCAAATTCCGCACCGGCACGATGAGCGGCGCGAACGACTACACGCTTCTGGCCAAGCTCGCCCTCGAATTCGGCTTCTCCGCCGAGGCGATGGAGGTCGAACAGAAAGGCGTCGACGCAAAAATTCTGTCCGGCGGCAGCATCGATCGCCTGATCGCGATGACCAAATCGCAGATGAGCGCGGACGCCGCCGGCATGGCGCAGAAGATGGCTCAGGCCAAGGCGGCGCCGAACGGCGATGCGCTGGTCAAGCTCGGAGAGAATCTCTGGGGCCAGGGAAAGGCCCAGGACGCCATCGACGCGATCAAGGCCGGCATCGCGAAAGACAAGACCGACATGAACAACGCGCACACCCGTCTCGGCATGGCCTATCTGGCGGCCGGCCAGAAGGACGCGGCCGTGCGCGAGTTCGCAAAGGTCAAGGACGATCCGCACGCCGAGCTGATCGCCCATCTGTGGACGCTCTACGCCCGCCGCTGATCGGTCCCCATCGGTCCTGGAGCGA
>DASZRM010000186.1:0-1631 GCA_035549135.1 Rhizomicrobium sp. | reverse complement strand
GTGTCGGTCAGCTCGCAATCCGACACCGAGCGGGCCGATCTCAGCCGCGAACGCAAGGAGCTGGCGGCGCGGCCCGATTTCGAGCTGGAGGAGCTCGCCGACATCTACGTCAAACGCGGCGTCGAGAAATCCCTGGCGCGGCAGGTCGCCCGGCAATTGATGGCGAAGGACGCGCTCGCGGCGCATGCGCGCGACGAGCTCGGAATTTCGGAGATCTCCGCCGCGCGGCCGGTGCAGGCGGCGCTCGCTTCCGCGGCGACCTTCTCCGCCGGCGCGGCGATGCCCCTGTTGCTGGTCGTCCTGTCGCCGGCATACGCGCTCGCGCCGGTCGTCTCCGTCGCGTCGCTCCTCTGTCTGGCGCTGCTGGGCGCGATCGCGGCGAGAGCGGGCGGCGCCAATGTCTGGCGCGCCACGGCGCGGGTGACGTTCTGGGGCGCGCTGGCGATGGCGATCACCGCCGGAATCGGCAGGCTGTTTGGGACCGTGGTTTGAATGTTTGCGAACGCATGGAGGCGGCAATGAAGCGATGGATCGCGCTGATTGGATTTCTGGTTCTGACGATGGGCGGCGGACTCGTCATCGGAGTCCTGACCGCGCCGGGCGCGTGGTACGCCGGGCTCGCCAAGCCGCCGTTCAATCCGCCCGGCTTCGTGTTCGCGCCGGTGTGGACGGCGCTTTATGCGCTGATCGCGCTGGCCGGCTGGCGCGTCTGGCTCCAGGACGCAGGCGGCCGGCCGATGAGGCTTTGGTGGCTGCAGCTTGCGCTCAATTTCGTCTGGTCGCCGATTTTCTTCGGCGCCCACCTGATCGGTCTCGCCTTCGCCGTCATCCTGCTGCTGCTCGCCACGATCGTAGCCTTCATCGCCGTGTGCGCCCGAGAGAACCGGCCTGCCGCATGGCTGTTCGCGCCCTATGCCGCCTGGGTGGCGTTCGCCTCGCTGCTCAACGGATGCATCTTCGCGCTGAACTGAGAGCCCGCATCGCGGCGCGCGCTCCGAGCCAACCGCGTTCCGGCGCGGACCCTTCCGTGGGCGCTTGCGTTCTTCTGCGGCGGCGTCCCAAGATCGCCGCGTTCCAAAGCGGGATCGGATGAGCCAGGTTGCGCTGACGCTGTTGTCGCTGCTCGATCTCGAAGGCGCGGCGATTTTCCTCGATGTGGACGGAACCCTGCTCGATCTTGCGCCCACGCCGGACGCGGTGAAGGCGCCCCCGCCGCTGCGCGAGAACCTTGCGGCGCTTTCGCGCCTCTGCGGCGATGCGCTGGCGCTGCTGAGCGGGCGCAGGATCGCCGATCTGGACGCGATCCTCTCTCCCTTGAAGCTGCCGGCCGCCGGCGCCCATGGCGCGGAATTGCGGCTTGCTCCCGGCGACGGCGTTCGCCGACTGGCGCCCGAAATCCCCGAGGCGCTGCGCGCGAGGTTTCTCGCGCTGGCCGATCGCGACGGGGCGATCCTTGAAGACAAGGGCGCGGCCATCGCCCTGCACTATCGTCTCGCGCCCGACTTCGAGATCGACGCGCGGAAGATGGCGGCGCTCGAGGCGCAAGCGCAAGCCGCGGGCTTTGCCCTGCTGCGCGGCAAGAAGGTGCTCGAGCTGAAGCCGGCGCGCCTCGACAAGGGGACTGCGCTCGC
>DASZRM010000185.1:0-52892 GCA_035549135.1 Rhizomicrobium sp. | reverse complement strand
TCCGCCCCTGGGCACCATTTGGCGGTTGGGCTCGCGGCCCCGCCGGAGCCGGCGCGCAATGCAGCGGCAACTTCGGCGCAAGCCCCGCAAATCTTCGTCTCTGGACCTGCGGTCCGTATTGTGGGCGGCGTTAGTTGCGCGCCGCCCCTCCGCCGACGCCTTTGATCATCGCATGAGCATATTGCTTGGGCAGATCCGTTCCCTTGATCTGATCGAAGATCCAGAGCCACGCGCCCGTTATCCCGCATTGGTCGCGCCAGCCCTTCAGCTTGGCCTTGGCCTCGGAGGGCGTGAGATAGGGCGGGGCGGACGGCTGATCGGAAAGCCCCGGATAGACGGGAACGCCGCCGAAGTCCCAACCCGAACACGGATTGTTGCCGGCGCCGCCGGCGAAGGTCTGCAAGTGGATGGCGTCAACGAGGCCCGGCTGCTGGCTGTTGATGTCGGATACGACTTGCGTCCAGTAGCTGTTGTTGGTGTAGGGGTTCATGGTCACATGGTAGCCGAGCTTGCCCAGCATCAGCGCGAACTTGACCGTGGACTCGTTATCGTAGCCGTTCTCGTCGTCGAAATCGATCGCATCGATTGGCAGCGCCGCCGCAAGCGCGGCGAAATCCTTGTAGAGAATGCTCTTCTTCCCGGTCCCCTGTGAATCGACGAGCGCCTTTATGTTCTCGAAATCGCCGTAGTTCGAGGAGCCGATGCTGAAGGTGACGCGCTTGACCTTGCCGGTCTTGATGTTTCTCAGGTCGCGCGCGAAACGCGGCCACATCTTGTCGCCGATATATTCGCCCCCCGAGGTCAGCGGAAATTCGCCGTTGAGGTTGAGATCGCCGTTCTCCTTAACCTCGACGCTCCAGACGATGAGTTCGTTGAACCCGGCCTTCTTCAGCTCCTTGATGTTGACCGGATCGCGCTGATAGATCGGCCCGCCGCCCAGAATGCCGACCCAGCCTGTCTGCGCCGCCGCTGAGCCCGCCGCGAGCAGGACGCCCGCCAGCGCCGCCGCGGCGACCGCGCGCCGCCAAATACCCGTTTTCCGCGCCCTCTCGCGCGGTCTGCAGTCGCCATGCATTTTGAAAGCCTCCCTCGCCTTGAAATCCGGCCCCCAAACCGGCGCGCGTGTCTTTTGCCGCATTCGGCGCTACGGGCGCAAGAAAGCCGGCGCGTCCTTTCGGGGCGAGGGCCGCCGTCGGACCCATCAGCGATTGGCGTATTTGTCCTTGGGGCCGGGCGTTTTCGGCCGGCGGTCGCCTTTGCGCGGCTTGAGCGGGGGCAAGGCGAGGCCACGTCCGCCTAGTCCCATTCTGGCGAAGACCTGATCGATGTCGGGATTTAGCCTGCGCGCCACGAGCACATCGCTCCGCCCGTCCTTTTTCTGGCCCAGATGAAGCCGCGCCAGTCCGCGGCCGAAAAAGGCGGTCGGATAGTTCGCATTCAGCCCGATCGCTTCGCTGTAGTCGCGGATGGCGAGCGCAAATTGGCGAAGCCGCAGCCGTACCAACCCGCGGCTGTCCAGCGCCGGCGCGAAACGGGCGGAGAGCGCATGCGCCTTGTCGCAATCCGATAGCGCCTGCTTCAACTCACGATTGGCTTCGGCGCGCAGCCAGCAGCGCCCGTTCCAGTAGTGCGCATCGCCCGGAGACAACGCGATCGCCGACGTGAAATCGCTGAGCGCCCGCCCGTAGCGGCCCGTGAGCCGGAACGCTTCCGCGCGCCCGGCGTAAGTCGCAGCATCGGCGGGATCGAGCGCGATTGCGCGATCGAAGTCGGAGAGCGCGGCCTCGTAGCGCTTCTGGAAGAGCGAAGCCTCGCCGCGCAGCATATAGGCGCCGGGGTTATCCGGGCTGAGGAGGATCGCTTCGCTGCAGTCGTCCTGGGCGCGGTCGTAACGCGCCTCAACGACATCTGTCAGGCAGGTGAAGAGAAAGATCACGCCCGCCATTTCGGGCGAGATATGGCGCGCGCGGAACGCCTCGGTCGAGCGTTGGAGTTCATGCGGCGGGAGCGAAGCGCGGTAGGACGCGCCGCGCGCCCCGCAGATTGCGGTCAGGAGCGCAACCGTCGCGAGCGCAAGGCCAGCGCACCGGGAAATTCCTCGAATCGTCGGTCCGCGGCCTTCGGTTCCATCGTCCGCGCCGCGCTCGCGGCGCCCGTCGTCCCGATGTCCGGCCACAGCGCGTCTCCGAGGAAAGATGTCCAAACCATCGAAGTTTAGGCGCGTTCTCTTTTGGCGATTTGATCGGGCGCAATGAAGAGGTCGGCGATGCGAATAGGCTTGGCGCGATGAATGCGCAAACCGTGGAGATGGCGATGAAAGTCAAGGACGTCATGCACAAGGGCGCTACCTGGGTAGAAGCCTCGACGCCTGTCGCCAATGTGGCGAGGAAAATGCGTTCCGAGGATATCGGCGCAATTCCGGTCGGGGAACATGACCGACTGATCGGCATGGTCACCGATCGCGATCTCTGCTGCCGGGCGCTTGGAAACCGGCACGACCCGAAGGGACTGACCGCGCGCCAGGTGATGTCGAAGCCGATCCTCTATTGCCGTGAGGACGACGCCATAGCGACGGCGGTCTCCAAGATGAAGAAGGCTAAGGTCCGCCGGCTCCCGGTGATCGACGCCAAAAAGCGGCTGGTCGGCATGCTGAGCCTCGGCGATTTGTCCGCCAAGGTCGGCAAACAGACCTCGGCGGAGGCCCTGAAGGCCCTGGCGGCGCACCATGTCTGAGGCCGCGGTTCGGCGCGATCCGCTTGCGATGGGTCTGCGAGAGGCTCTCAGCGGCCGCAGATCCGTCCGCGAGTACCTCGCAAAGCCCGTGCCGCGCAACCTGCTCGAGGAGGTCATCGAGGCGGCGACCTGGGCTCCGAGCGCCATGAACGAACAGCCTTGGCGGTTCACCGTCGTGTCGGACCGCGCGCTGATGGACTCGATGTCGGCCAGGGCCAAGGCGTACTTGCTCTCCGCCAATCTGGGCATGCCCGAGCGGTTACGTTTCATGCTCGCCGACCGCGATTTTCAGATTTTCCACCGCGCGCCAGTTCTCGTCGTGATTTCGGCGCCGGTCGAGATCCGGTGGCGCATCGAAGATTGTTCGCTGGCCGCCGCGAATTTCATGCTCGCGGCCCACGCCTATGGCCTGGGCTCGTGTTGGATTGGCTTCGCCCAGGATTGGCTCGCAACGCCGGACGGCGCAGCGGCGATCGAGCTGCCCAAGACAATGGGCGCCGTCGCCCCCATCGCCGTGGGTTGGCCGCGCGCGCTTCCGGACTGGGCCGGACGCCTGCCGCCGCAGATTCACTGGATGAGCTAGAGGTCCTCCATGAAGATCGTCGCCGCGGTGGACGGCTCGAACACGGCCATGCGGGCGCTTGAAGTCGCGGCCCGCTTCGCGGCCCTAATCGACGCGGAATTGACGATCGTCACCGTCCGCCGCAAGGCGACCGACGAGGATGTCGAGCAATTCGGCAAGGTCGAGAACGCGACGGCGGGAGACATTCTGGAGCAGGAGGCGCGCGCAATTCTGGCCGCCGCAACCGCCACCGCCCGCGCCATCGGCGCCAAGCGCGTGTCGAGCTCTGCGCTGGACGGCGATCCCGCCACCGTCCTGCTCGAAAAGGCCTATGGGGCGGATCTGTTGGCGATCGGTCGGCGCGGCCGCGGGCGACTCGCCGGGCTCCTGCTCGGCAGCGTGTCGCAGAAGCTGGCGGCGCTTTCTCCTTCGCCGGTCGTTATCGTGCCGTGAGGACCGCATGGCTGTCCGGACGGAACTGCGAACCCGGGCGGCGGACGAGCGCGAGACGCTTGACGCCCTTCGCGCCGCCGCCGAAGACCTGCCGCCGCCGGAACGCGCCCACGCTTTCGGCGAGCGGTTCGATCGTTTCGGGGACGCCAAGCTGGCGCTGCTCGGCGAAGCGACCCACGGGACGAGCGAATTTTATCGGGCGCGCGCCGCGATTTCGCGACGTCTGATCGTCGAGCACGGTTTCAGCCTCGTCGCCGTAGAGGCCGATTGGCCTGACGCCGCGCGCATCGACCGCTACGTTCGCCATCTGCCCGGCGCTCCGCCGCGCGAAGAGGCTTTCTCGCGCTTTCCGAGCTGGATGTGGCGCAATCTCGAGGTCCTCGAATTCGTCGACTGGCTGCGCGCGCACAATGCAGGGCTCGAAAAAGATTCAAGGGTCGAATTTCGCGGCTTGGACATTTACAGCCTGGAAACCTCGATTGCGGCGGTGCTCGCCTATCTCGACAAGGTCGATCCCGCCGCGGCGAAGATCGCGCGCTATCGCTATGGCTGCCTTACGCCCTGGCAATCCGAGCCTTCGCGGTACGGCCACCGCGCGCTGATGGGCGGGCAGACCTGTGAAAAGCAGGTCCGCGATCAGCTCCTGTCCATGCTGGAGCGAAGAATCGCCTACGCCGCGCGGGATGGAGAAAGTTTTTTCGACGCCGCGCAGAACGCGTGCGTCGTGCGCGCCGCCGAGGAATATTTTCGCGTCATGTATCTGGGATCGAAGGAATCCTGGAATTTGCGCGACCGCCACATGTTCGTCACGCTGCAGGCGCTGATCCGACGGCGCGGACGGGCGACGAAGGCGATCGTCTGGGCGCACAACTCGCATATCGGCAATGCCGCCGCGACGTCTATGGGATGGGAGGGCGAATTCAACATCGGCGAGCTGTGCCGCGCGGCCTATGGCGACGACATGGTCGCCATCGGGTTCGGCTGCGACACGGGCGCCGTGGCCGCCGCGTCCGACTGGGGCTCGCCCATGAAGGTCATGCCCTTGAACCCGGCGCGTCCTGGAAGCTTCGAGCGCCTCTTCGGCCATAGCGGCCATGCGCGCTCGTTGACGGACTTCAGGCCTCCTCAGCGCGCGCGTCTGCGCGAACTTCTGTCCGAGCCCCGCCTCGAGCGCGCCATTGGCGTCGTCTACCGTCCGGACAGCGAGCTTCTGAGCCACTATTTTCGCGCTTCGCTGAGTGAGCAGTTCGATGCCTATGTGTGGTTCGAGAAAACTCGCCCTGTGACGCCGCTTGAGGAAGGCCGGCCCGAAGGAGCGCCGGAAACCTGGCCCTTCGGACTTTGAGGCTCAGCGGGCGGCCGCCAACGGAGTAGGGGCGGCTCGGCTAAGCGACGCGCCGAGCTCCGCCAGAGCCGAGGCGCCGAGCGTTTCGTGAGCAAGAAGCTCTTTCGCGCCGCGCTCCAGCACCGCGCGGTTGCGCTCAAGTATGGCGCGGGCCGCGGCCAGGGCGTCTTGCAGGATCTCCTTGACGGCCCTGTCAATCGCGTCGGCGGCGCCTTCGCCGTAAGCGCGCGGCCTGAAGCTCCGCGTCCCGTTGCTCAAGAAGGCCGAGCTTTCCGGCTCGTAGACCACTTGCCCCAGCGCCGGCGCCATGCCGAAGCGCGTCACCATGTTGCGCGCGATGTCCGTCGCCTTGGTCAGATCGTCCGCGGCCCCGGTCGAGGGCTCGCCAAAAACCAGGCTCTCCGCCGCGCGGCCTCCGAGCAGAACGACGATCCGGTTGAACAGGTCTCCCTGGCCTATCAGGAAACGATCTTCGGTCGGCCGCTGGATCGTGTAGCCAAGGCCGGCGATGCCCCGTGGAATGATCGAGACCTTTTGCACCGGATCGGTTCCCGGCAATGCCATGGCCACGAGCGCGTGGCCCATTTCGTGGTTCGCCACGATGGCGCGTTCTCGCGGACTGAGGATGCGGCTCTTCTTCTCCAGCCCCGCGACAATGCGCTCGATGGCCTGGGTGAAATCTTCGAGCGTCGTCTCGTCGGCCCCGCGCCTGGTCGCCACGAGCGCCGCTTCGTTCACGAGATTGGCGAGATCGGCGCCAGTAAATCCTGGCGTCAGGCCTGCGACCGCGTCGAGGTCGAGGTTGTTGGCGAGCGCGATCTTCTTTGCATGAACTTTGAGAATCGAGACGCGGCCGTTGCGGTCCGGTCGGTCGACAAGCACCTGCCGGTCGAAGCGGCCGGCGCGCAGCAGCGCGGGATCCAGAATTTCCGGCCGGTTCGTCGCCGCAAGAACGATGATCCCGACGCTGGGATCGAATCCGTCCATCTCGGCGAGGAGCTGGTTTAGAGTCTGCTCCTTTTCGTCATGCCCGCCGAGCGGCAGATCGATGCCGCGCGCCCGGCCGAGGGCGTCCAGCTCGTCGATGAAGACGATGGCCGGCGCGCTCGCCCGCGCCTGTTCGAACAGATCGCGCACGCGCGCCGCGCCGACGCCCACGAACATCTCGACGAATTCCGAGCCGGTGATCGAAAGGAACGGAACGTCGGCTTCGCCGGCGACCGCGCGCGCGAGCAACGTCTTTCCGGTCCCCGGCGGACCCACCAGCAGAACGCCTTTGGGCACGCGCGCGCCGAGGCGCCCGTAGACTTCAGGGTTCTTCAGGAAGCCGACGACTTCGGCGAGTTCCTGCTTGGCTTCGTCGACGCCGGCCACGTCGGCGAACGTGACCTTGTGGTCGCGCTCGGCGAAGAGCTTGGCGCGGCTGCGGCCGACCGTCATCAATCCGCCGAAACCGGTTCCTGCGCCGCCGCGGAACATCAAAAACCAGAATCCCATGAGCAGAAGGGCGGGCAGGATCCAGCCCACAAGCGTTTCGGTAGTGGGTCAGTTTGAATTTTCTTCTGGCACGTAGAAGCCCCATACCTGATTGGACAGCTCCGCGACAGCAAAGCGAACGGGATGGCTGGCATTCCCGATCTCGTAAATTTTGTAGTTGTGAATTTGTTTCGGGTAGGCAGGGTGCGGGAGGCAAACTTCCGGAGCATCCACGGGCCGCCACTCCTCTCCCCAGACGTTGAGGCCGCCGACTTCAATGGGGTCTATGCCCCGCCCGATAGCTGCCTCGCGCCACTTGGTCATGCCACCTACTTAAGCGGCCTGTGTTTCTTGCGCCGCTTCCCATTCTTCAATCATCGCCACCATATCAGACATTTCCCAGCAGCGGCTATCGACCTTGGCAGCTTGAGCGGGCGTCATGCGATGTGCGCCGCTGATCTTCACAAAGTTATGGTACATCGTGTGGAGGGCGAAGGCGTAAACGTGGTTTTCTACCTTCTTTGAAAAAGCCTGTGTGAGGCGCGCATAGCGCTTGCAATGCTGGCGGATGATGCCGTTGTTGCGCTCAACGTAGCTGGTCGAAACCTTCGATTTATCAGGCTTTCCTTCGACAACGTGCTTACGGGCACCGAGGCATTGCGCAGGGCTGTAGCGCTTCTCAGGGCCTTTGCCTTCTATCACGCCGTAAATCTTCACAAGCTGCGCAAAGTCGATGTCCGCACCGAACGCGCCTTCAACGGCCTGCAAATACGGCGCGTGACCATCGCTCGTAAGCTGCACGCGATTTGCTAGACGCTTCGCAAGATTGTCCATGAAGAACATCGCGGCTTCCGCATCACGGTCACCGATGTACCAAGCGCCGACCAACTTGGACTCCGCATCGAGCGCAACCCAAGTCCAAACGTCGCCCATTTCGCCGGTGTTTTTCTTGTCGGCTGGAACGTTCTTTTCCTTGCTGCCGACGAATGACCACAGCTCGTCCACTTCCCAGCGACGGCCCTGCAAATTGACTAGCGTGCGATCCTGATAGGCCATGCAGGCCTGACCAGCGGTCACCAGCAGCTTTGCAATCGTGTTCTTAGAAGCGCCCGTGAGCCGGACAGTGGCGCGGATCGACTGACCCTCACAGAGAAGATGCAGGATGCGTGCGCGGTCTTCACGAGAGAGCTTGTTCATGCCCTCTCAAATAGGACTTTCATGCTTGACTGTCAAGCACCAAAGTTCAGTTTGAGCTTTTCCCGCGTTTCAGGAACTGTCACCGTTCGGGCGCGCGGCGGCTGGATCGCCCGGCGCTCCATTTGGCGGTCTAGGATTTGAGACATCGTGAGCGGCTGTGTCTGCTGCGGCGGCAGTTCCGGCTCTGTCTGAAGCGGAAGTGTCGCTGGCAGCAGCCTCGCGAGTATGTTCCGGTTCATTGGGTAGTTCCTTGCTAAGATAACCTGCAATGTATTCTCGTTCAGCGGTGCTTTCAATTGGGTAAAATGCCGCTTTTCCGAGGCCCTCCATGAGATCAACGTATGGCGGACCTGCCTGTTCCACGACCTTGAAAATCGTGGCAGCTTCCTCAGGGTCAATTACAAAACCGTGCGATGAATATGCGGAAACCAACACATCGAGCGCATCGGCGCGAGCAAAATTCCCCGCTTTGCTTGCCAGCCTTTCGCCATAGTCTTTTGCGATCATCATGAGGCGAGTGGTTTCCCCAATCTTCATCGGGTCGATTTGTGCGTAAACGTTCCCGAAGAGTTTGGTCACCATATCGGAAGCGAGCTGACTGGCTGTCTTGAAAGTGATTCTGTTCTCGCTCGCGTGCTCAATGGACATGAGTACATACTCGAACATGGTGAACGACATCACCTGCAATTGATTCATCGCAGCGTCGATTTCCAATCCCGATCCAAATTCAAAGAGATCGTCGCGTTTGCCTACTTGAACATCGAGAGGCCCGAGTTCTGCGAACGGGCTCATTACAATCCGGTGCGCTCCAATGGCGAGCAGCGTGCCAGCGCTCTTGCACCAGCCGGGAACGAACACCGTGACGTGCTTGTAGCAAGCCTGTAAACAGCGGGCCATTCTATAGGCTGCATCGGCGTCGCCGCCTGAGGTTATCAAGACAAGGACAACGCGGTCGCGGCGGCGCCGCTTGGAGACATTGGCGATAAATTGGTGAACGCAGGTGCGGTTTGTGGGGCCGTTGAACAGAAGAACATCAGCGCTTTCGCTGATTTCTATCGCCTGCACGCCCCTTTCCAGTTGGCTTGGATTTGTCACTACCCCACCTCGCCTCGGCAGCCTTCTTGGCGATTGCTTTGCGGGCCTTCGCCGTCAGTGAAACCGCCCTAGCATGGCCCCCTTTAAGCCCACCTAAACGAGCAAGCTTCGTTGCATCGCTTTCGAGTGGCAACGCTGAGGTTTCCGATGGGTTAACGGCCATATCAAGTATAGCCTTTGCCCGCTGGCTGGGGTCTTTGGGGAGGGCTGGGCGACGGGGCATGATGCTGGTCCCATACATTTACGGTCAATAGGTGGGACGAGACTTCTGGAAAATGCAAGACTCGTCATTTCTCAAACTGACCCACTACCAGCGTTTCGAGCCAGCCTGCGGCGGGTTCCCCATTGACGACGACCCGATGCTTTTCCAGATCGGCCGCGATCGAAGGATCTACCGGGATCGTCGTGAATCTGCGCGGCTCCTTTTCGTTGGCGGCGAGTTTCAACGTTCCGGAGATTTCATTTTGGCCGACGGTGACTTCCGCGATCAGGTTCTTCTCGAGCAGCGAGCGGAACTCGCTGTACGGGATTGGTTTGCTCTCCGTAAGGCGAGACTGGACGCCCGCGAATGCGGCGATCCCCGCGAGCAGCAGCAATCCCGCAAGCGCCCAGTTGCGCCAGGATGAAGGTCTTTTCTCGGGTTGCCGTGGGATTGGCCTCATCGCCTGGACCTCGAAATTCGTCCGTAATTTGCGCGGCGGAAGGGTGCGGCGCCTTGAGGCGGCGCAAATTTTCGCCCGCGAGCCGGTCGTTGATTTGGCTCAAGACTCCTTCGAGCGGACAGGCGTTCAAATGCGTCCGACACCCCCCGAAGGAGACGACGAGATGGAAACCAAACTCGTGAATATCAAGAGGACGGCGCAGGTTCCGGCGGACGCGACCGACGCCTGGAAGGGCTTCCGCAGCGAAATCGAAAACGCGTTGGACAGGTTCTCGAACGGCTTCGGCTCGTTCTCGTGGAGGCCATTCGGCAATATCGAACGCCTGTGGCCGCGCGACGGCTTCGTTCCTCTGGCCATGGACGTGACCGAGGACGACAAGGGATTTGTGCTGACCGCCGAACTGCCGGGCATCGATGAAAAGAACGTCAGCGTCACCGTCAAAGGCGACTCGCTTGTGATCGAAGGCGAGAAGAGCCAGGAGAAGGAAGAGAAGAGCCGGGACCGCTATCTATCCGAACGTTCCTACGGCTCATTCAAGCGGTGCTTCGCGCTGCCCGACGATGTCGATCCGGACAAGATCAAGGCGCAATTTGCAAAAGGCGTTCTCGCCATAACCCTGCCCAAGACGGCGACCGCCCAAAGCATTCGCAAGATCGACGTCAAGGCCGCCTGACCCGTTCTCTCCCTCGCGGCTTTGCGTCGTCGGCCCGGGCTCCCCTTCCCGGGCCGCCTTTTTCGGAGTCAGCGCAGGGATTCGATGTTCATCGGCTGAATCTTCTTCATCGCCTCGACCGCATCGGGAAGTCCGTCGGTCGGAATCTCGAGTCGCCAGCCGGCTTGCCCGCCAGAAGGCGGACGGACAAGGCTCACGCGCTTGGACTGGAGAACCTGCTCCCCGGCTGTGCGCTTCAACGTCGCGATTTCCTGCTGTTTTCGAATTGGAACGGCGACGCAATTGTCCTTGCCGCACAGTAACATGCGGACGTCGATCGTCGCGTCGTCCAGCTTCAGCTCGAGCATGTCGCCGGGCATGGACGCTCCGGCGGCGACCTTGAAGTGCACGTTGAGAACCCGGTTCGGCCCTGTCGCGCCAAAAATAAGATCGGCCCAGGTCGACGGCGTCTTGGAGTCCGTAAGATGGGCATAGACGCGGCAATGCGGAGGCCGCGGCCCCGCGGGTTGCGGCGGTCCCGCCTTGTTGGCGAAAGCCTGCGCCCAAGCCGGCAATTTCGGCGGCCGCATGCATTCGAGCGTCCATGCCCCGAACTTGCGGTTCACGACGATCGTGGGCCCTGGCCGGGCCGCGGTTTTGGCGACGTGCGAAGGTGCGACCGGAGCATGCGCCGGCTGTTGCCGGAAGTAGAAGAAGGCCACGGCGGCGATCACAACGATCGTTCCCGCGACGCCCATCAGAATACCTTTAAGCATTTTCTCCACCATCGTTGCGTCTTCGCCGCGACTCTGCCGCCCACATGTCCAGTCGCTCAGGCTGGCGGCGCGTCGGGATAGTATTCGAGAGCGGGCCCGAGCGCGCGTTTGAGTGGGCCGAGCCACGGTTCGTAGCGTCGCCAGGTCTCAACGCCGTCCTTGAAGATCGGACGCCGGACCTGCTCGGAGCTGACTGTGGTGACCACGCGCTCGGTCTTGTGGAAATGCAGGCAGCCTTCCTCGAACGGCAATTCCAGATAATCGAGCAGTCTTCTGATCTCGCCTTCCGGATCCTCGACGAGCGCTTCGTGGAGGAGGCGATGGACCCGTCCGCGAAGAACCTCGTCGAAATGCCGCATCAGATCGACGTAGTCGCGGTAGCACCGACCCAGGTCTGTGAGCCGATAAGTGTAGGTGAGCGCGCGCGCAAAATGCTGCGTGAAGTTGGAGAAGCAGCAGGCCATCGGATGGCGGCGTGCATCGACGATCTTGGCGTTTGGAAACATCAGCTGGATCAGTCCGATATGCAGGAAGTTCGAGCCCATCTTGTCGGTGAAATGGGGCCGGCCGAGTTTTCGATGGCGTGCGGTCGAGGCGAGGTAGCGCTCGGCCAATTCGGCGAAGGCGGCCGAGTCGAGCTTGGCGAGCACTCCGGGATAGTCCGCGCCGTGTTGCGGGGCGACGCGGTTTTCGAGATGACGGCCGATCTGCATCAGGTCGGGCAATTCCTTGATGCCCTCGATGGCCGAATGGCTCGCGAGGATCTGTTCGACAAGCGTCGATCCCGCGCGTGGCAGTCCGACGATGAATATGGGATCGCGCGCCGCACTGCCATAGCCGGCGCGCTCCGCGAAGAATTCTCTCGTCAGAAGCGTCTTGCTCTTGGCGACATGGGCTGTCAGCACATCGGGATCGTCATCGATGGTGAGCCGGTAGATCGCGTTGCCCTTGGCGTAGTGTTCGAAGGATTCGGCGTAGCGGCCGGCGTCGCCGAAGGCTTTGCCCAGCGCGAAATGAAGGAACACCCGGTTCTCGGAGGGCAGGTCGGTTCTCGCCAACTGGCGCAGCATCCCGTTCAGCTCGTCTTCGGAGAAGCGGAAAGTCTTTAGATTCGCCAGGCTCCAATAGGACGGGCCGTGTTCCGGCGCGAGCGCGATCGATTTGCGGTAGGCCGCCACGGCTTGTTCGCTTTGGCCAAGAACCCTCAGCGCGTGGCCGTACCGCATCCAGGCCTCGCCGGCGTCGGGATAGTCTCTTACAAGGCTCAGCGCGCAGTCGGCAGCCTCCGCGAAAGCGCCCTTGGCCTCGAGCACGGCCATTTTCAGTTTGCGGAATAGCGGATCTTTGGGCGCCATCGACAGGAGGACTTCGAGTTCTTCGAGCGAGCGGTCGACCTTGTTGAGAAGGAAGAGCGCGTTTGCGTAGCTGAACCGCGCCGCGCGAAAGCTCGGCGCCTGCGTCACGCATTCTTCGAGAATGGGTTCGGCGAGGTCGGGTCTGCCGGTGCGGATGTGCGTCTCCGCCAGAAGGCGCAGCGCCTCGGGCCGTCGGCCATGCGCTTCCATGAACTCACGGATCGTCGCGGCGGCGACATCGGTGTCGTTGTTCAGGATGTAAGCCGCCGCTTCCCGCAGTCTTGGATGCGTCAAACCGTGATCGACGCGAACAATGTCATTGGCGCGCTCGAAGAGTTCGGCGGCTGCCGCCGAACGCCCGCTTGAGGCGAGCGCAATATCTTCCCCAGCTCCAAGATTCATTCGAATACCGAACCTGGCGGCGTTGGGCGCAATCTAATCCTCACGGGCGCAAAGCGGTCAATGTCCATTGAGCGCCCGCCTTGGGCAAAGAAAAGGTGGCCGGATCGGCCGGCCACCTTCTTGAAGTTTGCAGTTCGTGTATCTCGGGTTCAAACGCCCCGAAATTATTTCACGAAGTCCGTGCGCTCAGTGTTGCGCGCCAGAACGACTGTGCCGCTGTGATATTCCTGCCAGGTCACGGTGTGGCCGCCGGCTCCGACGCCGTAGATGCCCTGCCAGTTCGTGACGTCGCAGATGTCCGTCGGCTGGGTCGAACCATTGTAGGGCCCGAAGTCGACATAGGTGCCGTCAACCAGCGTGACGACGGCAAGCTGCGCCTGCGGATAGGCTCCGAAGAACCCGCAAGCTTGCACCATGCCGCTCATCGCCAGCGTTCCAGACTTTTTCGTGGTGATCGATTGAGAAGCGACCGTGGTGAAGCCGCTTCCGGAGATCGTGCCGACGCCGCTGCTGGTGCTGAGAACGGTCTTGTTGCTGGGCGGCGGCGCCATGTGACGCTCGCTATGCTTGGTGTTGACGGCGGTCGGCGAGTGATGGCCGGCCGCAAAGCCGCCCGTCGCAAAGCCAACCGAGACAATGGCAGTCGTGAGAAGCAGTGATGTCTTGCTCATGAAATAACCCCCATAGTGTGTGGTTAATGCTGCATTAAACTGTCACTTGGGTTTGGACCGAGTTCCCCCACCGAAACACCATTCCTTGGTAATTCAAGGAAGCACTGCGGCCCTCATTTTTTGACAAAGAAGCGTCAAGTGACCGAGGCGGACCTCCACCTGTGGGAAAAACCTTACGTCCGTAATTTTTTGAGTCAAGTTGTCGCGCTCACTGAGATTTGATTTTGTAGCGATCGACGTTCTTAAAGCACAATTTGAACCACACTGAATAAGGTTTGTCTCAGCGTCTTGCGGCTAGGGAGATATTTTATTTTGCCTGATTTTCTGGGATTCATAAAGTTCCAAAATCGTCGCGGTTCGCGCAACCACCGGAAGAAGATTGTCGCATCATTCTCTCATATGTGTATGAAAGTGTGCGGCTAGTGGGCGCCCCAGGGTGAGCTGCAAAGACGAATTAACCATCGAAGCTGCGGACGCGCTCTGCCGAGACGATCCGGCGTCTTTGGAGTTTCGCGCCCGCGCCCGGCTGGCGCTGGATCGGGACGATGTGACGGCGCTGTTCGCGCTCGGCCTGGCGCTCCTAAATCAGGGGTTGTGTCGCCAGGCGCTCGGATTTCTTGAGCGCGCCGCGCGTCTTCATCCGGATCGCGCCGAGGTTCATTTTTACCTTGGACTTGCTTACGCCGCCGTTGCGATGCATTCGCAGTCGGTCGCCGCATTGCGTCGAGCCTTGGAACTCGATCCGGCGATGGCGCAAGCCTGGCGGGTCTTGTCCGAGGAGTTGTACGCCCTGGGCGACAACGTCGGATCGGAAGCCGCCGCGCAACGGGCGTCAATCGCGGCCATACACGATCCGCGATTTAAAGCGGCGTTGGCGCGCGCGGGAGAGTCTCCGCGCCCGGACCTGGAAGATGCGGCGCTTTCCTATCTCGAAGAGGCGCCCGATGACGCGGACGCGCTCAACCTCCTTGCCGAGCTGGCGCTCCCCGAGCGCGCCATCGACGCCGCAGCCCTTCTCGAGCGATGCCTGGAGATAGCGCCGGCGCATGAGACCGGCCGTCGCAATTTCGCGCTGTCTCTGTTGATGACCGGCGAGACGGCCCGCGCGGTCGCGATCTGCGAATCGCTGCTCGAGCGGCGGCCGTCAAACCCGATCTGGCGAAAGCTTCTTGGCGAAGCGCTACTGGCCGACGGACAGGCCGAAAAATCGCTCGAAGTTCACGACACGCTCGCGCGGGATTGTCCCGACCAGCCCTTCGCGCATCTGGGCAAGGCGCTGTCGCTCCAGGCCTTGCGACGGCGGCAGGAATGCGAGGAGACGTTCCGCCACACGATCCGGCGTTTTCCCGGTTTCGCGCCGGCCTATTGGGGCCTTGCGAGCCTGCGGACGGTCCGCTTCGCTCCTGACGAGGCGGCGGCGATGGAGGCGCAGCTTCGCCGGCCGGACCTTGCGGAAGACGATCGCGTCATGCTGCTCTTCGCGCGCGGAAGGTCGCTGGAGCAGGCCGGTTCGTTTGCCCCATCGTTCGAGTGCTATGCCCGCGCGAATGCGCTCAAGCGCGCGAGCATCGATTACGATCCGCAGGCTCTGGCCAAACATGTCGAGCGTTGCCGCTTTCTGTTCGCGCGCGAATTCTTCGAGGCGCGCGCCGGTCTCGGCTGTCCCGCCGACGCCCCGATCTTCATCGTCGGCTTGCCGCGTTCCGGCTCTTCGCTGATCGAGCAGATCCTCTCGAGGCACTCCGCGGTCGAGGCGCTTGGCGAATTGAGGGAGCTGGCGAGCCTTGCTCGCGAGCTCCGCATCGAACGCCAGGTCGGGGGCTATCTCGAGGCGCTGCCGTCGCTCGGGGCGCGGGAGATTGCGGAGCTTGGCCGGCGCTATGCCGAGCGGGTGGGCGCGCGCCGCAAGCTTGGCCGACCGCGCGTCATCGACAAGGCGCCGCGAAATTTTTGCGAAACCGGCCTGATCCGCCTCATTCTGCCGCGCGCCAAGATCATCGACGCGCGGCGTGGCGCGCTCGCCTGCTGCTTCTCGAATTTCACCCAGCTCTACGCGCAAGGGCAGTTCTTTTCGTACAGCCTCTCCGATCTGGGCCGCTATTACCGCGATTACGCCGATCTCATGCGCCATTTCGACGAGGTCCAGCCGGGCGCCGTACACCGCGTCAGCTATGAAAGGCTGGTGGAGAATTTCGAAGACGAAGTGCGCCGGCTTCTCGACTATCTCGAATTGCCGTTCGAGGAAGATTGCCTGCGCTTTCACGAAGGCGCACGGCAAGTCCGCACGCCGAGCGCGGAGCAGGTACATTCGCCGATCTACGCCGACGCCGTCGATCACTGGAAGGCCTACGAGCCGTGGCTCGGGCCTTTGAAGGAGGCGCTCGGCCCGCAGCTCTGCGAGGCCTAGAGTCCGGGGCCCTCAGACCGCGCGCGTTCCGATGCAGTGCGACATCGCCGCCAGCTGGTAGATCGCCATCTTGCGCAGCGTCGGAACCAGGGGGTTCGAGCACTCTTCGAGCTTAGCGAGCAGTTCGAGAAATCGCGTCCTGTTCTGGTGCAGGATGAGGTCGAAGACTTCATCGGCCTTGGGCTTTCCGGCCTCCGACATTGCGCGTTGAAAAATCGCCCGCGACAGTCTCGGATATTTGGCGTTGCCGATCATCAGGCAGGAGAATTTCAGTTCGTCGCCCTCGATCGCATAGCTCGGAATCTGGACATCGCCGGCCTTGACGTCGAAGTTGACGGAGCGATCGATCGAAATGCCCTTTTGCTCCTGTCGAAAGGGCAGGCTGAAGCAGGCGCCTTCCGCGCTCGCAAATCCGAATGCAAGGAAAATTCCGAGCGGATCGATGACGCTGTAGCGCGCCAGCACTTCGCCGGAGAACTGGCCCTCGACCGTCACGCCCTCGCTCAAGTCGTAAGTTTTTCCGTTGGTCGCGTGATTGAGCAATTCGACGAGCGGCATCATCACCTCCTTGCCGCCGACTCTGATCGCGCGACTGCCGATGAACCAGCGTTGCGCGCGCGCCTCCTTCGATATGTCCTCGGTTAGCGGCCTCAGCCCAAACTTGCCGGAAAGGATGGCGCGAATGTCGGCCGGCAAGGCGTCCAGCGCCTCGACGAACGCCAGGGAAGAGGCGCGGCCTTCCGCCCCCCAGGAAAACGCGGCGTGATAATTCTCGAAGAATGTTCGCTCCGCGGAGCCGACCTTTGACTCCGGCCGCACCACCAGGCGCCCGTCCACAAAATCGACGTCCGACGTCGGAATGAGCAGATTTTGCGGCGTATGAACGCGCACATGCGCCGCCGGATTGATCGGGAATATGCCTTTGCCGAACGGTCCGTCCTTTTGGACGATGTTGTCCGCGCCGCCGCCCAGGCCGCGAAACATGGTCGTCATGAATTCCCATGTCCAGGCCACGCCGGTCTTGCCCCCTCAGCCGCGCGCCTGAAGCAATAGCGCCGAACCATTCCGCCGGAAAGACCGCGGTCAGGCTTCGACCCGCGCGCGTCTCCTGCTATTGCTGCGCAGCCGGGCCAGGTTTGCGCCGGCGCTGGGTGCGAGCATGACTGGTCAGGGCGCGAAACGGGACGGCGGCGCGCCGCCGACGGCTGCCGACGAGGCGGCCTTCCGCGCGCTAGATCCCGAGCTGCGAGCCGCCTTCGCCGCCGCGCAGGCGAACGACCTCGCGCTCGCGGAATCGAGGACGCGCGCCTACCTCGCGAACCACGGCGAAGACGTAAATGCGCTCAAGCTCATGGCCGAGATCGCGCTTCGCAAGGGCGATCATGCCGAAGCGGAAAGGCTGTTCGAAGCTTGCCTGAGGCTCGCCCCGGATTTCGACGAGGCGCGGCGCAGGCTTGCCGCGATGCTCGTCAATCTGAGCCGGCTCAAGGCGGCGAGGGGCCATCTGGAAATCCTGATGCGCCGCGATCCGCGCCATCCCGCGCACCGAAGCCTCATGGCTTATGCGCTCGGTCAGGTTGGGGACTACGCGCTGGCCCTGCCTCTGCGCGAGGGCATCTTGAATGAAGCGCCCGGCCGGCCCACGGAATGGATGCTGTATGCGAACGACCTGCGCGCCGTCGGCAAACGCGCGGAATGCATCGACGCCTATCGGCGCGCCATCGCTCTCGATCCGGAACTGGCCGATGCGTACTGGAATCTCTCCAACCTCAAGGATTTCCGGTTCGATCCCGCCGAACTCGACGCCATGCGCGCCCGGCTTTCGCGGACCGAACTTGCGCCGCGCAGCAGAGCCATCTTTCACTTCTGTCTCGGCAAGGCGGCCGAAGACAAAGGGCTATATGACGAGGCCTTCGCCAACTTCCGCAAGGCTAACGCGCTGATGCGCGCGACCATGGCCTACGATCCTGCGCGCGCGTCGGCCGAAATGCGCAGGCTGATGGAATTCTTTACGCCCTCGTTCTTTAACGAGCGCGCGGGCTGGGGCAGCCATGCTCGCGATCCGATCTTCATCGTCGGTCTGCCGCGATCCGGCTCGACGCTGGTCGAGCAAATCTTGGCCAGCCATTCCGCAATCGAGGGCACGCGCGAACTACCCTATATCCAGGCGCTGGCCGCGGGGCTGCGAGGCGGATTTCCGGATGGGCTGCGCGCGCTGGGCGCCGAAGCGTTCGCCGCGCTTGGCGAGCGCTATCTCGAAGAGGCGGGCGCCTTCAGGCGGCTGGACCGGCCGCGCTTCACCGACAAGATGCCGAGCAACTTCGCCTTCGCGGGGTTCATCCATCTCGTTCTTCCCAACGCCAAGATCGTCGATGTGCGGCGCAACCCCCTGGATTGCTGTCTCGCCAACTTCAAGCAGCTTTTTTCGCGCGCCTATGCGTTCAGCTATAGCCTTGAAGACGCGGGGAGCTATTACCGCGACTATGTGGCGGTGATGGCCCATTTCGACCGCGTCTTGCCGGGCCGCCTATGTCGGATCGAGTACGAGCGTCTTGTCGACGATCCGGAACGGGAGACTCGGCGCCTGCTCGATTATCTGGAGCTGCCGTTCGAGCCGGCGTGCCTTGCCTTCCACAAAAACGACCGGGCGGTGCGGACCGCCAGTTCCGAACAGGTCAGAAGGCCGCTTTTCCGGGATTCGATCGACGGCTGGCGGAACTATCGCGCGCATCTGGGCCCGCTCAGGCGCGCGCTCGGCGATTTGGTCGAAGGCGCGCCCTGACGCGCTGGAGCGGATGGCCAAAGCGAGGCTGCAGGTCCTCGATCGGTTCATTGCGCCGGCTTCCGGCCAATCGCCCAATCGTTGATCTGGCGCATAAAACGCCGCCGCCGCGGGCCTAGAATTCCGATGAAGCCTGACCCGGAGTCGGATCGCCATGCGCGCGCGCGGACTGGAGATCGTGGACCACAGCGTCCAGCAGACCCACGAATGGATCAACGAACTCGACGAGGAGCTGGGATGGTCCAATCCCGGCCGAACCTTCCGGCTGCTGCGCGTCTGTCTGCAAGTGGTGCGGGACTGCGCGCCGGTCGAGGAGGCCGCCGATTTCGCCGCACAACTGCCGACATTTCTGCGCGGTCTCTTCTATGAGCATTGGCGACCCGGAGCGCGAGCGTCGCGATACAACCTCGAAAATTTCTTCGAGCGCGTCGATGAGGCGTTTCGCGGCGACCCGATCGACGATGTGGGCGATGCGGTGACGATCGTCCTGGCGTTCCTGTCCTCCAAGGTCAGCAAGGGGGAAGCGCGTCAGTTGCGTCAAACCATGCCTCACGCGATTCGCGCGCTCTGGCCGCAATAGGTCCGCCATGCCATACCGCGCCAACACCGAACTTCCGCAATCGGTGCAGTCGCATCTGCCGGCGCACGCGCAGGCGATCTATCGCGAAGCGTTCAACAACGCCTACAGGGATCACGCCGGCGAACCTGATCGCGAGGCGCGCGCCCATCGCATCGCCTGGGCTGCGGTCAAGCGCACCTATCGCAAGGCGGACGGCGAATGGACGCCGAAATTCTGAGCGGGCGGCCGCGCGCAAAAAAGAAACAGCTCCCGGCTGCGCGCGCCGCCGGGAGCTTTCCGTTTCGGGCGCGAACTATTGCGCCGGCTGAATTTCGCCGAGCAGGCCGTGGCTTTCGTCGTCCGGACCAGCCGCGAAGGTGACGAAGGAGCCGGGCGTGGCCTGGAGTCCCCAAAGACCGTCGATTTTGATCGGCTTGCCGTCGGTTCCCTTGAGCGCGCCGTGCGACTCTCCGGTGTCGGCGTCATAGACGTTGATCCGGCCGTCGCCGAAATTGCCGACGAGCAGATCGCCGTCGAGATTGCCGAAGCCGTCCGGAGCGATCGCCATGCCCCAGGGCGCATTGAGCGCGCCGTTCGAGATCAGATGCTGCAGAAGATTGCCGCTGGTGTCGAACACGTCGACATAGCCAAGGCCCTTCTTGTCGATTTCATCGTCGCTGTGCTTCTTGCGCTTGGCGAAGGCCACATAAACCTTGTTGTTGAGGAACGCGACGTTGAACGGCGCGAAGTTCTTGGGCAGCGAGTTGTCCGTGAACGTGCCGATCAGGGTAAAGAGGTTGTTGTAGATCTGGACTTCGTTGTTGTGGAAGTCGGCGGCGAACAGAAGCCCGTCCGTTTCGTCGACTGCAAGGCCCTTGTAGACAGAGCCGTTCGCGGAATTGTCCACGGCGACAACGGCGCTTCCGGAATCGACCGCGGGCGTCCAGCCGGTGATGAGGCCCGATTCGGAGTCGAACATGAAATAGCTGGGTCCGCTCCTGGCGCCTTCTTGGACGACAAAACCCTTGGGTACCGCCATTCCGACGGTGCCGGTCGGCACGCCGCCTGGAATCGTGACGCTGAACTCCTTCACCCCGGTGTCGGTGTCGTAGACGGAGGAAAGGCCTGTGCCGTTGTCGGATATCCAGAGCGGGCCCTGGCCCTGCTGGGAGATGCCCCAGGCGTTGACCAGGTCTGGGTCGGTATGCAGCGCCACGCCATCCTGGTCCGAGACCAGGTTCACCACGTTGAACTTGGAGGCGTGCTTGGGCTGTCCCGCAGCCCCCGCTGCGGCCGGCGCTGCGGCCAGCGCCAGGCACAGAATCATTGCTGTTTTGGTTTTCATCTGGGATCCCTGCGTTCCTGAGGTCATCGGAGAAGACGCGCGATGCGAATTCCCCAGACGGCAGTCTGACGGATGGGCAGGTCGACTTATTCCCGCGCCGGCCTATGCTTTGATGGGGGTGGGGGAATAATCCGCTTAGCCCCTTCGTCAATGGATCACCGAGCAAGGGAGGCAAGCCATGGCGGACCTGGGACCGGGCGGCGGTCGGGCTGGCCTGGCGGGCATGGGCCGGGCTGGCGGCTGGGGGCCGCCCTAAGGGGCTGAATGTCGAAGGGCGCCGCACGGTCGGAATTCGAGGACGCGTTGATCGCGCAGCTTCCTGGCCTTCGACGCTACGCCGCGGCGCTGTGCGGCAGCGTCGCCGCGGGCGACGATCTGGTGCAGGATTGCGTCGAGCGCGCGCTCAAGCAGTCCGCGCAATTGCGGGAGCCGGCGAAGATCGCGCGGTGGCTAAGGACCATCCTGCACAACCTGTTCATGGACGAGATTCGCCGCCGCCGGAGCCGGGGTATCGAAGAGGATGTAAGCGAGTTGAGCGACGACCTGGCCTTGAGCGTCCCGCCTGCCGACCGCGGCGAATTCCGCGAATTTGCGGGCGCGATGGGCGCGCTCAGCCCCGAGCATCGGCAAATCCTTCTGCTGGTCGGCCTCGAGGGTCTCAGCTATCGCGAGATCGCCGAGGAATTGCGCATCCCGATCGGCACGACCATGTCCCGGCTGGCGCGCGCGCGCGAGCGTCTGCGTCACGCGATCGAAACCGGCGGTTGGAGGGAGCCGCGCGCCGTCACGTCCATTGACGCCTATCGAAAGGCGAACTCATGAGTGGCCAGACCCACATTGACGAATTGGCGCTGCAGGCCTTCCTGGACGGAGAACTGGCCGTCGAGGAGCGCCAGGCGGTCGAAGATGCGATCGCCAGGGATCCGGCCTTGGCCATTCGCCTCGCCCAGCACCGGGCGGACAAGACCCGTCTTGCCACGCTCTACGGTCGGCTCGACCTGGGGCCAACGCCGCCCGAATGGATCGATACGATCAGACGCGCGCCGGTCCGGCGCGGACCGTCTCTGCGCGTTCTCGGCGCGATCGCGGCGGCGCTACTCGTGGTCGCCGTCGGAGTCTCCTATTACCAGGGCCTGTCTCCCGCGCGCGAGACGATCGTGGCCGAGGCGCTGGCGGCGCGCGACAATGCGCTTTCTCCGCGGCGGAGCGTTGACGGACCGGGGGTTGCCGCTGCGGCGAGCGCGATAGTCGCCTCGGCGCTTGCGATGCCGGCGAAGGCGCCCGACCTCAGCCGCCTCGGCTATAGGCTCGCCGCCGTGCGCGTCTATGCCGGCGTTCCCGGGGGCAAAGCGGTGGAGCTGCTTTACAGGCGGGCGGACGACAAACTGTTCTCGCTCTATGTGCGCCGCCCGACCGGGGCCGCGCGCTTCGATCAGTTCCGCGAGGGGCGCTTGCGCGTCTGCATCTGGCAGGACGACGTTCTCGGCGCGGTGATGGCCGGAGAGATGTCGGCGGCCGAGATGCAAAGACTGGCGAGCCTTGCCTATTCCGGGCTCGAGACCTGATCAGCGCACTGCGCGCGCGGCGAGCGCCTCCGGCGTGAAGTCGCTGGCCGGATGCGGCGGGACGATCCGATAGTCACCGCCATTGAACGAGAAGCCGAGCACATAGCCGCCGAGTTCGAGGTCGTAGACAAACTGGCTGCCCAGGACCACCGCCGGCGCGTCGGGCATCAGATACATCGTGCCGTGCGCGAACTTCCAGAGCTTGCCGTCCTCGTCCCACGAATCGGCGTAGACGGCGAGCCAGGTGTCCTCGTCGACATAGAGTCTGCGGCGCGGAACGATGTGGCGCTTTCCTGGCGCGAGCGTTCCCTCGACCACCCATACCCGGTGCAGCTCATAGCGCAGATCGTCGGGATCGGCGTGGCGCGGCCCGAGGACTTCCGACGCGGGCTTCTGGTAAAATCTGTTGTTGTTATAAGGGATATACATCTCCTTCTTGCCAAGGAGCTTGAAGTCATAGCGGTCCGGTCCGCCGAAAAAGATGTAGTACTCGTCGAGATTCTCATAACCGGCGGCCTCCGGATCGGGGACGTCGTAGGAGAGCGAAGGGCCGCGTCGCGCTCGCCGCTCGCCGCGCACCAGCCGCCAGGCTGCGAATTTGTAGCGGGCGGTGTCGATCGGCTGCCAGTCGAGATAGGCCTCGCCCACCTTCGCCGGCGGCGCGTTCTCAAGGTGCAGCGTCTTGAAATAGTAGCCGCCATAAGATGTTGGCGTGGCGTTCGGGTAGTAATAGGGGAAGTCCGCGATCTCGTCATAGCCGGCCGAAAGCTCGACCTTGCCGTCCGCCGCGACGACATAGGTCTTCACGCGCATGTCGCGCGCCGGCCCCCAATAGGCGAGAAGATGATTCCAGACGACCTCCGCGCCGTTCTTCGGAATCGGAAAGGGAATTCCCCCGGCGGCGCCTTCGACGCCATAGGCGATTCCTTCCGGCGCGGGATGGGCGCGGGACAGATTGCGCGCGACATTGTCGTAGACCGATTGCGGAAAGGCGGCGCTGCGATGCGTGGGATAAATGTCCATGCGATAGTCCGGATATTTCCGGAATAACGCCTTGGCGCCCTCGGGCAACCGGTCCGCGTATTTCTCGAAATTGCGCGCGGTTATGGAGAAGAGCGGCTTTTCGCCCGCGAACGGGTCCTGCCTGGGCGTTCCGGGCTTAGGGGCGGGCGAGCTCGTGGCGTAGCCGCCGGTCCAGGCGGGAATGTCGCCGGACTTGTCGCCCGCGCGCTCCGCCCCCATCGGGGTCAGGGTCGACCCCAGCGAACCCGTATCCGGCGCATCGGAAGGAGCGGAAAAACCCGGCGCAACGGCGGCGAGAAGCGCGCAGGCCGCAAGCGCGGCCGAACGGCTGTTCCAGCCCGTCGCGCCCGACCCTATAGTCCGCCCAAGTGGGGAAAGAAGGCGTCGCCGACAAAGCATGGTACGCAGGTTCATCCGCCGGGCCATGCCCGTGTCCCGCGCGGCGCGCCGATCTGCGCTGCTGGCGGCGATGCTTGCCATTCTGCTTCCATGTCTTGTGGGCGCTCCTGCGACGGCGGCCGAAATTTACCACAGCGACGGCGTGGATGTGAGATGGGACAATACGCTCCGCTACAGCGCCGCCTTCCGCCTCTTTTCCCAGGATCCTGCGCTGATCTCCAATCCCAATTACGATGACGGAGACCGCAATTTCGCGCGCGGCCTTGTCTCGAACCGGCTCGACCTCTTGTCTGAGCTGGATATCGATGGCGGCGACATCGGGGCGCGGCTGAGCTTCGCCGGCTGGTACGACACGGTCTACCACCAGCGCAACGACAACGACTCGCCGCGAACGTTCAATCCGCAGTCCGTGCCGCACGACCAGTTCACACGCTCGGTCCGCAGGCTGCACGGCCAGGACTTGCAACTCGGCGACGCCTTCGTGCATGGGGCCTTCGACGCGGACGGCGTGCCGGTGAGCTTCCGTCTCGGCCGCTACGCGCTGCTCTGGGGCGAGAGCCTTTTTTTCGGCGAGAACGGAATCTCCGGCGGTCAGGCGCCGACCGACGTCATTCGCGAATTGAACTCGCCGTCCGGTTACGCGAAGGACGTGTTCCTTCCCGTATGGCAGGCCTCGTTCACGCTTCAGCCGCTGAACAGTGTCACCCTCGGCGCCTATTATCAGCTTCAATGGCGGAGGGATCAGCTGCCGGGCGCCGGCAGCTATTTCAGCTACGCCGATTTCTACGACGTGGGCGGCGAGCGCTATATCCTGCCATTGCAGCGCTCGCTGTTCCGCGCCCCCGACATCCGCGGCCGCGACACCGGACAGTTCGGCGTTTCGCTCCAGTTCAACGCCTTCGACGCGACTTGGGGCCTCTACGCCCTGCGCTTCAATTCGAAGGAGCCACAAATCTACTTCTACAACAACGTCTATCGCGCCGATCCGCGCGGGCTCGGCGACGGACTCTACCGGCTTGTCTATCCTTCCGGCGCCTACATTTTCGGGGCAAGCGCCAACGCCTATATCGGCGACAGCACAATCGCGGGCGAGATTTCCTTAAGGACGCATACCCCGCTCGTCGCCGAGCCCATCACCGTGCCGCCGGGCGTAGCGGCCGACGGCGGCGCCAACGCTCTCTATCCCATCGGCGACACGCTGCACGGCCAGATTTCGAGCCAGACGACGTTCGCCGGCGGCTGGCTCTGGCGCCGCGCCGAACTCGATGTCGAACTCGCCGCCAACGACCGGGTGAGCTTTGTCAGGAACGCATCCGCGCTCGAACCCGGTCGAACCGCTTTCGCCTCCGCGGTCCAGGCGAGCTTTGCGCCGCAGTATTTCGAGGCGCTTCCGGGCCTGGATGTCAGCCTGCCGATCGGGCTCGGCTATGGCCTCACCGGACGATCCAGCGTGTTGAGCGCGATGCAGGCGGGAACCGGCAATCTCGAGCTCGGAATTTCCGCGACCTATCTCGCCACCTGGCAGGCGAACCTGACCTATACGCGCTTTCTGGGCGGCGCGCAGCGACAGACGCTCGCGGACCGCGACTTCATTCTGTTCAGCGTGCAACGCACGTTCTGAGGCCGCGTTGACAGCATCGGGCCGCGCGCGGACTATCCCGGCGCGATTGCCCGGCGAAGCGAATGCAAAGGTTGCGGCCGATAACGCTCGGATGGCTGCTGGCGCTGATCCTGGCGAGCCAGGCCGCCGCTCAGGGCGGCGCGCGAACGCCCGAACAGCTGATCGCCGAACTTCTCGCCGCCGCCAAGCGCAATGACGCCGATGCGGTCCTGTCGCTGATCGCCCCACAGGCGCGCTCTGCGCTCGAGGCGAGCGCGCCGGGCCGCTATTCGATGTTTGCGATCGATCCCCCGTTCAATCGGGCGCTGGATGCGCGCTTCGGGCGCGGCCAAACGATGGCGACGGTTGAGACCATCTGGCCTTCGCGGACGAGCGATCTCATCGCGGCGCTCTCCCGCATCGATGCGCTCAAGGTCGTTGCGATCGGCCGCCAGCGGAACGGCCTCGTTCCGATCGAGGTCGGCGCGGCCTATCGCAACGCGCAAGGCGAAGCGCAAGCGACCAAAGGCGTGCTGCTGGCGCAGCGCGACCGAGACGGCTGGAAGATCGCGCTCGCAGGCGCCGCCGATCCGGACGCCGCGACGGCGCGGCGAGAGGAAGAGGGCATGATCGCAGCGGAAGTGGAGCGCGGCGCCTACAAGGACCGGCTGTCGGCGATGATCGCGCTGTCCGACCTCTGGGCGAAGGAAGCGGCGAAGTGAAAGCTCAAAGCCTTGCGCCCTGCCTCTCGATCGCGGCGGCGCTTGCGCTCGCGGGATGCGCGGCGACCCTCAAGACGATCGATCTGCCGGCGCAGAGCTTGTTTGCGACCAGCATCGTTGGCGGCGGCGCGTTCGGCTTCTGTTATGGCGCGGACGATCCGCCGCCGACCAGCTTTTCGCCGGGACCGGGCGAACTCCTCGTCGGCTTCGACGATTGGCGCCGGCCGGGCGCGCCGCCCTTTCCCTGCGACACAGTTCGCGACGTCGCGTTCCGGTCCGGGATCGCTTTCGATCTCGCCAAGTTCAAGACTGTAGTGAACGCGGAGTTGCTCTTCGATACGGCAAATTCGGTTGCCAGGGCGGGCGGGGAGACGACATCGCAGCAGCCGCCGCAATCGGCGGCGACCGCGCTCGGGCTGGCGGTCAAGCCGCTCGGAACGGACCCGGGCTTGCTCGACGAGGAAGAGACGGCTCTCGCGTCCTCGACCGGCTCGCAGGACATAAACGTCACCGCGCAGGTTCGCGAATGGCTGAGCGGCAGCCGCGCCAATAACGGCTTTGTGCTTTCGGGGCCGTTGCCGGCGCCCACAGAGGACGCTCATCCGAGCGACAATGACGCCAAGGTGAGTTGGGAGCGGAACTTCCGGCTAAGGCTGCAATACGACCCGTCCAAGAATCCGGGCGCGCCGCAATAGCTCAGCCAAGGCGCCGGCGAACGATCTCGTAGAACAGCGGCACGAAGAAGATCGCCAGAATTGTCGCCGTGATCATGCCGCCGACGACGCCCGTGCCGATGTCGTTCTGGCTCGCGGCGCCGGCGCCCGTCGCCAAGGCGAGCGGCATGACGCCCGCCACGAAAGCAAGAGAAGTCATCAGGATCGGGCGCAGCCTCAGCCGCGCGCCTTCGAGCGCGGCGTCGCGGATGGACTGGCCGCGCTTTTGCGCGTCGACGGCGAATTCGACGATCAGAATTGCGTTCTTGGCCGAGAGCCCCATGGTGGTCACGAGACCGACCTGGAAATAGATGTCGTTGTGGAGCCCGCGGGCGGTCGCGGCGAGGATCGCGCCGATGACGCCGAGCGGAATGACCAGCATTACGGCCAGCGGAATCGACCAGCTCTCGTAAAGCGCCGCAAGCATCAGGAATACGACCAGCACCGAGATGGCGTAGAGCGCGAAGGTCTGCGAGCCCGCCTGGCGCTCCTGATAGGAAAGGCCGGTCCATTCGAGGCCGACGCCATGGGGAAGCTTCGAGAACAGCTTCTCGACCTCGCTCATCGCCGCGCCGGAACTCTGGCCCGGCGCCGGCGCGCCCTGGATCTCGATCGAGCCGACGCCGTTGAAGCGCTCGAGCTTGGCCGGCCCCAAGGTCCAGTGATAGTCGGCGAAGGAGGAGAACGGCGTCATCTTGCCCGACGAGCTCCGCACGTACCAGCGATAGAGATCGTCGGGCTGCATGCGGTAGGGCGCGTCGGCCTGGATATAGACCTGCTTGACGCGGCCGCGATCGACGAAATCGTTGACGAACAACCCGCCCCAGGCCGCGTTGAGCGTGTTGTCCACGTCCGCCAGCGAAAGGCCCAGCGCCACGGCCTTGTCCTTGTCGATGTCGATGTGAAGCTGCGGGGTGTCATCGAGTCCGTTCGGCCTGACGCCCTGTAGCAGCGGGTCCTTCGCCGCCATCGCCAGGAACTGGTTGCGCGCTTTCATCAGCCCCTCATGGCCGAGATTTCCGCGATCCTCCATCTCGACGTCGAAGCCGGAGGACTGGCCCAGCTCCTGCACCGCCGGCGGCACGAGCGCGAACACCATGGCGTCGCGGATTTTCGAGAAATTCGCCATGGCGCGCTGGACGATCCCCTCCGCGCTGTTGGCGAAGCCGGGCCGCTGATCCCAGGGCCGCAGATGGACGAAGGCGATGCCCGAATTCTGGCCCGCCCCGGCGAAGCTGAAGCCGGCCACGATAAAGGTGGTCTCGACGTTCTTCTTCTCGTCGACCATGAAGAAGCGCTCGACCTGCTTGCCCACGGCGAGCGTGCGCGCCTGGGTCGCGCCGACCGGCAGCGTGATCTGCGCCAGCACGATGCCCTGATCTTCCTCCGGCAGGAACGCCGTCGGCAGGCGCAGGAAGAGAAACGCCAGAAGCGCGAGGATCACCGCGTAGATGGCCATCGCCGGCCGCGTCCAACCGAGGAAGCGCTCGAGCGCCGCGCGGTAGCGCTCGCGGCCATATTCGAACGTGTCGTTGAACCAGCGGAAGAATCGCCCGCGCAGCTCGCCTTCCTGGCCCGCGGGCTTCAGGAGCGTCGCGCACAACGCCGGCGTCAGGATCAGCGCGACCGTGATCGACAGGATCATCGCCGAGACGATCGTCACCGAGAATTGCCTGTAGATCACGCCGACCGATCCGCCGAAGAACGCCATCGGCAGGAAGACGGCCGCGAGCACGAGCGCGATGCCGATCAGCGCGCCGGTGATCTCCTGCATGGATTTCTTGGTCGCGTCCTTTGGCGCAAGCCCTTCCTCCCGCATCAACCGCTCGACGTTCTCCACCACCACGATGGCGTCGTCGACGAGCAGGCCGATGGCCAGCACCAGCGCGAACATGGTGAGCGTGTTGATCGAGTAGCCGAGCGCCGCCAGCACCGCAAAGGTGCCGAGCAAGACCACCGGAACGGCGATGGCCGGGATCAGCGTCGTGCGCCAGTGCTGAAGAAAGACGAACATCACGACGATGACGAGCAATGTCGCCTCGACCAGCGTCTTGATGACTTCGTTGATCGACAGGCGGATGAAGGTGGTGTTGTCGATGGGAAAGGCGAGCTTGACGCCCGGCGGAAAGGTCGAGGCGAGTTCGCGCGCCTTGGCCTTCACCGCATCGGCGGTCTTGAGCGCGTTGGCGCCGGGCGCGAGCTGGATGGCGATGCCGGCGGCGGGCCTTCCGTTCATCCGGCTCACCACGGCGTAGCTTCTGGCGCCCAGCTCGACGCGCGCCACGTCGCCAAGGCGCACGATGGCGCCGCCCTGGCTGCTCTTGAGCACGATATTTCGGAACTGCTCTGGCCTTTCGAGGCGCGATTGGGCGGTGACGGTGGCGTTAAGCTGCTGGCCCTTCACCGACGGCAGCCCTCCGACCTCGCCGGCGGAGACCTGAACGTTCTGGGCCTGTATGGCGTTGTAGACGTCGGCCGGGGTCAGCCCGTAGCTGTTCAGCTTGAAAGGGTCGAGCCAGACGCGCATGGCGTAGGGCGACCCGAAGACCTGGGCCTGTCCCACGCCGGAGACGCGCGACAGCGGATCCTGCAGTTTCGTCGCGATGAAGTCCGAGATGTCGATATTGGTGTAGCGGCCGCTGACGTCGTAGAGCGCGACGACAAGCAGGAAGCTCGACTGCGATTTGAGCACGACGACGCCCTGCTGCTGGACCTCTTCGGGCAGCACGGGGAGGGCTTGCTGCACCTTGTTCTGCACCTGCACCTGGGCGATGTCGGGATTGGTTCCCGGCGCGAAGGTGGCGGTGATCGAGACCTGGCCGTTCGAGCTGCTGGACGAAGAGAAATAAAGAAGGTTGTCGACGCCCGTGAGCTGCTGCTCGATAACCTGGGTGACGGAATTCTGCACGGTCTCGGCGGACGCGCCGGGATAGTTGGCGACGATGGTGACCGCGGGCGGGGCGATGGTGGGATACTGCGTGATCGGAAGCGTGAAAATGGCGAGCACGCCCACGAGCGCGATCACGATCGCGATCACCCACGCGAAGACCGGTCTTTCGATAAAGAACGCCGAAAGGCCCATCAGCCGCGCGCGCCTTCCTTGGCGAACGAGGCGGGGACCGCGCGCACCGGCATGTCGGGCGCGATCTTCTGCAGGCCCTCCACGATCAACCGGTCGCCGGCCTTGAGGCCTTCCGTGACCAGCCACTTGTCGCCGATGGCGCGCGCCGTCTTGAGCACCCGCAGCCGCGCGAAGCCCTTTGCGTCGACGACGAGCGCGGTCGGCTCGCCTTTCTCGTTGTGGCTCACGCCTCGCTGCGGCGCGAGAATGGCCTTGGGATCTACGCCTTCGACGATCGTCGCGCGCACGAACATGCCGGGCAGGAGTATTCCGTCCGGATTGGGAAAGATGGCGCGCAGCGTCACCGCGCCCGTTTCCGGATCGACGCTGACTTCGCTGAATTCGAGCCGTCCGGGCAAGGGATAGGCGACGCCGTTGTCGAGCGTGAGAGTCGCCTTGGCGTCTTGCGGCTCGCGGTTCTTCAACGTTCCGCGTTGGACGGCGAGCTTGAGCGCCAGAAGCTCGCTGCTCGATTGGGTGATGTCGACATAAATGGGATCGAGCGTCTGGATGGTGGCGAGGGCGTTCGTCTGTCCCGCCATGACGAGCGCGCCCTGCGTCACCGCCGAAATGCCGATGCGTCCGCCGATCGGAGCGGTAATGCGCGTATAGCCGAGATTGATGCGCGCAGACTCGGTTTCGGCGGCAGCCTGCTTGTAGGCGGCGACCGCATCGTCATAGTCCTGCTTGGCGATGGCGTTCTGTTTGAGCAGCGCCGCGTAACGCTCCGCCTTCGACTTTGCGGCGGCGAGCCCGGCGGCGGCGTTGTCATAGGCAGCTTTGTAAGGCGCAGGATCGATCTGGTAGAGGGCCTGGCCCTGCTTGACGAGCGCGCCTTCGGTGAACAGCCGCGCCTTGATGATCCCGCTCACCTGCGGGCGAACCTCCGACACCGCATAGGCGTCGGTGCGGCCCGGCAGCACCGTGGTGAGTTCCGCCGGCTGCGGACTGAGCACGATGACGCCGACCTCCGGCGGAGGGCGCTTGGGCGGGGCATTCCGGCCGCATGCGGCAACTGCAAGAAGGGCCAGGAACGCAACAGGGAACTTGCGCGTCAGGGACATGACGATCCGTCAGAGCGACCGGAGAACTTTCCGCGGCGCACTGATTACCCTTCGCAACTGCGACAATCCAGCGTTGGGAGCGTCAAATTCGTTCCCGTCGCGCAGGCGTGAATTTGCGAAATGTTTCGAAATGCGGCGGCGCGCGCCTAGAAGAGGCCGAACAGATAGTCGACGCAGACGCGCAGCACGGGCACTGCGACCGCGATAATGCCGATCACAAGCGCAGCAAGGCCGATGAGCGCCATGTCATGCGCATGATCCGGCTCGTGATGATGAACCAGAGCCATATTTCCTCCCCGCCGGATTCTGCGACCCGGTCGAAGCACAATCATGCGCCAATGAAAGGGAATACGCCAGCGCGAAATAGGGCTGGCGCGAGGGTGCGAAACAATCATGCGCGAAGGGCGATGGCGTAGCGCCTGGCCGGCTCGGCGCGTTTAGCATCCGTTAAGGGAGACATCGCCGATGGTCTGGAATCGCTACAACAGTCCTCTTGTGGGCGGCGCGGGCAAGGGTTTCGACGCAGCCTACGAAAAAGACCGCAAACGCGCGGAGCGCGAGCTGGCCGACACGATGGCCGGTCCCAAGGACGACGATCGTCGCACCCAACCCGACGACGCCAAGGACCCAGAGGGCGACCTCGACGCGCCGGGATCGAGCGAGTCCGTCAAGGAGCGGCGGCCGATGCGCGCGACGCTCCGCGACGAGCCCGAAGGGCGGCAGGGCGGCGCCCTTCCGGGCGGGCTTCCGACCGAGCACGATCGGATCAAGCCGCGCTAGGCTCCGTTTTGGCGCAACCCGCGCCGGCGCGTCGCCGGGCGGGTTTGGTCGCGGCGGAGGCTCTTGTGCGAAAGGCGCGGCGAAAGCCGGCTGAGGGCGTCGAGGGGGAGATCGTCTCTTTCGAACGCGACGGGCGCGCGCTCAGCGCGGGCGAGGCGATCGCGGGGCTGCGCGACGACGGGTCCTTTCGCGATCTCTTCATCGCCGCGCTCGCGGCTTCGCCTTATCCCGCGTTCTTCTGGGAAATGCCGCCGGTCTCGCGCGATGCGCTCGCGGCGCCGTTCGAATGCGCGCTCATTCCCGCAGATGCGCTTCTGCGGCCGCGCGCGAGCGATGCGGACTTCGCCTCCCACCTAAACGCCGCGGACGCCGAGCAGGCGACCGCTTTTCCAAATCTCGGCGGCGATGCGCTGCTGATCGCGCCGCGACGGATATCGGACGCGGATTGCTATGCGCATCTGGCGGCGTTTCTACGCCTTGGCCCGCGCCCGCAAATTCATTCGCTCCTGGCCTTGCTGGGTAAAAAGGCGATGGAGCGTCTGGAGTCGAGCTCGAACCGCTTCTGGATCAGCACATCCGGACTCGGCGTGCCCTGGGTGCATGTGCGGCTCGACCGTTACCCGAAATATTATCAGTACGGGCCATACGCGGCGTGAGGCTCATTGCGCCAGGCCAAACCTTCGCGCCAGATAAGGCGTCAGCGGCGGGGCGAAGGTCAGCGTGACGAGAATCGTCCACATGCCAATCTCGACGAGCCCATCGACCGGCGCCGGCGCCCGCGCGACCGCTGTGACCAGAAGCACCGCCGGGATCGCTCCGGTCTCGCGGATGAAGGAAACGAACGCAATTTCGTTGAGGCTGAGCCCGCGCGAGCTCTTCGGAAACAAGGCGTACGGCCCGAGCATGAGCAGCACCATCGCAGGCCGCAGAACGGCGACGAAGACGAGCGCGATCGCGATCCCGGCGGGCGCATAGGAGATCAGCGCGTGAAGGTCGACCATTGCCCCGAGCAGAAGAAAGATCGCGGGCTTGGCCACGCCGTCGACGACATGATGGAAGAACCGCTCGATCCCGGCCATGTGCTCTTCGACATGGAAGCAGAGCCCGGCGATGAAGGCGGCGAGAAATCCGCTCCCCCCGAATGCGGAGGCCGCCGCGAAGACAATGACGGGCGTGGCAAGAAAATAGACCTGGTCGGCGCCGTAGGGCGCGGCGTGTTTGCGCTTGATCCGCGACAGAATGCGAAGCGCCGCAAAGCCGGCGATGCCGAATAGAGCGCCATAGCCCGCCTGCTCGGCGAGAAAGCGATAATTGGCCGGCGCCCAAAGCGCGCCGTAAGCGGCGGCGACGCCCAATCCGGCGAGCGGGAGCTTGAGAAAGGCCGTCGTGAGCATCGCTCCGACGACGTCATTCAACGCGCTTTCGGCGATGACGATGTCCTTGGCGGCGCGGCGTTTGAATTTCAGGGGCTGCAACAGGGGAACGATGGCGGCGGGATCCGTCGAGGCCAGGATCGCGCCGAGAAGGATCGCCGCCGCCGGCGTCATCGCCGCGCCCATCGCGGGCGCGACCGCTTGAGCGGCCTGGCTGAGCGCGAAGCCCGTGAGGATGACGCCCGGCCCCGCCAACAGCGCGATCTTTACGAAGAGCCGCACAAAGTCGCGCAGCGGCATTTCGAGCCCGCCGCCGAAAAGCACGATCGCCGCGCTCGCCGTCACGATCGCCGTCAGCATTTCGCGATCGTCGACGATCGGCGCGAACAGCGTGCGTCCCGCGATTCCCAGCGCAATCGCCGCGACAAAGGAGGGCAGGGCCGTGCCGCGCGTGGCGTAAAAACTCGCGAAGCTGCAAAGCGCGAACAACCCCGACGCGGCCATGGCGGGCGCTGCGGGCGCATCCTCAAGAGAGGACAGGCGCGACAGGACGACTTGCCCGAATTCGTTCGACACGGTCGCAAGCGCCGCAACCGCCAGCGCGAGCGCCAGATAGGAAACACGCGGCGAAGCCGTCGCCGTTGAGCCGTCCGTCACGGTCTTGCCCCGTCGCCCGAATTGCGCGCTCTCGTCGTCAGGACGATAGCCGAGGGGACGGATTTTCGGAAACGCAAGCTCGCCTGCCGCCGCGCGCGGATGGCCGCGAAGGCTTCCGGGGCCGGGTGGCCGGCTGACAGCGGAGCCGTCGCGGACTATACTTTCGCTCGTTGCGGGAACCCCGCGGCGTCTCGCGGGCTTTCCCGATCGATACGCCGAAGGCGGAGGTTGGCCCATGACCATCAAGAATCCGATCGAATGGAGCGGCGCGCGTTTGGTGGACGCGGCGCACATCGTCCGTTACGCCGGACATTCCCTGCATCACATCCAGGACACGATTCATTCGCCGGCGCCGGCGGTGCGGCGGATCCGCCTGGCGGACCTGCGCGAGGCGCTGGCGAAAGGCGCAGAAGACTTCGGCGCCTATCGCAGCGACGTCCTGTTCCTCTGCACGATCTATCCGGTGATGGGACTCGTGCTTGCGCGCTTCGCCTCGGGCCTCAACCTCATTCCGCTCATCTTTCCGCTGGCGTCGGGCTTCGCCATCATCGGGCCCTTCGCCGTCGTCGGCCTCTACGAGATGAGCCGGCTGCGGGAGCAGGGGCGCGAGGCGCGCTGGGCGAACGCGTTTGACGTCTTCAGCGCGCCGGCCGTCGGCGCCATCTGGGTGCTGGGGCTGATGCTGATCGCGATTTTTCTCGCCTGGCTGGCCGCCGCCTGGCTGATCTTCGACCGCACGCTGGGCCCGGCGCCGCCGCCGTCGGCCGCGGCCTTCCTGCACGACGTGGTTGCCACGCGCGAGGGCTGGATCATGATCGCGGCGGGAATGGCCTCCGGATTCGTGTTCGCGCTCTTGGCGATGACGATCAGCCTGGTCTCGTTCCCGCTGTTGATCGATCGCGACTCGGGCCTCGACACCGCCATTGCGACTTCGGCGCGCGCGGTGTTCGAAAATCCGCTGCCGATGGCGGCGTGGGGCCTGATCGTGGCCGTGACGCTGGCGCTGGGATCGATCCCGCTCTTCATCGGGCTTGCGGTCGCGGTCCCCGTCCTCGGCCACGCGACGTGGCATCTCTATCGAAAGCTGGTCGTTTGAGTGCGGACGCGGCGCGCCGGAGCGCCGCGCCTTGCTGGCCTAGAGAGCCGTCCAGACATAGAGCCGGATGGTGTTGTTGTCGGAGGCGTTGCGGCCCAGGCCGTCGTAATTCGTCCCCGCGCCGTCGAACTTGGTGTAGATCGTGTACTGAAGGCCGGCGCGCAGATTGAATCGTCCGCCAAGCACGCTCATGTCGCGCCCGAACAACGTTCCGTCGAGTTGCAGCAGGAGGCCTGCGCTATCGGGCTTCAGGGCGGCGTTGTCGGCGTAGAGCAGCGCGTCCTTCGAGCCCCAGGTGTCGAAGTACTGGATCGTTCCGCCGAGCATGTTCCGCCAGAAATAGGAAACGTCGAAACGGAAATCGTTGAGCGTGTTCGATCGGTTGGCGGCCCCGCCGAGAAGGAAGGTCGCGTTCAGGTCCTGGCGCTCGTGGGTGTAGCGCCCGTTGAACGTATAGATGTCGTCGCCATTGCCCACGAACTGATAGTGGCCGTCGATGCCGAAATCGGAATAGGAATCGGTTCGTCCCGTGCTGGCGTCGCCGTCCGGGCGCAGGTCGGGGAAGAAGGCGAACGCGCCGATCTCGTAGTTCTGATCGCCCAGGTCCTTCTGGTAGGCGACGCGCAGATAGGGCGCCGCGCCGTCGATTGGCCCGGGACCGAAATCGGCCCCCATCGCGCTCAGGAACCGGTTGGAAGGCGTCCAGTAGAGAGCGACTTCGGCGTAGATCTCCGAATTCCAATAGGCGTAGGCGCTGGTCCCGAGCGAGGCTTGCGCGAAACCTCCGTCGAGGAGCGTGGCGGCGGCCGGCGCCGGCGCAAGATCGCTGCCGGTGTAGGGAAAGCCCCATGCCGAAAGCGTGTTCCAGGCGTCTTCGACGGTCGGCGAATTGTTGAGGCTGAGGCCGAGCAATACGTCGGAGCCTGCGACGGTCACATGATCGGTGGCGCGGATATCGATATTGTCCCAACCGAAGGCGCGGCCGACGCCGTCCCATGTCCATTGCGTGAAGCCGCCGAAGTGCTCGCCGATGCCGCCGGAGACGAAGGCGCTGACCTGGTCGATGGTGACGTTGTTGTTGACGTCGTAGTGGGGCGCGGGCGGCGCCGGCTGGTCGCTCGCGGTGTTGACGAAGGAGGCGACCGCCATCGCCGAGAGCGGATTGGTGAACGTTTCTCCCGCACGCATCGTATAGCCTTCGAGCTTGAAAGTTCGACCGAACGGCGTGAGCTGCGGGCCGAAGCCGCCGATGTGGCAGGCTGCGCAGGGCTGACCGGTCTGCTCGGCGAAACTCGGCACGGCCATCGCCGGCGTCGCCGTCATGGGTGCGGCGAAACTGAAGCCCAGCGCCGCCGCCAGCGCGCCGATCGCACGATTCGATTTCATGATCGCCCCCAATTGGATTTGCGCGCCTTCGCCGCGCGCCCGGACCCGTCCGAGCAATGAACGCTACGCGCGCTGGCCCTCAGCGTCTTTGACGATGGTCAAGCAATGAGGGTTGCGAGGCGTTCTCAGCGCGTCCACTCCCGCCGCAGGGCGGGCCGCGTTTCTGAGAATGCGATTCAGAGTCACGATGCCGGCGATGTTTGCGTGCGGCGCGGGCCGCAGCAGTCAAATCACGCCGAGCTGCTTTCCGACCCTTTCGAACGCGCCCAGAGCGAAGTCGATCTGCTTGTCGGTGAGGGCGGCGCAGGCCTGGATGCGCAGGCGCGCCGTTCCCTCCGGCACCACCGGATAGCCGAAACCGGTGATGAAGATGCCTTCGGCGAGCAGCGCCTGGCTCATCTTGATGGCGAAGGCGGTGTCGCCGACAATGATCGGCACGATGGCGCTTTCGCCGTCGAGCGGCTTGAAGCCGCGCGCCTTGAGCCCCTCGCGCAGCATGCGGGTAATGGCGTGAAGCCGCGCCACGCGCTCGGGTTCGCGGTTGAGAATTTCGATCGCCTTGCCGGCGCTGGCGGCGATCGTCGCCGGAAGCGCGTTCGAGAAGAGCTGCGGCCGGGAGACCTGCGACAGAAAATCGATCAGAGTCTTCGAGCCGGCGACATAGCCGCCGGCGGCGCCGCCCAGCGCCTTGCCGAGCGTTCCGGTGATGATGTCGATCTTGCCTTCGACGCCGAAGTGCTCGGCCGTTCCGCGGCCGTGCTCGCCCATCACCCCCGTGCCGTGAGAATCGTCGAGCACGATCAAGGCGCCGTGCGTCTTCGCCAGCCGGATGATGTCGGGCAGGTTGGCGATGTCGCCTTCCATCGAGAACACGCCGTCGGTGACGACGAATATGCGCCGCGCGCCCTTCACGCTCTCGAGCTTGGCGTCGAGATCGGCCATGTCGGAGTGCTTGTAGACGAGACGGCGCGCCCGCGAGGCGCGGCAGCCGTCGATGAGCGAGGCGTGGTTGAGCTCGTCGGAGACGAGCGCGTCCTGGTCGCCGGCGATTGCGGGGATCAGTCCGGTGTTCGCGCTCCAACACGACACATAGGTCAGCGCCGCTTCCGTGCGCGACAGCTCCGCCAGCGCCTTTTCGATCGCGTCATGGATCGAGAACGTTCCGCAGATGAAACGGACCGAGGCCGTTCCCGCGCCGTAGTCGTCGAGCGCCTTCTTTCCGGCGGCGATCACCTCGGGATGGTCGGCGAGGCCAAGATAGTTGTTCGAGGACAGGACCAGCACGCGGCCGGCCTTCTCCGCCATCGTCACCTCGGTGTCCATCGGCCCGGTGATGTGGCGGAAGGTCTTGAGCGTTCCCGCCGCCTTCATCGCATCGAGATCGGCGGCGAGGCTCTTGTCGAGCGCCGCGCTCACAGCTCGCTCCAGTCAAGAATGACCTTGCCGGAATTGCCCGAGCGCATCACGTCGAATCCCTTCTGGAAATCCTTGTAGGAGAAGCGATGGGTGATGATCGGCGAGATGTCCATGCCGCTCTGAATCATCGAGGTGAGCTTGTACCAGGTCTCTCCGAACATGCGCCCGTAGATGCCGCGGATGTTTAAGCCCTTGAACACGACCGCGTCCCAGTCGACGCCGGTCTCGCCCGACTGGATGCCGAGCATTGCGATCTTTCCGCCATGCGCCATGACGTCGATCATCTGGCGCAGGCCCGCGGGATTGCCCGACATCTCCAGCCCCACGTCGAAACCCTCTTGCATGCCGAGATCCTTCATCGTCGCGCGCAAATCCTCCTTGGCGACGTTGACGACCGCGGTCGCTCCCATTTTTTTCGCGAGGTCGAGGCGGTAGGGATTGACGTCGGTCACGACGACGAAGCGCGCGCCGGCCTTGATCGCCATCGGCACCGCGCCGACGCCGATGGGCCCCGCGCCGGTTATGAGCACGTCCTCCCCCACCAGGTCGTAGGAGAGCGCGGTGTGGGCCGCGTTGCCCATCGGATCGTAGATGGCGTAAAGGTCGAGCGGGATCTTGGCGTCGCAATGCCAGATGTTGGGCGCAGGAACCGCCACGAGCTCGGCGAAGGCGCCGTTGCGATTCACGCCGACGCCCAGCGTGTTGGCGCAGAGATGGCGACGTCCTGCGAGGCAGTTGCGGCAATGGCCGCACACGATGTGGCCTTCGGCGCTGACGAGGTCGCCGACCTTGTGGCCGTGGACGTTAGATCCGACCGCGACGATGCGGCCGACGAATTCGTGGCCCGCGACGGTGCCGGGCTTGATCGTCTTCTGCGCCCAGCTGTCCCAGTTGTAGATATGCACGTCGGTGCCGCAGATGCCGGTCTTCAGCACCTTGATCAGAACGTCGTCGATTCCGTATTCGGGCTCGGGAACGTCCTCGAGCCAGATGCCGACCTCGGGCCTGGATTTGACGAGCGCTTTCATGAAGGCCTCCGTGCCGCTGCGCCCGTTCGACGCTTTGGGGATTGGGACGAAACCGATGCGGGGACGCGGAATAGCGCCACCGCCGCCGCCTTGGCAAGCGGCGCTTGGCCTTCGGGATCGCGTGCGCGGAGCGCCGGGCCGCCCGCGCGCTGCGGGCGGCCCTCAAGGCGCAGCCGTCAGGGCGTGACGATGCCCTTCATCTTGACGACTTCGAAATTGGAGCCCTTGACCTGGGCGAGCTCGCCCACCAGGGCGCTGTTGTTCCAGCGCTCGTCCGGCGCGCCTGAGATGTACCAGTTGCTGCCGTTGTCGGCGACGATCATGCCGTAGGTTTTGAGCGCCTGAAGCACCGCCTTGGTCTCGGTGCTGAAGCTGTCCGGAATCTGATAGCTCGCCTTAAGGCGGACGCGCATGCCCATCGGCGGCAGGTTTGGATCGTCGTCGGACGAGGCCCAGTGATTGGCGGGCGGCACATAAGCCCTGCGGCTGCGCGAGATTGTAAAGCGCAGCGCGTGGGGGATCACGCCTCTCGAGGCCTCGTCGTAACGCACAAGACCGGGAAAGATCGGAAGGCCCGCGGCGTCGGCGCTCGTCCAGCCCGGTTGCTCGGTGGGGCGCACATTGTTGGAATCGAGATGGAACTTGGCGCCGGCGTCCGCGCTCCAGCGCATATTTCGCAGCGGAAAGGAGCGATACATCTCGTACATGCGGTTGGTGTCGCGGTCGATGACGATGACGTGACGGTCGCCGCCGAAGTCTGAGCCGTCGGGCTTATAGCCTTGGATCGGCGCGTCGGGCGGAATTGGGAAGGGGCCCTTGTCGCTCTCGTCCTTGTAGGCTTCAAGCTTGATCTTCACATAGGTCTGGGAGTCCGGCACCACGATATAGGGGATGCCGATGATCCCGCCTTCCCAAAGGCCGCTACCGAAATCGGGATGAAGCCCGGTGTCCAGGCCGATCGAGGCGATGAGGTTGTCGGAATTGGGATCGACCTTGGCCTTCGAAATGTCCTTGTTCCAGGGATTGTTGGCGGGGAAGGGCACCGCGCCGTGCAGATCGGCGTTGGCCCCGAGATCGGCGCCGGCCATCGAGCCGTATTGCCAGGGAGGATGGGCGCCCGTCGCGGCCTTCGCGACGGATGCGGTTGCCAGAAGAAGCGCTGCGGCGGAAAGGGTGATGGAGAAGGTCTTCATCGCGATGCTCCCACGAAACAAAAAGAGACCCGACCCCGATTCGATACTCTCATTCGTTCAACGCGCATGCAAGGCGAGCGGCTTGCGGGACGTCTTTCGCGCATGCCGAAGCAGGGTTGCCGACATGCGCCGCATCGCCAATAATCGTGCGCCAATTTTGAGACGCACTCATGAACAAAGTCTTTTCGACCGCCGCCGCCGCGCTTGAGGGATTGCTCTTCGACGGCATGTCGATCATGGCGGGCGGCTTCGGATTGTGTGGAATTCCGGAAAATTTGATCTTTGCCCTCAAGGAATCCGGCGTGAAGAATCTCACCGTGATTTCAAACAACGCCGGCGTCGACGATTTCGGCCTCGGGCTGCTGCTGCAGACGCGTCAGATTCGCAAGATGATAAGTTCCTATGTCGGCGAGAACGCGACCTTCGAGCGGCAATATCTGAACAAGGAGCTGGAGCTCGAGTTCAATCCGCAAGGAACTCTGGCCGAACGCATTCGCGCCGGCGGCGCGGGCATCCCCGGCTTCTACACCAAGACCGGCGTCGGCACGCTGGTGGCGGAAGGAAAGGAGCTCAAGGTGTTCGACGGCGAGACCTATGTGCTCGAGCGCGGGCTGCGCGCCGATCTGGCGATCGTCAAGGCGTGGAAGGGCGACGAAGCGGGCAACCTCATCTACCGGAAGACCGCGCGCAACTTTAATCCGATGATGGCGATGGCCGGCAAGACGACAGTCGCCGAGGTCGAGCGTCTGGAGCCGGTGGGCGCGCTCGACCCCGATGCGATCCACACGCCCGGGATTTTCGTGCAGCGCATCCTGCAAGGGGCGCGCTACGAGAAGCGCATCGAAAAGCGCACCGTGCGCGAAGCGGCTTGAGGCGCGCATGGGCTGGACAAGAGACGATATGGCGAAGATCGCGGCGCGCGAACTGCGCGACGGTTTCTACGTCAATCTGGGAATCGGCATTCCGACCCTGGTGGCCAACTACATTCCCGACGGCGTCGACGTGACGCTCCAGTCGGAGAACGGCATGCTGGGCATGGGTCCCTTCCCTCTCGAAAGCGAGGTCGATGCGGATCTGATCAACGCAGGCAAGCAGACGGTCACCGCGCTTGCGCGCACTTCCTATTTCTCCTCGGCCGACAGTTTCGCCATGATCCGCGGCGGGCATATCGACCTTTCCATCCTCGGCGCCATGGAAGTCTCGGAGACGGGCGACCTCGCCAACTGGATGGTGCCCGGCAAGCTGGTCAAGGGGATGGGCGGGGCGATGGATTTGGTGGCCGGCGTCAAACGCTGCGTCGTGGTCATGGACCATACCGACAAGGCCGGAAGGCCGAAGCTGCTGAAGAAATGCACCCTGCCGCTGACGGGCGTCGCCTGCGTTCAGCGCGTGATCACGAATCTTGCCGTGCTCGATGTCGTTCCCGGCGGCCTTAAGCTCGTCGAGCTCGCACCGGGCGTCACGCGCGAGGAGGTCGCCGCCGCGACGGAGGCCGCCATCGTCGGCTAACCTCCCGCGAGCGCATTGGTGAGCGCGATTTCGTCTCCGGCGCCGACCTGACGCGCGCCGAACTCTGCGGCCCGCACAAGCTCGCCGCGGTGCAGGCAGACGATGTTTCGCCGCGCCCGTCCGCTCTCGTCGAAGAGGTGAAGGCCGAGCCCGGGATAGGATTTGGCGAGCGTCCGCAGCACGTCTTCGATCGTCGCGCCCTGCGCCTCCAGCTCGGAGCGCCCGCCCATCACCGTGCGGAGCACCGGCGGCAGGCGCACGCGCGCCGCGCCGCTCATGAGGGATAGGCTTCGACGCTCATGATGCGTGGCAGCCCGCTTGCGATTTCGCGCCAGCTGTCTCCGCAATCGGCGCTGGCGTAGACCGCGCCCGAAGCGGTGCCGAGATAGACCCCGCCGGGATCTAGTTGATCGGCCGCCATCGCGCCGCGCAGCACTGCGGTGAAGCAGTCTGCGGGAAGACCGCTCGATTTCGCCTCCCACCGCGCGCCGTCCGCGCATCGATAGACCGTCAGCTGGCCGTCGCGCGGAAAGCGGAAATTGTCGCCGTCGAGCGGCGCAACGAACACGCGCCCTGAACGGCGGTCCATGACGCAGGGAAAGCCGAACGAGCAGCGGTGACCGTCCGAAAGCTCGGTGACGGGCAGGCCGTCCTCGATCACTTTCCAGCTGTCGCCTCCGTCGTCGCTGCGATGAACGCCGCGATGCTCCTGGCGGAACAGGACGCCGGCGTTGGCCGGATCGTGCGTTACGCTGTGCACGCACTGGCCGAGTTCGCCGTTGACGCCCTCGTTCTTCGGCGTCCAGGTCTTGCCGCCGTCATCGGTTCGGAAGAATCCGGCCGCGGAGACGCCGACCCACATGCGCTGCGGATTGCGATCGTCGCTCAGAACGGTGTGCGCGCCGAGTCCGCCCGCGCCCGGCGCCCAGCTGTCGCGCGTCGGATGATTGTTGAATCCGTCGACCGGCTGCCAGGATTCGCCCCGGTCGCGGCTGACGAACAGCCCCGCTTCGGAGACGCCCGCATAGAGCGCGCCATGGGCGAAATGCAGCGTCCAGATCTGATCGACGAAGCGGCCGCCGCTCTTGAGCACGCCGGTGAAGTCCATTTGCGAGACGATTCTGTGATGTTCCGGATTGCCTCGGTCCTCGGGCCGGTAGCGCGGCGCGGCGGGCAATTGCGTCCAGGTCTTGAGGTCGTCGCTGACGAAGATCGCGACGCCGTAATTGGGACTGTTCACCGCCGCGTAGACCCGGCCCTTGTCGTCGCGAACGCTCGCGGTCACCGGCCAGCCGCGCAATACGAAATCGCGGCTCCAGGTTTTGCGATCCTGGCTGCGAAGAATTGCGGCGCCTTTCGGCGTGCCGACCAACAGCGCGACGCTCATGGCATGCTCCCTATGCGGCTGCGAAGTCTAGGCGGGATCGACGCTCACGGCGAGAGCGGCATTTTGCGGTGCTCCTCGAGCCGCGGCATGATTTCCACGAAGTTGCACGGCCGATGCCGCAGGTCGAGCTGCCATTTCAGGATTCCGTCCCAGCCATCCTTGACCGCGCCGGGCGAGCCGGGCAGGGCGAACAGATAGGTTCCGCCAGCGACGCCCGCGCACGCCCGGGACTGAAGTGTGGAAGTGCCGATCTTCTGGAACGAAATCTGATGGAAGATCACCGAGAACCCGTCGATCTCCTTTTCGAACACGGAACGGAACGCCTCCACCGTGACGTCGCGCCCGGTGAGCCCGGTGCCGCCGGTCGAGATCACGACGTCGATTCCGGGATCGGCGATCCAGGCGCGCAGCTGCCTTGCGATCGCGGCCTCGTCATCTTTTAGGATCGTTCGCGCCGCGAGCGCATGTCCGGCCGCGGCGATCCGTTCGGCGAGCGTGTCGCCGGATGTGTCGTCCGCGACGGTGCGCGTGTCTGAGACGGTCATCACCGCGATGCGGACGGGAACGAAAGGCCGGGTCTCGTCAATCGATTGCGGCTGCATTGTCTTCCTCGGGAGCGGCTGTGGGCGGCGGCGGGGGCGCCGGCTGGCGCGGCGGCTTGTAGGTCGGCCAAACGCCCGCGGCCATGTCGCGCAGCGCCGTCGCTTCCAGGCCAAGCCTGCGGCGATACATCCAGTGATAGGTCAGAAGCCGCTTGACATAGAAGCGCGTTTCCGGAGCGCGCATGCTCTCGATGAAGAGAAGCGCGTCGTCGCCCTTGCCCTCGCGCGCCGCCATCCAGTTCGACACTTTCAGCGGCCCGGCATTGTAGGCCGCGCAAAGCTCGACCAGATTGCCGTTGTACATGTCGAGCAGCTGGCCGACATAACGCTGGCCGACGGTCATGTTGTAGGCGGGATCGGTCAGCCGCTCCGCCGCTCCGGGGCCGCCGATATGGACCGCCGTCGCCGGCATGAGCTGCATGAGCCCGCGCGCGCCGGCGGACGAGATGGCGTCGGCGTGAAAGCGGCTTTCTGCGCGGGCGATCGCCAGCACCAGCGCCGGATCGATCGTGTATCCGCCGTCGGGCTTGTACTGGGGCACGGGAAACAGTCCCGTGAGCATGATCCCGCGCGAGGCGCTGGTTTCGCTGGCGCGCAGTTCGAGGCTCGGGACATTGAGCGCGCGCGCGAGCGCGGCGAAGGCGGGATCCTGCTTCATGTCGATGGCGGCGAAGGCGCGCGAAAGCTCCTCGCCGACATCGTCGTATTCGCCGGCCTGCCACAGCGCGACCGCACGATGGGCCGGCGGAATTTGCATGAACTGCGACAGGTCGGTTTGGGTCAGGACCGGATCGGAGAAGCCGGATTCCGTGTCGCGGCCCAGCAGCTGTTCGGCGAGAAGTCCATAAAAGGTCGGCTCTTCGCGCGCGGCGAAGTTCAGCAGCGTGACGACGCGCTCGGGTTCGTTGGCGCGCATATGGGCGCGGGCGGCCCAGAACGATGCGGCGCTGCGCACCCAGTTCGCGACAGAGCCCACCTGCGCGAGCGTTTCGAAATGCGCCGCTGCGTCGTGATAGAGGCCGAGGCGAAATCCCGAAAGCCCCGCGTTCCAGTCGAGCAGCGGCGCCGACTGTCGTCCGCCGTCGTCGTCGGCCTCCCGGCTGGCGAGGTCATAGGCCTTCTGATCCATTCCTTCCGCGAAATAGGATGCGGCGACGCGCTGCGACAGACGGGCGATGTCGGACTGCGGCGCGCTGCGGGCGTCGATCAGGGGCTGAAGGACGGCCATCGCCTGGTCCGGATTGTCTGCCTTGATCGCTGCGTTGATCTGCGCTTGGGCGGCGCGCGCGATGTCGGAGGCGAGCGGCGGATCGGGAAGGTTCACGTCCTCGTATCCGCCGCCTCTCAGATGCGGCATGGACGCGGGCGCGGGAATGCCGGTCACGACCGCGTAGACCACGGTGCGATGGCGCCGCCGGACGCGCCGGGTCGAACGCTTCACGGCGAGGCGATAGATGCGTTCGGCGATCGGAAGGTCGCGATACTTCTCCAGCCAGCGCACGAGAGTCTTGACCGGCGTGCGCCCGCCATGCGGGGAGAGATAGCGCTCCGCCTCGACATAGCCTTGGAGGCATTTGTCATCCACTTTGGCGAACAGCGCCTCGGCCTTTTCGAAGCGGCCGGCCCGCTCGGCCTCGAAAATCTGCCGGTAGCGCGCCGCATCCTGCGACGACAGCGTCTCGGGCGAAACCGAAGCGGACGCGGCTTGCGGCGAAGCCTCGTCGGCGCTCGCGCCCGCGAGCGCGAGCCAGAAGAGGGCGGCGCCGAGTCCAGTCGTCCGCATGACGGCGAGGAATCCTGCCATGTCGATCAGCCTCTTGCGTGGGGGCGTTCGAGCAGACCCAGCGCCGCGATCTTGCGCTCGAAAGCTTGAAGATCTCTCCATGCGAGCTTTTTGTGCGAAGGCTGGCGCAGAAGATAGGCCGGATGCAGCGTGGGCATGACCGGCCGCATGCGCCCGCTGACGCTATATTCGAGCCAGCGCCCGCGCGTCTTTAATATTCCATCGCTGTTTCCCATCACATGCCGGAGCGGCACCGAGCCCAGGACGGCGATGATCTCCGGATCGACGAGCTCGATGTGCCGGCGAAGGAAGGGAAGGCACATCGCCGCTTCCTCTGGCGAGGGATCGCGGTTCTGCGGCGGCCGCCAGTTGAGCACATTGGTGATGTAGACCTTCGAGCGGTCGAGGCCGATCGCCGCCAGCATCTTGTCGAGCAGCTGCCCCGCCCGTCCGACGAAGGGCAGACCCTGCCGGTCTTCGTCGCGGCCCGGCGACTCTCCGATCAGCATGATCCCGCACCCGGGATCGCCGTCGGCGAAGACGGTGTTGGCGGCCGAGCGCTTTAGCGCGCAGCCTTCGAAGGCTTCGAGCGCGGCCTTCAATTCGGCGAGAGAATTGGCCGCGCGAGCGCTTTCGATGGCGATCCCGATCGCGTCGGAGGCGTCGCCCGGCGGCTTGCGGACGGCCGGCGCGGCGGGACGGGGCGAAAAAGCAGGGCGGACGGGCGGCGTCGCCGGCCTCGACGCCCGAGGCGGTTCGGCCGCCGCCGCGGCCGGCGCGCGAAAGCGATCGATCGGCGCTTCGCCGACCGCTTCGTCCGCCCCGGCTTCGAGCAGCCAAGCCAGGGTCGACAACGTTTCCGCCGCTGAAGGCATCGTTGGCTCGTCCCGCCTGTGAAATTGGGCGGGCGCGAGCCTAGCCGGACAGGAAGGGGATTGCATCCGGCAAATCCCCAGCCCCATAACCATGTCCCAACGGTTTCTCGGGAATTACGCATGGCCGGCGAACGCGAAAGCATGGACTACGATGTCGTGATCGTCGGCGGCGGCCCGGCCGGCCTTTCCGCCGCAATCCGGCTGAAGCAATTGGCCGGCGAAGCCGGCCGCGAGGTCTCCGTCTGCGTGCTCGAGAAGGGCTCGGAAATCGGCGCGCATGTTCTGTCGGGCGCCATCATCGATCCGATCGCGATCAATGCGCTGATCCCCGATTGGAAGGAACGCGGCGCGCCGATCGATACGCCGGTGACCGACGACCGCTTCTATTTCCTGGGCCCCGCGGGCGCCGTGCGCCTGCCGCATTTCGCCATGCCGCCGCTGATGAGCAATCACGGCAACTACATTGTCAGTCTCGGCAATCTGTGCCGCTGGCTCGCCTCCCAGGCGGAGGCGTTGGGCGTCGAGATCTATCCGGGGTTCCCGGCGGCCGACATCCTTTATGGCGAGCGCGGCGAGGTGCGCGGCGTCGTCACCGGCGATCTTGGCGTCGCGCGCGACGGCCATCACAAGGACTCCTACACGCCCGGCATGAACCTGACCGGGAAATATGTCCTCTTCGCCGAGGGCGCGCGCGGGTCGCTGACCAAGCGGCTATGCGAGAAATTCCGGCTTCACGACGGCCGCGAACCGCAAAAATTCGGCATCGGGCTGAAGGAGCTGTGGGAGCTGGCGCCGGACAAGCACAAGAGCGGTCTGGTCGTGCATACGCTTGGCTGGCCCCTCGACAACGCCACAGGCGGCGGGGCGTTCATGTATCACTGGGGCGAGAATTTCTGCTCGATCGGATTCGTCGTCCACCTCAACTACGCCAATCCCTATATTTCGCCCTTCGACGAGTTTCAGCGCTTCAAGCTTCACCCGCGCATCCGCGACTATCTCGAAGGCGGCAAGCGCATCGGCTACGGCGCCAGGGCCCTGACCGAAGGCGGGCTTCAATCGGTGCCCAAGCTCGTCTTCCCGGGCGGCGCGCTGATCGGCTGCTGCGCCGGCTTCATGAACGTGCCGCGCATCAAGGGCAGCCACAACGCCATGGCGTCTGCGATGCTGGCGGCGGAAGCGGCCTTCGCGGCGCTCGCGGCCGGCCGCTCGGGCGACGCGCTCGAGGCTTACGAGGCCGCCTATCGTGAAAGTCACGTGTACGAAGACCTGCGCCGTGTAAGAAACGTGAAACCGCTCTGGTCCAAACTCGGAACGATTGCGGGCGTGCCTCTGGCGGCCATCGATATGTGGACAAATCAACTGTTCGGCTTAAGCATGTTCGGCACGATGGGGCACGGCAAGCCGGACTACGCGACGCTGAAGCCGGCCGCCGCGTGCAGGCCGATCGCCTATCCGAAACCCGACGGCGTGATCAGTTTCGACAAGCCTTCCTCGGTGTTTCTGTCGAACACCAATCACGAGGAGGATCAGCCGGTGCATCTGGTCCTCAAAGACCCGTCCATTCCCATCAGGGTGAATCTGCCGAAATACGCAGAACCCGCGCAGCGCTACTGTCCGGCGGGCGTCTATGAAGTGGTGGAGGAAGCGGCGGGGCCGCGCTTTCAGATCAACGCGCAGAACTGCGTGCACTGCAAGACTTGCGATATAAAGGACCCCGAGCAGAACATTACCTGGGTCACGCCGGAGGGCGGGGGCGGGCCCAACTACTCGAACATGTGAGGTGATCTCGTTGCGCAGAAACCCGCTATTGCCGATCGCAGCCGCCGCGGCGTTGTTCGCATGCCTTGGCGGCGCGCAGGCGTCGCTGCTGTCCGGTTCCGAAAACGGCGACGCCAGGGGTTTCGGCGCGTATCTGTCCGGCCGTTTCGCGGCGGACGAGCACAACATCGCCGACGCCGCGAAATTCTACGGATCCAGCCTCGAGCACGAGCCTGGCGATCCGACGCTTCAGGCGCTGGCCTTCTTTTACAAGACCTCGGCGGGCGACATCGACGACGCCGCCGAACTCGCCGAGCGGCTGGTCGCGGCGTCGCCCGACGATCGGGCTTCCCGCCTGGTGCTGGCCATTTCGGCTCTGAAGCGGAAGGACTACAGGCAGGCCCGCGACCAGATCGGCAAATCCGCCAAGGGCAGCTTCACCTCCCTCACCGTGGCGATGGTCGACGCCTGGGCCGCGGCGGGACTGGGCGACTCGCAGGCCGCCGTCGCCGACATGAAGTCGCTGCGCGGCCAGGCTGGCATGGACGCGCTCGCCGCTTTTCATGAGGCGTTGCTCCTCGAATATTTGGGGCAGCCGCAGGCGGCGGCGGAAGCCTATGGCGACGCCATGAAGATCGACGGGCCGTCGCCGCGCCTCGTCAACGCCTATGGGCGCTTTCTGGAGCGCAACGGACGCGTGGCGGACGCCAAGGCGCTTTACGGCAAGCTCTCGGCGAATTTCGCCCTGAACCCGGTGCTGCGGGCGGCCATGCGCAGGATCGAACGCGGCGACAAGCCCGATGCGCTGGTCTCCAGCCCGCAGGAAGGCGTGGCGGAGGCGTTGTTCGGCATCGCCGCCTCCTTGACGCAGGAATCCAGCGTCGACGTCTCCATTCTCTATCTAAGGCTCGCGCTCTATCTGAGGCCCGAGCTCGATCTCGCCAACATCCTTCTCGGCGACCGCATGGAGACGCTGCAGAAATACGATGACGCGATCGCCGCCTATCGCAAGGTGAGCGAGGACTCGCCCTATCGCCGCATGGCGCTCGTCCAGATCGCGACGGACGAGGCGAGGCTCGGGAAGACCGAGGACGCCATTCGCGATCTGAAAGACCTTTCGCAATCCGATCCCGCCGACGTGGAAACCTGGACGGCGCTGGGCGACGCCTATCGGGCGGCCGACAAATTCGCGGACGCGGCGAAGGCCTACGATCGGGCGGTGGAGGCGCTGGGCCCGGCCGACAAGCTCGAGAAGAAGGATTGGCCGCTGTTCTACGCGCGCGCCATCGCCGAGGACCGTTCGCAAAACTGGCCGGCGGCCGAGGCCGACCTGCAGCTTGCGCTCAAGCTCAGCCCCGACGAGCCGCAGGTCCTCAACTATCTCGGCTATAGCTGGGTGGACAAGGGCCTCGACATCCCCGAGGCGCTCAAGATGCTCGAGAAGGCGCGGTCGCTGAAGCCCTACGACGGCTATATCGTCGACAGCGTCGGTTGGGCGTATTACCGGCTCGGCCGCTATGGCGACGCCGCCAAGACGCTCGAAGACGCGATTCTGCTCGTGCCGGGCGATCCCACCATCAACGATCACTACGGCGACGCGCTGTGGAAGATCGGCCGCAAGCGCGACGCGCAGTTTCAGTGGAACCACGCGCTCGCCTTCGGCTCGGAGGGCGAGGAAAAGGCCAAGATCGAACAGAAGCTTCAGACGGCCGGCGGTGAGCGATAGCGTTCGCGTCTTCGCGCCGGCGAAGATCAATCTGTTCCTGCATGTCGGAGACAGGCGCGCCGACGGCTTTCACGCGCTGCAGAGCCTCGTCGTCTTCGCCGAGGTCGGCGACGAACTCGAACTTCGCCGTTCGGCGACGACCTCGCTCTCGATCCAGGGTCCCTTCGCCGAAGGCCTAGACGGCGGCGACGACAATCTGGTCCTGAAGGCCGCGCGCCTGATGTCGCTTGAAGCCGCCATCTCTCTGACCAAGAACCTGCCGGTCGCTTCTGGCATCGGCGGGGGATCGGCGGACGCCGCCGCGGCGCTCAGGGGTCTTGCGCAATTGTGGTCGCTGAAGGACGGAGAACGCCTTGCGCGCCTCGCCGCGCCCGAGATCGGATCGGACGTTCCGGTTTGCGTCGACAGCAAGCCTGCCTGGATGGAAGGACGCGGCGAGATCCTGACGCCTGTCGCGGGCCTTCCGGCGATGCCGATGGTTCTCGTTAATCCGGGCGTGTCGACGCCCACGGCCAAGGTGTTTCGCGCGCTGCAAAGACGCCGCGGCGCGACGCTCGCGCCAGTTCTCTCCTTCGGCGGGCCCGACGATCTGCTCGCCTTCCTCCGCGCGACCGGAAACGATCTGGAGGCGCCGGCGATCGGCCTTTGGCCGGTCATCGGCGAGACGCTGACACTACTGTCCGCTCAGCGAGGCGCTCTTCTGACGCGCATGTCGGGCAGCGGGGCGACCTGCTTTGGCCTGTTCGAGCGCGGCGAAGACGCCGAACGCGCAGCGAATGTCATCGCCCTTGCGCATGCCGACTGGTGGGTGAGGGCGACGCGGATCGCTCAATAGGCGCGTTCGACGCAGAAATCGGCGATATCGCCCAGAACGGCGCGGATCTCGCCGGCGGGAACGGCCTCCAGCGCCAGCTTGGCGAGGTCGGCGTAGCGGCGCGCGCGGGCCATCGTTTCGCTGATGGCGCCGGTCTCTTCGACAAGCGTGATGGCGCGGTCGAGGTCGCTTTCGCTTTGCGGCCCGGTCTCGATGGCGCGCAGCCAGAACCTCTTCGCGGCCTCGCCCGCGCGCTGGAAGGCGAGGATCACCGGCAAGGTGACCTTGGCCTCACGGAAATCGTCGCCCACGGATTTGCCCATGAGCGCCTGGCGTCCGGAATAGTCGAGCGCATCGTCGACGAGCTGGAAGGCGACGCCGAGATTGTCGCCGTAGCGCCGCAGCGCCGCGATCCGCTCCGGCGCCTGGCCCGAGACAATCGCGCCGGACTGCGCCGCCGCGGCGAACAGGGCCGCGGTCTTGGCGCTGACGATGCGAAGATAGTCGTCTTCGGCGACGCTGAGATTGTTGGCGGATTTGAGCTGCATCACCTCGCCTTCGGCGATCACCGCCGAGGCGCCGGCCAGGATGTCGAGCACGGCGAGATTTCCCGTCTCCACCATGAGCTGGAAGGCGCGGCTGAAGAGGAAATCGCCGACCAGGACGCTCGGCTTGTTGCCCCAGACGATGTTCGCGGAGACCTTGCCGCGCCTGAGCGCGCTGTCGTCCACCACGTCGTCGTGCAGCAACGTCGCAGTGTGGATGAACTCGACCGCCGCCGCGAGCTTGATGTGGCCCGCGCCCGCATAGCCGCCGAGGCGCGCGGCGGCGAGGGTGAGCAGCGGTCTCAGGCGCTTGCCGCCAGAATCGATCAGGTGCCGGGCGAGGTCGGGGATGAGCGCGACGGCGCTTCCCATGCGTTCATGAATCAGCCGGTCCGTCGCCGTCATATCCGCCGTCACGAGCGCGTGCAGACGTTCGACCGGCGAAATGTCGGCGGCGGTTCTCCCCTCGGTTTTGAGCATGCGCAGCTTCTGGGTCACTTGCCCGGCAATCCACGGCTTGCGAGATTAGGACACCGCCATGGGCGGTCAAGCGCGCCCCTGCGGCGCCCCCGGGTGAGCCTGATGCGTCCTGTCCTGCAAACCAACAACGCCGTGCAGTTGAATTTCGCCGAAGCCGTTCTCAGGGATGGCGGAATCGCAAGTTTCGTATTCGACGCGCAAATGAGCGCGAATGAGGGCAGTCTTGGCGTCCTGCCGCGCCGGCTGATGGTGGCCGACGACGATTTCGACCGTGCCCTGGAGCTTCTGCGCGCCAGTCTCGGTCAGGGTCCGGTCGAGGCGTGACCCCGGCGTCGCTGGACAAGTTCTTGGGCGGGCGGCTGACTATTCGTCAGAACGTCGATGGCTATCGCGCCGGGCTCGATGCGGTGCTGCTCGCGGCGGCGGTCCCGGCGGAGATGGGCGACAGGATCCTGGAGCTTGGATCGGGCGCCGGCGCAGCGAGCCTGTGCCTGGCGGCGCGAGTCGCGGCCGTGTCGATCACCGGCGTAGAAAAGAATGGAGCGCAGGTCGGCCTCGCGAGCGAGAATGCTTTGCTCAGCGGTTACTCCGGGCGCGTCAGCTTTGTCTGCGCCGACGTCTTCGACATGCCCGAGCATCTGAAGCGCGACTTTGCGCATGTCTTCTGCAATCCGCCGTTCCACGGCGAGGAAGGCTTCGCGCCGCCGCTGGCCGAGAAGCGCGCGGCTCTGCGGGACGAGGGCCGGCTCGGAGACTGGATGGAAACCGGATTCCGGCGCACGGCGAGCGGCGGCGCCTTCACGGCGATTTTGCGCGCCGACCGATTGCGCGAGGCGCTGGAGCGGCTGCCCGAGCGCGGCGTCGCCGTCTTTCCGCTCTGGCCGCGCGCGGGTGAGCCGGCCAAGCGCGTCATCGTGCAAGCGCGCAAGGCCAGCCGCGCAGCGCCGGCTCTGCTTGCGGGTCTGGTTTTGCACGCCGCAGACGGCTCGCTCACGCCCGAGGCCGAGGCGATCCTGCGCGGAGGCGCATCGCTTGCCCTCGATTCCGGCCGCCTATAGGGTCCGGCCGCTTCTGCAATCCGGGCGAATCGTGGCCAAGGCGAAGACATTTCAGGAGCTGATCCTGACGCTCCAGACTTACTGGGCGGGGCAGGGCTGCCTGATCCTTCAGCCCTATGACAGCGAGATGGGCGCCGGGACGTTTCATCCGGCGACGACGCTGCGCGCGCTCGGGCCGCGGCCCTGGCGCGCGGCCTATGTTCAGCCCTCGCGGCGGCCCAAGGACGGGCGTTACGGCGAGAATCCGAACCGGCTGCAGCACTACTACCAGTTCCAGGTCATCCTGAAGCCCGCGCCGAAGGACGTGCTCGATCTTTATCTCGGCAGCGTCAGCGCCATCGGCCTCGATCCCGATCTGCACGATATCCGTTTCGTCGAGGACGATTGGGAAAGCCCCACGCTCGGCGCCTGGGGGCTCGGCTGGGAAGTCTGGTGCGACGGGATGGAGATCACCCAATTCACCTATTTCCAGCAGGTCGGCGGCATCGACTGCGATCCGGTCAGCGCGGAGATCACCTACGGCCTCGAGCGGCTGGCGATGTATGTGCAGGATGTCGAGTTCGTCTACGACCTCGCCTACAACGAGCGCTTCCGCTACGGCGAAGTGTTTCATCAGAACGAGATCGAGCAATCGGCATTCAATTTCGAGCGCGCCGACACCGCCATTCTGTTTCAGCATTTCAAGGACGCCGAGAAGCAGTGCCAGGACCTGCTTTCCGGCGAGAAGAAGCTCGCGCTGCCGGCCTA
>DASZRM010000184.1:0-4784 GCA_035549135.1 Rhizomicrobium sp. | reverse complement strand
CCGCCGCGCGCCAGCATCGCCGACGCGGTGATCTTCAGTTCCGCTCCGCTCGTTTCCCGCACGCCCGTCGCCTCACCGCCGCAACACTGCAACGGATGACGCATGGTATTCTCGCGAAAGTTGCCCCAAACTTAAGGAATGCCGAACACAGAGCGGTAACCGTTAAGCATCCGCTTGCCGTGTTTTCGAGACGCGCAAAACGCGCGGGGTGTTTCTCGCGCCGGCCGCCTTGGGAGCGGACGGCGGGTCGGACGCGCCTTTGGCGGAAGCGGCCGGACGGCGCCAAATAAAAACCGCGCGGGACGCGATCCCGCGCGGTTCTTGATGTTCGGGCCAACAAGACGGCCGTGACCGGATGGAGGCTACTCCTCCTCGCCCTCTTCGGACTTCGCCTTCGCGCCCTTCTTCGTCGCTTTCTTCAGCGCGGCGCCGAGAATGTCGCCGAGCGAGGCGCCGGAATCCGACGAGCCGTATTGGGCGACGGCTTCCTTCTCCTCGGCCACTTCGCGCGCCTTGATGGAGAGCGATATCTTGCGGCTCGCCTTGTCGATCGCCGTGACCAGGGCGTCGACCTTGTCGCCCTTGCCGAAGCGTTCGGGACGCTGATCGTTGCGGTCGCGGGCGAGATCGCCGCGGCGGATGAAGGCCTTCGCCCCGCCCTCGAGCGCCACTTCGATGCCGCCGTCGTTCACCTCGGTTACGGTGACGGTGACGACGCTGCCCTTCTTGATCGGACCGGCCTTCTCGATCGGGTCGCCGGAAAGCTGCTTGACGCCGAGGCTGACGCGCTCCTTCTCCGGATCGACGTCGAGCACCTGCGCCTTGACGACCTGGCCCTTTTCATAGGCCTTGACCGCCTCTTCGCCGGACTGGTCCCAGCTCAGATCGGACAGGTGCACCATGCCGTCGATGTCGTTGTCGAGCCCGATGAACAGGCCGAACTCGGTGATCGACTTGATCTCGCCTTCGATCGTCGAGCCCGGCGGATGGGCCTTGGCGAAAGCCTCCCAGGGATTGTCCTGGGTCTGCTTGAGGCCGAGCGAGATGCGGCGCTTGTTGGAATCGACCTCCAGCACCTGAACGTCGACCTCCGCCCCGGGCGCGACGATCTTGGAGGGAGCGACGTTCTTCTTGACCCACGACATCTCGCTGACATGAACAAGGCCCTCGACGCCGGGCTCCAGCTCCACGAAGGCGCCGTAATCGGTGACGTTGGTGACCTTGCCGCGGAATTTCGCGCCGACCGGATATTTGGCGCCCACGCCCTCCCAGGGGTCGGTCTGAAGCTGCTTCATGCCGAGCGAGATTCGCTGGGTCTCGTGATTGATCTTGATGATCTGCACGGTGACGGTCTGGCCCACCGACAGAACCTCGGTCGGGTGCGAGACGCGCCGCCAGGCGATGTCGGTGACGTGCAGCAGGCCGTCGACGCCGCCGAGATCGACGAAGGCGCCGTAGTCGGTGATGTTCTTGACCACGCCCTCGACCACCTGCTTCTCGGCGAGCGAGGCGACGAGCGACGTGCGCTCCTCGGCGCGGCGCTCCTCGAGCACGGCTCTGCGGGAGACGACGATATTGCCGCGGCGGCGGTCCATCTTGAGGATCTGGAACATCTGCGGCTGGTTCATCAGCGGGCCGACGTCGCGCATCGGGCGCACGTCGACCTGCGAGCCGGGAAGGAAGGCGACCGCGCCGTCGAGATCGACCGTGAAGCCGCCCTTGACCCGGCCGAAGATCACCCCTTCCACGCGCGTCTGCTCGTTGAACGCGCGCTCGAGCTTGATCCAGCTCTCCTCGCGCCGCGCCTTGTCGCGCGACAGCACGGCCTCGCCCAGCGCATTCTCGATGCGCTCGAGATAGACCTCGACCTGATCGCCGACGGCGACTTTGGCCGGCATGCCCGGCATCGAGAATTCCTTGAGCGACACGCGGCCCTCGGTCTTGAGCCCGACATCGACGACGGCAAAGTCGTTCTCGATGGCGACCACCGTGCCCTTGATGACCGAGCCTTCGGCCGGCGCGCGGCCCTCGAAGCTCTCCTCCAGCATCGCCTCGAAATCGGCGCGGGAGGGATGAAAGATGTCCTTGGCGTCCTGGTTGCTTTTGCCGGCGGCGGTCTGACGGGCCATGTGGTTCCTTCGAATTCGAACGTTTATGCCGGTCCGCCTTTGCCCCATGGGCTTCGGCGCGACGGACTTCCCGCGCATCCGCGCGGGCGGATTGGGCTTTGGGTTTGCGTTCGGGGCTCGAAAGAGACGCCGCCGGGTCTCCTTCAACCCCTTGGCTGCGCCTTGAGCGCCGCCTCGACTTTGGGTTCAACCAGAGCCAAGGCCGCCGCGAACGCGGCGTCTATAGACAAATCGCTGGTATCTAGCAAGGCCGCGTCCGGCGCGGGCCGCATCGGCGAGATCGGACGATCGCGATCGGCGCGGTCGCGGTCGACAAGCTCGGCCAGAAGCCGGGCTTCGTCGCGCCGGATTCCGAGATCGCCGAGCTCCAGCCAGCGGCGATGGGCCCTCACCTCCGGCCGCGCGTCGACGAAGAGCTTGGCCGCCGCATCGGGGCAGATGACCGTGCCGATGTCGCGCCCGTCGATCACCGCGCCCCTGCTCTCGCCCACGGGATGCGCCGCGAAATCGCGCTGGAACTTGAGCAGCGCGGCGCGCACCGGCGGATGGGCGGAGACGACGGAGGCCAGCCTGCCGATCCGGTCCGAACGGATCGCCGGCTCGCCCGCGCGCGTCAGATCGATGGCGTGCGCGGCCTGGACGGCGTGCTCGGCGTTCTCGGGATCGCCGCCGGCTTCCTCGACCGCCAGCGCCACCAGACGGTAGAGCGATCCCGAATCCAGATGCGCGAAGCCGAATTTTCTGGCGAGCAGCTTCGCCAGCGTTCCCTTTCCGGAAGCGGCAGTCCCGTCCACCGCGACGACGACGCTGCGCGATGTCTTGAGATCGGCCATCAGACGGCTCCGAGCCGGGCGCCCAGTTCGCGCATCAGATCCGAGAATTCGGGAAAGCTTGTCGCGATCGTGGAGGAGTCGTCGACGCCCACCGGCTCGCGCGACGACAGCCCCATCACCAGAAAGGCCATGGCGATGCGGTGATCGAGCTGCGTCGCCACGGTGGCGCCGCCGGGAACGCCATCCTGCCCGCGTCCCTCGACGATCAGGCCATCCTGCGTCTCCTGAACGCCGACGCCGTTGGCGCGCAGTCCCGCGACGATCGCCGCGAGCCGGTCGCTCTCTTTCACACGAAGCTCGTCGAGCCCGCGCAGAATCGTGCGGCCTTCGGCGAAGGCGGCGGCGACGGCGAGGATCGGATATTCGTCGATCATCGACGGCGCGCGCTCGCCGGGCACGTCCACGCCCTTCAGCGCCGAGGCGCGCGCGCGCAGATCGCCGATGCGCTCTCCGCCGCTCTGCCGCTCGTTTGAGATTTCGATGTCCGCGCCCATCTCCTTCAGCGTCTCGAGCAGCCCGAGCCGCCTCGGACTGAGGAGCACGCCGGGCACGGAAACGTCGGAGTCCGGCGCGATGAGCGCCGCCGCGAGCGGAAACGCCGCCGAGGACGGATCGCGCGGCACTTCGATGACCGCGGGCTTGAGATCGACTTCGCCCGTCACCTCGATCGCCTCGCCGCCGCCGGAGAGCGGTTCGACCGCGATCGACGCGCCGAAGGCGGCGAGCATGCGCTCGGTGTGATCGCGCGTCAGCGCGCGCTGCACGATGCGCGAGCGACCGGGCGCGTTCAGCGCGGCGAGCAGGAGCGCCGACTTCACCTGGGCGGACGGCGTCGACACTTCGTGCTCGATGGCGATCGGATCGGCCGCGCCGGTCAGGGTGACGGGCATGAGGCCGCCATCGCGCGCGGAGAATTCCGCCCCGAACAGCGAAAGCGGCTCGAGCACGCGCATCATCGGCCGTCTTCGCAGCGAGGCGTCGCCGGTGAAGACGGCGGTCAGCGGCGAGGCGGCGATCGCGCCCATCGTCAAGCGCGCGCCCGTGCCGCTATTGCCGAAATCGAGCGGCTCGTCCGGTTCGCCGAAGCCGCCGACGCCACGTCCCCACACGCGCCAGAGCCCTTCGCCGTCCCTCAGCAGATCGCCGCCCAGGGCGCGCATCGCCCGCGCGGTGTTGAGCACGTCCTCCGCCTCGAGCAGGCCCGAAATGCGCGTCTCGCCCACCGTCATGGCGCCCAGGATCAGGGCCCGGTGCGAAATCGACTTGTCGCCGGGAACCCAGGCGGTTCCCGAAAGGCCCTCGGTGCGGCGGGCGATCATGGCGCGCGGACGTTGGGATGGCGGCATCGGGAATAAGCCTTGAAACGGGGGAGTCCCATGTCTATCTGGCTGACCGGGCGAGGCCCGGCCGACGGCTCTTTGACAGGCCCGGCCAGAAGTGGCAAACGACCCCCCTTTCGGAAACGACTTCACGCGGGAAGCATCACCTTGGTCAAGGCGGATCTCGGCATCAAGCGCGTATGCCCACAATGCGCGGCGCGCTTCTACGATCTCCAGAAGCGGCCCATCGAATGCCCGAAGTGCCAGTTCAGCTTCGAGCCGGAGTCGCTCTACAAGCAGCGTCGCGCCCGCCAGCCCGAGGCCGCCGCCGTGGCGCCGATCGCAGCGGAAGCCGAGGACGAGGTCGAGCAGGAAGAGACCGAGGAAGCCGAGAGCGAAGAGATCGTCGAGACCGTGCCCGACGAAGCGCCCGTCGCCATGTCCGAAGACGACGATGAGATCGTCGAGGAAGAGCCCGAGCCCGAAAGCGCGGGCATGTCGGT
>DASZRM010000183.1:0-9462 GCA_035549135.1 Rhizomicrobium sp. | reverse complement strand
ACAATGCGCTTGTTGACTTCGGGATCGCTTAAGATCGCCTGCGTCTTCTTCTCGACGAAAATGGCGAGCGGCACGCCCCAGGCGCGCTGTCGCGATAGCACCCAGTCAGGACGCTCCTTGACCATGCCGGCGATGCGATTTTCGCCCGAAGGCGGATACCACTTCGTGTCAGCGACGGCTTTCATTGCGCGTGAGCGCAGCGTGCCGCCGCCTGGGATTTCCTTGTCCATCGACGCGAACCATTGCGGCGTTGCGCGGAAGATCACCGGCGCCTTCGAACGCCAGGAATGCGGATATTGATGGCGCAACGTCCCTTTTGCGAGCAGCGCGCCGGCTTCAATCAACGCCTTGATGACGGCGCCGTTGGCGTCGCCGTCCTTCTTGCCGTCGCGCGAGAGGATGAACTTGCCTTCGAAGCCCGGCGCGTTCTTTGTGAAGGAGCCGTCCGCCGCGACGACTTCAAACGCATCCGGATTGGTCCTCATGTAGTCCGGGAAGTTTCTGAGCACTAGCTCAAAATCTTCCTCGCCGTGACCGGGCGCCGTGTGCACGAAGCCTGTGCCCGTGTCGGCGGTAACGTGGTCGCCCGGCAACACCGGCACCTCGAACTCATAGCCCCGCCCGCGCAAGGGATGCGCCGCGTACAAACCGTGCGGACTGACAGAGGCGACGCGATCCAACGCGATGTTCGCATGCTTCGCTGTCGTAGGCGCCAGCGCATCAGCCAGCGCGAGCTTCTCGCCAACTTTCGCGAGAGCTCCTTCGGCCGCATCGGTGACCTCATAGAGGCCGTATTCCAATGTCGACGAGAAAGCGATCGCGCGGTTTCCCGGAATGGTCCACGGGGTCGTTGTCCAGATGACGATACTCGCGCCGAAAAGCTCGTCCGCGCCACGGACGATCGGAAATTTCACGTAGATCGTCGGCGACTGCTTTTCGTGATATTCGACTTCGGCTTCGGCGAGTGCGGTCTTTTCGACCGGCGACCACATTACCGGACGGAAGCCGCGATAAAGAAGTCCGTTGTCGACGAATTTGTGCAGCTCGGAGGCGATCACCGCCTCCGCGCGATAGTCCATCGTCGTGTAGGGCTTGTCCCACAGGCCCATGCAGCCCAAACGCTTGAACTGTCTTCGCTGCACGTCGATCCAATGCTCGGCGAAAGCGCGGCAATCGCGACGAAGCTGCGCGATGGGCACGTCGTCCTTCGACTTTCCCTCGGCGCGATACTTCTCCTCGATTTTCCATTCGATCGGCAGACCGTGGCAGTCCCAGCCGGGGATGTAGGGCGCGTCGTAACCCAGAAACCCCCGCGAGCGCACGACGATGTCCTTCAACACCTTGTTCAATCCGGTGCCGGAATGGATTTCGCCATTGGCGTAGGGCGGACCGTCATGCAGGACGAAGAGCGGCCGGCCCTTGGCCTTGGCGCGGATGCGGCCGTAAAGGTCGATCTCCTCCCAACGCCTGAGCCATTTCGGCTCCGCCTCGGGAAGTCCGGCCTTCATCGGAAATTCGGTTTGAGGCAGGAACAACGTGGCGCGGTAGTCGCGCGCGCCGGACTCTGATCTGGATTCGGTCATTGTTTCAGGGCCTTGGATGTCGGAGGGGCGGACGCGGTGTCCCGGTCTCCGTCCGGTCGAAAGGCGTCAACCCCCCCGGCGCGGAGCCGGGCGGCGAATTCGCCAATTGCTTCCAAACGTCGACATCGGCTGCCTGCAAAACAGTCGCAATCTTCTAGCAGCGCACTCCGGCCCGGTCCAGCGCCGCCCTCGCCGCCTGCGCATCGGCCCCGATCCGGGCCCTGAGCGCATCCAGATCGGGCAGTTCCAACTCGGGCCTGAGATATGAGACGAGTTCTACCGACAGATGCTTTCCATAGAGATCGCCGTCGAAATCGAACAACCACGTCTCGAGCAGCGGCTCGGAAACTCGGAACATCGGCCGCACGCCAAAACTGGCCACTCCAAGTCGGCGAGCTTCCACCTTGTCGTCTTGGAGCACGCTGGCGCGCACCGCATAGACGCCGAACTTTGGGCGCAGGCAATCGAGCAGGCGCATATTCGCGGTGGGAACGCCAATGGCTCGCCCACGCCCGTCGCCATGTTCGACGCGCGATTCGACGGCCCACCAGCGGCCGAGGAGCCGCGCCGCCTCTTCAGGGCGCCCTTCAATCAGAGCGCGACGGATTTGGGTGGAGGAAATTTTCTCAGCGCCTTCCGCGGTCACAGGCATGAAGACGTCGACCGCGAAACCTTCCATCTCGCCCATATAGGAAAGAACGGTAACGTCGCCGGCACGCCCCTTGCCGAACTGAAAGTCTTCGCCGACCACCACTGCGCCGGCGGCAAGGCCATCGACCAGCACGTCGAGCACGAACTCCTGCGCGCTTTTGGCCGCCATCGCCGCGTCGAACGGCAGCGCGAATAAAACGTCAACCCCAAGCTCGGCCAGAAGTCGCGCCTTGACGCGGAACGGCGTCAGTCGAAACGATTCCTCGGAGGGATGGAAAAATTCTCGCGGATGCGGCTCGAATGCCAGCACCGCCAACGCCGCGCCCTGTTCTCGCGCCAGCGCTTCGGCGTGTGAAATCAGCGCACGGTGGCCCAGATGCACGCCGTCAAAATTGCCGATCGCCGCGACGGTCCCCTTGAGGGCGGCCGGAACCCGATCATAGTGACGGACAATCTTCATTCAGCCTTCGGCCGCGATGGCGGCATCACAATGGCCTCGCCTTCGATAACGGTGGTATCGCCGACCCTGCAGAGGCAATCGAATACCGCACGGCGCTTTTGCGTGTCGACCTCGCGCACGGAGCATGTAGTGACGACCGTGTCGCCGATGCGTACGGGCGCCTTGAACCGGACGGTCAGGCTCAGAAAGATCGTGCCCGGACCTGGGATCTGCATTCCCAGAATCTTGGAAATGTAGCTCGCCGACAGCATTCCATGGGCGATGCGGCCCTTGAAAATCGTCGTCCTGGCGTACGCTTCGTCGAAGTGGACAGGGTTCCTGTCCCCGCTCACATCGCCGAAAAGTTCGAGATCGCGCGCAGTGACGGCGCGCGCGTAGGTCTCGAACATGCCCGGCTTCAGTTCATCTAGGAAATAGGTCATCGCGAAGTTCCTGGAGGGAAGGGCGCCTTATCCGCGAAGTGGCCCTACCATACAAGCGCCTTCATCGCCGCCCGCGCCTTAACGCCCGCCTTTGCGAGCAGATCGGCCATGCCTTCGGGCGTCACGTCATCTATGTCCTCTCCATGAACGCCGTCTGCGATGAATAGCGCGTCGAGCCCCGCCGCGTTCGCGCCCTTGACGTCGGTGTGCAGGCCGTCGCCGATGGCTAGCATACGGGCGCATTGCGGCGCGCTGGCGCGTACGAGATCGTAGATCGGCTTCATCGGTTTGCCATAGTAAATTACTCTGCCGCCGAGCTTCTCGTAGCGGGCCCCGAGTGCGCCGGCGCACCAGATGAGCCTTCCACCGCGCTGGACGACCCAGTCGGGATTGGCGCAAATCATGAGAAGATCGCGCGCCTTCATCGACTCGAGCCGCTCGATGTAATCCTCCGGGGTCTCGCGCTCGTCGTCGAAGAGGCCGCTGTTGAGCACGAGCTCCGCCGCATCGATTCCAACGAGCGCGATGTCGAGGCCTTCAAAAATCCCGCTGTCGCGCGCCGGGCCGAGGTGAAACATGCTGAGCCTGCGCGCCTTCGAGCGCCGGACGAGGTCGAGGCGCGTCGCAATTCCCGAGGTGACGATGGCGTCATAGCAATCGGTCGGCACGCCGTAGTGGCGAAACTGCTCCTCTAGGTCGCGCCTGGGCCGCGGCGCGTTGGAGAGAAGCACGACCGGCCCCCGTTCTTTTCGAAACCGCGCCAACGCCTGCGCCGCGCCAGGCTGCGCCTCGCGGCCGTTGTGTAGAACGCCCCAAACGTCGCAGACCAAACCGTCGTAGTCAGCTGCGATCTCGGACAGGCCGGACAGTATCTGAAGAGCGGTCAGGAGCGAATCCGTTTGCGCGAGCGCCGCTACATAGTGCGGTTTGCGACGAATTGCACGTCCCGGCGCTCAGGCGGATTTTCGGAAGGGAATAATCGGCGCCGACTGTTCGAGCCGCTCCATCGCCTTAACGGCGTCTTCGCGCACCGCGCGCGGCTCGCCGAACAGGAAACCCTGGGCGAAGTCGACGCCGAAATCGAGGAGCTGAACGACGGTCTTCTCGTCTTCCACACGCTCAACGATGAGGTTAAGGCCATGCCGCTCGAGTAGCTTCTTGAGGTCTTCGGGACCGACCGCCGAACGCGCCTCGCCCATGCCGCCAAGGAGCGTCGCAGCGCGGAGCTTCAGGTGCCGGAAGCCGATGCGCCTCAGTCGCGCGAAATCGATCGCAAGCGTCGAGACGTGGTCCAACGAGAGCTGAAAGCCAAGTTTGGCGAGATAGGCGAGATTCTCCTCTGCCTTCGCCCCGGCCCTTGCCACTGCATCCTGCTCGAATTCGAACACGATCTGACCGGCGAGATCGCGGTTGTGTTGCATGTATTCGAGAAACTGCGGAAAGAACTCCTCGTCGGTGAGCGTCGCGCCGGAAATGTTGCAGAAAACGCCGATGTCCCGGTGCTTCTGCGTCAGGCGGCGCACGATCTGCACGCAACGAAAGAGGAGAAGATTGTCGACGACCGACATCAGCCCGGCGGGCGCGGCGACCCGAATATATTGCGCCGGCATGATCACCGAGCCGTCCTCGGCGCGCAGACGCGACAAGGCCTCGTAATAGCGCAGCTTTCTCTGCGGCAGGCTGACGATCGGTTGCAGGTAGAGATCGACTCTGTTTTCCTCGAGAGCTGAGCGGATCGTCTCCAGCAATTCAGGCCCGGCGAGGCGCTCGAGATGCGAGCGTCCGGTTTGCGCGGCGGGCCTCCCCGACTCCGGAACCGGCTCTTCCTTCGCCTTGTTTGAGATCTTGCCGGCGAATTCCCGCATCAGGCTTTCGAGGACCTGCAGTTCGGCTACAATCTTCTTGCCTTGCGCGCTGGCTCGCTCCTCCACGAGATCGTTCAGGTCCTCCATTTTCGTCCGCGCCTCCGCGAGCGCCCGCTCGATCGCCGCCTGGCCGCGCTTCAACTCGCCGATCTCGCGCTGCGCATGACGTCGCGTCTTGCGGGCGCCCAAGCCCGATTGAAGCTGGAGAGCGAACAGGAACGTGACCGCGCCAACCAGCGTTCCCGACACCGGGCCGGCGAACAGGCCCGCGGCGCCGCCTAGAGCGGCCGAACCGAAGAGATAGATCGTGAACAGCAGAAACCTGACCATGGACGGATCCGCATAGAAGCGCCGGGATATTGACGGCGCGGGCGTTTCCAATCCCTTAACCAAGGAGCTCGGGCCTTTTCGCGGGCTGCGAACGCCATTTTAATGCGTCGTTTACGAAGACCCAGCGCGCCAGGACCGGAGGCAAGGCCAATGACCAACGCATATGAGTTCGCATTTCGATCCATCGATGGCGAGCCGCTGCCCTTGTCGCGCTTCAAGGGCAAGGCGCTGCTCGTCGTGAACGTGGCGAGCCAATGCGGGCTGACTCCGCAATACGCCGGGCTCGAGGCGCTTTGGCGCGGCAAGCGTGAAAAGGGGCTCGTGGTCCTCGGCGTTCCGGCCAACGATTTCGGCGCCCAGGAGCCAGGCACGGAAAAGAAAATCAAGATCTTTTGCGAAACCCGCTTCTCGGTCGATTTTCCGATGACCGCAAAGGAGCGCGTGATCGGGCCCGAGGCGCATCCACTCTATCGCTGGGTCGCGCGCGAGCTCGGCGAGGACGCGGCGCCGAAATGGAACTTTCACAAATATCTTTTCGGTCGCGACGGTTCCATCGCCGGAACCTTCGGTTCGCGCACCGACCCAGCAGACGCCGAGATGAATAGGGCGATCGATCAGGCGCTATGCTGACGGCGTCTTTTCGTAGGCTTTGACGCGCATCGTAACAAGCTCTTCTGCCGCGGTCGGGTGCAGGGCGATTGTGGCGTCGAAATCGGATTTGCGCGCGCCCATCTTGAGCGCCACCGCCGCCATCTGGACGATCTCCGCCGCGCCCCAGCCGAAAATGTGGCAACCCAAAACCTTCTGTGTCTTGCGGTCGACCACGAGTTTGAACAGCGAGCGTTCCTCGCTTCCCGTCATCGTGTGCTTGAGCGGCTTGAAGGTCGACTTGTAGACCTCGATGGCATGGCCGAGTCCGAGCGCTTTGGCCTCGCTCATGCCGACGGTCGCAAGTTCGGGCGTCGTGAACACGGCGCTCGGAATGAACTCGCGTTCTGGCGCGGTGGGCGCGTCCTCGAACACCGTGCGCACGAAGCACATCGCCTCGTTGATGGCGACGGGCGTAAGTTGGATGCGGTCGGTGACGTCGCCGATGGCGTAGATATTGTCGGTCGTGGCGCGCGAATACTCGTCGACGACGATCTCGCCTCGCTTGCCGAGACTGACGCCGGCCTTTTCGACATGCAGCGCGGCGGTGTTGGGCGTGCGCCCGATGGCGAGCATCACCTGATCGCACTCGATCGCGGCGCCTTTGTTGGTCTCGGCGCGCAGGCAATCTCCACGCTTTTCAATTCCCGTGAACTCGCAGCCGAGGAGCACGTTGAGCTTTCGCCGCGCCATCGACTCCATCACCGCGTCGCGCAGGTCCTCATCGAAACCGCGCAGGGGCTTTTCGCCGCGATAGACGAGCGAAACCTCGCTGCCCAACCCGTGAAAGATGTGGGCGAACTCAAGCGCGATATAGCCGCCGCCCGCGATCAGAATGCGCCGCGGCAGCGCCTCGAGGTGAAACGCCTCGTTAGATGTGATGCAAAGCTCGGCGCCCGGAACGAGACCGCTTGCGCCCATGTCGCGGTTCGGACTGTTGCCGGTGGCGATCAGGATCGTCCTCGCAGTGACTCGACGGCCTTCGTTGAGCAACATAAGGGTGTGCTCGTCCTCGAACACGGCGCGGTCGCCGAAGATCGTCACTCCGGCCGCCTCGACATTCTTGCGATAGAGCGCTTCGAGCCGCGAAATCTCCGCGTCCTTGTTGCGGATGAGGGTCGGCCAATCGAAACTCCGCCCGCGCGCGCTCCAGCCATAGGCCTCGGCGTCGTGAAATTCCTCGCCGAACTGGCTCGCATAGACCAGGAGCTTCTTGGGAATGCAGCCGCGGATTACGCAGGTCCCGCCCAAGCGATATTCCTCGGCCAGCGCCACGCGCGCGCCCGTCTGGGCCGCCATCCGGCTGGCGCGGACGCCGGCGGACCCGCCGCCAATGACGAACAGATCGTAATCATAACCGGCCATGAATAAGGCTCCGCTTTTGCTATGATCGGGCTTAGCCGAGCTTGGGCGGGCAAACAACGGCGCGGGGGCCATGAAGATCGATCGACTGCGGATTGCGGCGCTTGCGCTATGCGTGTCGCTTGGCGGCTGCGTCGGCGATCAGGCGGAGCGCGTTCATTCGGTCTGGCGGCCCGCGGACCTGCAATGGAGGACGGAGCGCGTGTTCTTCGTCACCGACCGCGTGCACAGCTCGATGTGGGGCGGATTCGGCAAGGAATGGTCCGACCGGGCGGCATGCGGAAGCCGCGAGGCCGTCGTACCCCCGGCCAATCTCGCCAGCGAGCCCGTCGCCAATGGCAAGGTGTCGCGCGAGCCGGACATCGCCTGCGCCGGCGCCGGCGGCCCGCTTTCGGGCGCGGCGCATGCGATCGCGGAGGCGGCGCGGCGGAAAGGCTGCGACCGGGTCCTGATCTACGTCCACGGCTTCAACACGCTCTTCGACGGCGCCGTGCTGCGCGCCGGGCAGATGGCGCTCGACGCGCAGTCGGGCTGCGTCGCGGCGGTGTTCAGCTGGAGCAGCGAAGGCGTGGAAAGCCGCTACGTCGCCGACATCGAGCACAGCGCCTATGCGACGCCCCTGCTTGAAGCGTTTCTGAGGGCGCTGGCGAGGGAGCGCCTGCGCATCGACATCCTCGCGCACAGCGTCGGCGCGCGCGTCACGCTTTCGGCGCTCGCCTCGATGGCGGCGCACGACAATCCGCCGCCCGAGAACTTCATCGATCAATTGATCCTTGCGGCCGCCGATGTCGGCGTGGAGCCTCTGAACAACGACTTCTTCCACCTGCTCGACGACGCAAGGCCGTTCGTGCGCCGGACGACGATCTACGCCTCCGCGGGCGACGCCGTGCTGGTCGTTTCCGAAGGCGTTCATGGCGAGGTTCCGCGCGCCGGGCGCGAGCCCGCGGCGGACCGGCTGAAGCAGACGCCTGAGGCCGAGCGGCCGGCCGCCCAACACCTTGTCGATGTCGTCGACGCCACCGACGCGCCGGCCGAGCTGCTCGGCCATTCCTATTTCGGCCTCTCCTACGAGGCGGTGCGCGACATCACGCTCGCGCTCGACGGGGTCCCCGCGGAGCGGCGTCTTCGGCCCGAGGACGGATGGCCCGCGACGCTCGTATGCAAGCCCGAGGGCAAGCCCTGCGGCGCGAGTCGGCCGCGTTATGCGCTCAAGGTGGCGCCCGACCGGAAGCCGAGCTGGATCTCGCGCTTTATCCGCAGGCTCGCGCCGATCCTCAGGCGCGTGGACTTCCCGGCGGTGGGAGAATGACCTCGACTTCCCCGGGATGGGCGACGACGAGCGCCGAGGCCAGGCCCACGAACAGGCCGTGGCCGGCGACGCCCGGAACGTTCGAGAGCGCGGCCGCGAGCGCGCGCGGGTCGGCGATGGCGCCCAGCGCATAGTCGTAGACGAGATTGCCGTTGTCGGTTCTGAGCGGCGCGCCCTCGCTCATGCGCAGCGTCAGCGGCGCATCGCCGTAGCCCAGCGCGGACGCGGCCCTTCGGATGCGCTGCGCCGTGGCGCCGTGGCCGAACTGGGCGACCTCGATCGGCAGCGGAAACTTGCCGAGCCGGGCCACGAGCTTGCTTTCGTCGGCCACGACGATCATCCGCCGCGACGAGGCGGCGACGATCTTCTCGCGCAAGAGCGCCGCGCCTCCGCCCTTGATGAGGTTGAGGTCGCGATCGGCCTCGTCGGCGCCGTCGACGACAAGATCGAGAGGCGCGAGCGCATCGAGATCGCCGAGCGGCAGGCCGAGCGAACGCGCCAGTTGCGCCGTGCGCTCCGAGGTCGCCACGCAATCGAGCTTCAGCCCGCCGCGCACGCGCGGCGCCAGAAGCTCGAGGAACGCCTCGGCGGTCGAGCCCGTGCCGAGCCCGAGCTTCATGCCGTCCTCGACGAATTCGAGCGCCCTCTGCGCGGCTGCGCGCTTGAGCGAATCCTGCGTGATCATGGCGCGGACGCTAGCGCGGTGGCCGGAAGAATCCCAACCGCGCCAAATGCGAAAGGCGGATGCTTGCGGCGCGCCGATCTTCTTTTTTCTCGACCCTGCGCGCCGAAGCCCTCCGCCGGACGCATCGAAGCGTTGGGGCTGGCCGTG
>DASZRM010000182.1:0-2176 GCA_035549135.1 Rhizomicrobium sp. | reverse complement strand
TTCGTCAAGACTTGCGATCAACCCGTCGAGCGAATGAAAGTCGAGCGCCGAATTGCGCCATTGCAGAACGCGCACCGGATCGTAGCGGTGGCCCTCGACGCGGGAGACCGCTTCCTCGTCCAGCGGCTCGGCTTCCGCGGTGACCCCGAAAGTGCCGTCGTTCATATGGCGGCCGGCGCGGCCCGCAATCTGGCCGATCTCTTCGGGCTTCAGCGGCCGCATCGAGACGCCGTCGAATTTCTCGAGCGCCGCGAACGCCACATGATCGACGTCCATGTTGAGGCCCATGCCGATGGCGTCGGTCGCCACCAGAAAATCCACATCGCCGTTCTGATAGAGCGCGACCTGGGCGTTGCGCGTACGCGGGCTGAGCGCGCCCAGCACCACCGCTGCGCCGCCGCGCTGGCGGCGGACAAGTTCCGCGATGCCGTAAACGTCTTCGGTGGAAAAACCGACGATGGCCGAGCGCCTGGGCAGACGCGTGAGTTTCTTCGGTCCGGTATAAGCGAGATCGGAGAAACGCGAGCGGGCGAGAAAATAGGTCCGTGGAACAAAGCGCTGGATCGGGCCGCGCATCGTGTCGGCGCCGAGGAACAGCGTTTCCTCTTCGCCTCGCGCGTTCAAGAGGCGGTCGGTGAAGACATGGCCGCGCTCCGGGTCGGCGCAAAGCTGGATTTCGTCGATGGCGAGGAATGCCACGCTCAAATCGAGCGGCATGGCCTCAACGGTGCAGACGAAATATCTGGCTTCCGGCGGAACGATTTTTTCCTCGCCGGTGATGAGGGCGGCCTGCCTTTGGCCCTTGATCCGCGCGACCTTGTCGTAGACCTCGCGGGCGAGTAGACGCAGCGGCAGGCCGAACATCCCGGAGCGATGCGCCAGCATGCGCTCGATTGCAAAATGCGTCTTGCCTGTGTTCGTCGGTCCGAGCACGGCTGTCGTGCGGCTCGCGACCGGCTTTGTTGAGGAAGGGTTCATGGAGCGGCGAACATCGGGCCTTTGCGTCCGCGGCGCAAGGGCCCATGGACCGCTGGAGAAACAGCGCGAGATCCTCGCGCGACTTTGAGCGCCAATCGCGCGCGCCGCTCAACAGGAACTGTGTCCCGCGTTCGACGTTGTGTTGCTGTTCACCCTAACGCGCGAAAACCATCGCAGCGGAACAGAGGGTGAGAGACCGGAACTTTGGAGACGAACATGCGTCGGATGCATCGCGTCCTCATGGCCGCTGGTATATGCGCATTGTTTGTCGCAGGAGTAGGGCCCATGTCTTCTCCCGCCGTCGCGGGCGGCTACGGCCACTACGATCGCGACGACTATCCTGATTGCGACGGCGGACCGTGCTACGGGAGCGACTACGATTACGATCGCTATGACCGCGGGCGGTACGGCTATGACGATCCCTACGACTATTATCGCCCGAGCCGCTTCTACGACGATTTTCGCTATCGCCACCTGGTGTGCGATCCGGACGGCGACCGTTGCTCTCGTTCGCGATCCTACTACTGGGACTATCGCGAATATTATCGCCGCCATGGCTATCACTGGGACGATTGAGACGTCGTCCCCGAAAGGAGCATGACCATGAGAGCCTTTTCGCGCGCAATCGTCGGAGCCGCCTTTTCCGGAGCGCTCGCGGCCGGGGCCGCGACGATTGGAGCGGCGCCGGCTTCGGCGCACGCCGTCGCAACGCGTTGCGACTGGCGCGGATGCTCCCACATCGTGTGCAACTACACCGGCGACCGCTGCCATCGCTTCTTCGGAGCCATCCGGCGTTATTACGATCGGGAGCGCTACGGACGCTTGTATCGCGAATCCGGTTATGCGCCGTACTATGACCGCGCGCGCTTCGATCACGAGGGACGCTATCGCTTCGGCGAGGATTTCGAGCGCTGGCGCTACGACTGCGATCGCGACGCCGATCGCTGTTACGTGCGGCGCAGCTACGCCTGGGACCGCGGACCCTATTTCGACGACTAGCTAGAACCTGGCGCTGTCCTTCGAGCGGGTGAGGCCATGCAGCTATTGCGCACTTTCATGGTGTTTCTTGTCGGCGCCGGGATCGCCATCGGGGCCCATTTCGCCGGCTGGTTGAATGATCTTCCGCGCTACTTGCAATCCGCAGCCCGGGAGCAATCGCCTCCCTATGGCGGCCAGGCTTATGAGGCGTCGGCCGCTT
>DASZRM010000181.1:0-11824 GCA_035549135.1 Rhizomicrobium sp. | reverse complement strand
ATTGCGCTCTATCCGATCGATTGGGAGCCGGAGCGCGACGACATGCTGCTCGCCTTCGGCAGCGATCTGGATGAGACGCCCCTGATCCGGCCAAAGGCGGGCTGGGGCGCGTTCCTGACCTTCCCGGATGCGAAAGATCTGAAAGCGCCGTTTCTCGATCCGCAGCCCGACGTTATCGCCCATGTTCAGCGCTGGGCGAAAACCGATCCGGCTGATCCGTCGCAGGACGCGCCGCGCCGTCTTTATCTTTATCGCACCTTTCTCCAGGCGCGTCGGATCGCGCAAGTTGCGCGCGCGCATCCGGGCGGCACGGTGCTGGTGGTGATCGGCGAATTCCACAAGTGGGATATCGAGCGTACGCTGGCGCACGATCCGGCGATCCGCTTCGTCCAGCCGAAGAACGTGTTTGTCCCGGACGAGCACAAGGCCGACGCGCTGACCACGCCCGCCCAGCGCGTGGCGATCCTTAGCTTTAATCTTCTGGGTCTTCAGGCGGCTGGCGGAAATGTGGATTGGGATTGGATGCGTGCGGAGCTGGCCACGCTGCCGAAATCCGAGCCGGCAAGCGAACGCGAGATTTTTGCCATTCGCCTTGGCCAGCTAACTCACGAATTGACCCCTGCCGATGCGATTGCGCGTTACCAGGCGCTTATCGCGGCCACGCCGGCCGATCTTTGTTTCACCTGGACCGGCGCAAAGGACCCCGCCAGGCTTGACAGCTATTTCGATCCATTCGGCAATCTCACCATCCGTCAGCGCGCGCGTCTGGAATTGGCGCGGGCGCAGGCCGAAGCCGGCCAGACCGAGCCGGCCAAAACCGGTTTCGCCGCACTCTTGCGGGAGCTGAACGGGCAGCAAGCCTTTCAGGCCGAAACCTATGCGCCCCTTTATCTGTGGCCGGGGAATGCAAAAGGCTGACCCGTCCATGACATCGCGGATAGAGTCTTCACATTTCGGAGCGCGCCATGTTGACAATGCCGTCCCGCGGTGCCAATTTTTTGGCATGAAGGCACGCAAGCCCCGCCGGACGCGCAAGGAAACGCCGGACAGATTTTCCCGCCGCGAGCGCGAGATCATGGATGCGCTCTATGCGCTGGGCGAAGCTTCGGCGGCGCAGATCCTGGAGCGGATACCCGATCCGCCGAGCTATACCGCGATCCGCACCCAGCTCACCATTCTCGAAAAGAAGGGCCATGTGCGCCATCGCAGCGACGGCGCGCGCTATATCTATTCTCCGAGAGTGGCGCGCGAGCAGATGGGCCGCCGCGCCATAGATGCGCTGCTCGAAACATTCTACGGCAATTCGGTCGAGCGCGTGGTGGCGGCGCTGCTCGACAAGGAAGACATCGGCTCAGACGAGCTCGACCGGCTGGCCGAGCTGATCGAAAAAGCGAGGGAGGAAGGACGATGAATTCTTTCTTTGCGATGCGCGCGCTTCTGTTTGCGGGCGAATGCCTCGCAGCCTCAGCGGTGCTGATCGGCGCCGCAGCTTTCGCCTCGCAGTTCCTGCGGCAGGCGAGCCTGCGCCATCTGGCGTGGCTGACCGCGTTCGGCGCGCTGCTGGTGTTTCCGGCTGTGGCGCTGATCGCGCCGCCGCGCTTTGCGATCGCAGCGCCCTCTTCGCCGGCAGAGTCTGCGGCGCCACGCTATGTCGAGCCGGACCTCGGAGCCGCGCCGCCCACCCTCACTGCCGCGACACCCGTTCCCGCAGCGCCCGTGACGCCGGTGCGCGCGGGCCTGTCGGCGCCGGGACCCGTCGCCATCGCCGCCATGCTTTTCGCGATTTGGCTCGCCGGCGTCTGTCTTGCGCTGCTCAGGCTCGGCGGCGCGGCGCTGGTCCTCAAGCGGCTTCGCCGCGAAAGCCGGCCGCATGTTTTCGACCCCGAGGCTATGCCAAGGCTCGACGTGGCGCGCCGCGAATGCGAATTGCGCCTGTCCCTTGGCGGCGCCGGTCCGCTCACTTTCGGGTTCCTTCGTCCGGTGATTCTTCTGCCCAAGTCCTCGATCGGTTGGCCGCGCGAAAGGCTGAAAGCCGTGCTTCTGCACGAGCTCGCACATGTGCGTCGGCGCGACACCGCGAGCCAGGCGCTGGCGCTCGTCGTCGCAGCGCTCTACTGGCCCAACCCGCTCATCCATCTGGCGGCGCGCGCGCTCCGTCGGGAAGCCGAGATGGCCGCGGATGACGCGGTGTTGGGCGCCGGGATGAAGCCCTCCGCCTATGCCGGCGAGCTGCTGGGCCTTGCCTCCGAATTCCGCGGTCGCACGGCGATTGCGGGCGTCGCCATGGCGCACCATTCCGCGCTCGAGGCGCGCGTCAAATCCGTTCTGTCTCTCAAACCATTGCGAACAGGAGCAACGCCGATGGATGCGCTGAAGATCGCCTGCCTGGGACTAGCCGTGACCGCGCTTCTTGCGCTCGCCCGGCCGGACATCGTCGCGGCGCAGGATCAGCCCGATCGGGATGCTCCCGTGGTCGCAGCCTCTGACGAGGTTCCTCCTGCGCCGGCTGCGCCGCCCGCTCCCGAAGCGCTACCCGCCCCGCCTGCGCCGCCCGCAGCGGATGCGCTTCCCGCCCCGGAGGCCGTCGACGACGAAGCGCCCGCCTCGGAAAGCCATGGCCATGCAGCGCACGCGCTCAAAGCCCATGGGGCCACGATGCGTCATGTCATGGTCGAGATGCGCCGTCACCAGGCCGAAATGGAAGCCGCCTCGGAAGGCGCGCGCGAAGCCAGCGAAGCGCTGCGCAAGGCCGAGCCCGAAATCGAGAAGGCCATCGCCGCCGCCAAGATCGACGAGCGCGTCGCCGAGGCCCTCGCCAAGGTCGAGCCGCAAGTCGACGTCAAGGTCAGAGCCGCGCTCCGCAAGGCCGAGCCGGCCATTCGCAAGGCGATCCGCGAGGCGCATATCAGCGAACGCGTGGCGAAGGCGCTGCGCGAGGCGCAGCCTAAAATCGACGCGGCGATGGCGCGCGTTCAAAATCAGGTTCGCGCCGAAGACAATGGCGATGTGGTCATTCGCTCGGTGACGCGCGACTCCGAATCGGCCGGCGGGTCCGACGAGGATAACGACCGCGACAGCGATCGCGACGACGACGACGATAGCCCCGACGGGATGTAGGGTCGCGGCGTCTTCGGGGCGGCGGCGCAGGCGAAGCGCCGCCGTTTCGCGCTAAGGACCTGTCCTTCAGGGGTTGGCGACGCGGCTGTCTTCGGGCGCTGCGTCGCGCTCCCTCATCCCGTAATCGCGACGCACTTCGGCCACGCGCAGCCGGTAATCGCGAAACACCTCGCGCCGGCCTTTCGCCTGCGCGGCGCGATGCGCCTCAAGATTGCGCCAGGCGGCGACCGCCGCTTCGTCGCGCCAGAACGACAGCGAGAGCAGCTTCTCGGGCTCGCTCAGCGACACGAAGCGTTCGATCGAAATGAATCCGTCGATGTCCTCGAGAAGCGGGCGCAGCGCCGCGGCGATGTCGAGATAGGCCATGCGCCGTCCCTCTGCCGGCCAGACCTCGAAGATGACTACGATCATGCGGAGGGTTCCTTCAGGAATGTGCGCGTCGCTTCGAACAATCCCTCGCGGCTGAGCTCGAGATGCATGAGGTGCGTTCCCTTCGGGACTTTCACGTCGCGGCGAAGCGGGTGGGAGATGCGCGACAGAATCCAGCGCGCATCGTCGTCGTTTGTCACGCTATCCCATTCGCCGCGAACCACCAGCGTCGGCGCGACAACGTCTTCCGGCCGCCAGGACAGATATCCGGCCCAGGCTGCGGCGACGTCGGCGACGGGACCTGCGGGAATCTTCACCGCGGCGGGCGTCCGGCTTCGCGCGTCCGGGTCGCTCGCAAGATAGGCCGGCCCCCACGACTCGAGCGTCGGCTCGATCAAGACCGGCGGATGTCCGCGCGGAACGTCTTCGACAAAGCGCGCAAGCTGTTCGGCGACCGTGATGAGACGCCAGCGCGCGCCGGGCCCATCGCGTCTATGTCCGTCGCGCCGCGCGATCGGACCGAAGAGGCAGAGCCGTTCGACGCGTTCGGGACGTCGCGACGCATAGAGTCCCGCGGGGATCGAGCCCCAGGAATGGGCGACGAGCGCTACGCGCCGACCGCTCGCCTCGGCCACGCGCTCCACCGCGCGGGCAAGCTGCGCGACGGCTTGCTCCGCGCGGCCGAGCGGTCGTCCCTCCTGCCCCAGCGCCATTTCGGCATAGCGCTCCGAGCCGCCAAAGCCTGCGAAGTCGAACGCCCAGGCGTCGAAGCCCGCCGCGCTGAGATCGTCCAACCATGATCGGCCTTCGAATCGATAGGCCGCTGAAAGCGCCGAGGGAAAGGTCGCGCCGTGGACATAAAGAACCGGCGCGCCCTCGCGCTTCTGCCGGCGAAGGAGCAGGGCGGGCTCGCCTGCGCCGCCGGCGAGGCGGATAACCTCGTCCATCTCAGCGCGCCTCGACGCGTCTCAGGAACCGCCGCTCCTCGCGCAGGATGAATTTCTCCCGCGCCGCGAACTCGAAATTGGCGACGCTCCCAGGATCGCTCCTGAGCCGGGCGCGATAGGCCTCGTAGGCTGCGAGGCTTTCGAAGCCGACGAGGGCGTGGGCTTCGTAATTTGTTCCTTCGAGCGGCATGAAATAGCCGATGAGCCGGCCGCCAGCGGCGGGAATGAGATCGAGCCAGGCGCTGGCGTAGCGCTCGAACAGATCCTGCTTGAACGGATCCAGCTCGTAACGGATGTGGCAGACGACATTCACGGTTCCATCTCCATCGAAACGTGCGGGCAGATTAGCGCTTGCGCCCGCCAAGATGTTTCGGCGATGATCGAACTATGAAGGAAGGACCCAGCATTGCTCCGGTGGCCGCGCTGGCCGGCGATCCGGCGCGCGCCAACATGCTCTCGGCGCTGATCGGCGGAAAGGCGCTGACGGCAGGCGAGTTGGCGCGCGAGGCGGGCGTCACCGCGCAGACCGCGAGCGCGCATCTCGCCAAGCTCCTGGATGGAGGGCTGGTCGAGGCGCTGCGCCAGGGCCGTCATCGCTATTTCCGGCTCGCCGGGCCGGACGTGGCCGAGATGCTCGAGACCATGATGAACGTCGCCGAGCGCGCCGGCCATGTGCGGACCCGCACCGGGCCCAGGGCGCCGGAGCTGCGCAAGGCCCGCGTCTGCTACGATCACCTCGCCGGCGAGATGGGCGTCGCGCTCTACGACCGGCTGACGCGCGCGCGCCTTTTGAGCGGCGGCGACACGCCGAGGCTGACGCGTCTGGGCGCCGATTTCGCGGCGCGATTCGGCCTCGACCTCGCCGCGCTCGAAAGCGAGCGGCGCCCGCTCTGCAGGGCCTGTCTCGACTGGAGCATGCGCCGCCACCATCTCGCCGGCGCACTCGGCGCGGCGATGCTCGCGCGGGTCTTCGAGCTCAAATGGGCGCGGCGCGACCGCATGAGCCGCGCCGTGCTGTTCTCGCCGGATGGCGAACGCGCCTTCGCCCGCCTCGGCCGGAGCCAGGCCTAGGCCGCTTTGCGTTTGAACTCGGGGTAGTAGCGGCGCATCATCCGCGCGCAATAGGGCGCGAGATTCTCCAATCGCTCCGCGCGTTTGCGCAGCGGAGAGTCGAAGAATGGCGTCAGCGCGCCCGCCGCGAAGGCGAAGGCCGTTGCGTCCGCGCCCGAAGGCCGGTCACCGAACAGAAAATCCTTCTCCCCAAGCAGCGCCGAGAGCGCGCCGAGCGAGCGCGCGCCGAGCTCTGCGATCTCCTCGCCGCGGTGGCGGCCGACGCCCTGCGCGTCGAGCTTGCGGCGCACCCGTTCCCGCGCGGCCTGCGCAGCGCCCTCCGGCGCGCCGTCGAAGAAATGCAGCGGCCCCTTCTCGAAATTTTCGTCGTCGAGCCAGCGCGCATGCAGGAGGGCGAAATAGAGATGGTCCTCGAGCATGCGCTCGATCGCCCAGCCTTGCGCCTTCTGCTCGGCGCTCAACGCCGTGTCGAAGTCGAAGCCATACGCCTCCTCGATATGGGCGCGGATGAAGGTTGAATCGCCGACGCGGTGGGCGCCGACCTTGATGAACGGCAGCTTGCCCTTGGGCCCGTCCGGCGGCCGCGCCCGCTCGAAGCGGTAGCGCACTCCCGCCATCCGCAGCTGGACCTCGCTTTTCATCACGAACGGGCTGGGGTCGGGCAGCCCGAAGGCCGAGCCGAAACCGTAGAAAATCAACATGGGCGCCTCCTCGCAATTCGGCGCTGGTCATAGCCCGCCGCTGCTGACAGCATGTTGTCAGCAGCCTTGCAGGAGGATGTCAGCATGAGACGCGCCGACCGCCTCTTCCGCATCATCCAAATTCTGCGCCGGCGCAGGCGCCCGGTGACGGCGCTGGAAATCGCCGGCGAATTGGAGACGTCCCCGCGCACTGTCTATCGCGACATCGCCCAGCTGATGGCCGACCGCGTTCCGATCCGCGGCGAGGCCGGCGTCGGCTACGTTCTCGACGGCGGCTTCGACATGCCGCCGCTGATGCTGACGCCGGACGAAATCGAGGCGGCTATGCTCGGCGCGCAATGGGTGATGAGCAGGGCCGACGCGGTTCTCGCGCGCGCGGCCTCCGATCTGGTCGCCAAGATAGGCGTCGTCATTCCCGAGCACCTTCGACCGCTTCTCATGGAGCCGGCGCTCACGCCGCTTACGTCGTATAAAGGGCCGCTCGACTCGATAGACATGCCGCGCCTGCGCGCCTCAATTCGCGCCCAGGGCAAGGTGCTGCTTGTCTATCGCGACGAAAAGCAGGTCGAGACGCGCCGCGTGATCTGGCCGATCGCCGTCTCCTATTGGGACGCCGTGCGTCTCATCGTCGCCTGGTGCGAGATGCGAAACGGATTTCGCTGCTTTCGCACCGATCGCGTCGTCTCCGCCGAATTTCTCGAAGCGCGCTATTCCGTCCCTCGCGCAAAGCTGCGCGCGCAATGGCGCAAGGAGCTGGAGGGGCAGAGCGCGCGAAGCGGACGTAGCGTCGGCGCGCCGTCCGCTGCGGCGCGTGTCGAATAGGCACAAGCGCGTTCACCTTGCGCCAACCTTGAAAATCGCAGCGCGCCGCCTATGTGACAGGTGCGCCACGTCCCGGAAAATTGGCGCGCCTACTGGCGCCGATCTTGCGAGTTCCGCGTTCTCCGGGATGGGGCAGAGAGTGGAACCGTGAAGACGTTAGCTATGAAAAGGCAATCTCAACGCGCGGCCGAGGCGCGGCCCCAGGCTTCGCCTCTGTTGCGAAACGAACCGATTCAGGTCGGGGCTCACGCCGATTACCGCCGCGAGGATTTCGTATTCGCCCGCACGCAATCCCAGCAGATGCGCGCGCTGGAATGGGACAGCCGGCTGAAGCCGATTCGTCCCTGGGGCTCGAACTTCGTCGCTAATCTGGCGTTCGAAATCTTCGCCTGATCGGGCGTCGCGGCGCGGCCGTCACATCTCTTTCTTGAGCATCGCCTGAACGTCGGCGGCGTCCTTCTTCGCCGCCGCGAGATCCTTCTCGGCGATGCCCGCTTCCGCGGCGGTGGCGGCCTTCTCGAGCGCGGCTTTCTTGGCAGCGTCGGCCTCGTCGGGGATGGCGCCCTTGCCCGCCTGCGAGCAGGGATTGATCTGCTTGGCGTCGAATCCGGCGCCGCCCGGTCCCACCAGGCAGTTGAGCGTGTGATGGAGATGGGTGTGGACCGTATCGATGTCTGATGCCCCCGCGGCGAGGCCCGCGTGCATCGAGGCGGTGACGACCTGCGAATGGGCGTCGGCGAGGGCCGCGCCCGGAGCGATCAGGGCCGCTGCGGCGGCGAGGCGAAGAATGCGCGCGTTGGTCATGACGGTCTCCTTTCGATCGGGGCCCGGAATCTAGCACGCGGCGCGGTCCGGCCCAATGCGATCGCGCCGCGCCCGTTTCAATCCATGGACGAAAGTTCGTCCTGCAGCGGACGCGAGGCCGGGTTGCGCACGGCGGATGACAGGATCGCGCCGACCGGCGCGCGCTGGCCGTAATAGTCCGCGTTCCATTGATGCCTCGGCTTGATCACCGAGCCGTTGAAGGTGAGCCCGCCATAGGCGCCCGTGGCCGAGGTCCACACGACGATGTCGCCGCCATGGCCCGAAGTCGCCCCTTCCGCGCCCGAGCTCAGCGTCACCGCAGTGATGCCCGCGCCGGCCCCGATCTTGAAGTTGTCGTGCTGGATTCCCTTGAGCGCGCGGTCGCTCATGATCAGCATCACGATCTCGGCCTTCTCCAGGCCGATCTGGAGGCCGAAGGAAGCGGAGCCGAGCGTATAGAAGGCCGGCGAGCTCCAGCGATGGGGGCCGAGGCGCTTGAGCAGCACCCCGTCGCCGCCTTCCGCGCCGAAAATGAAGCCGCCCTTGACCAGCGCCGGCACGATCAGCACCGCGCGCGCCTTGCGCAGCATGTTCTGGGCGGCGCCGAAAGCCGGATCGCTTTTCATGTGTTCCGCCACGCGCGTCGCCTTGTCGATCAGCCGCGTCTCGTCCGAGGCCCACGCCGGAGCCGCGCAGGCGAACAGGCCGAGCCCCGCCGCAAACAATGCCCATTTCGAAATCGTCATCGTCCTCTCCCTCGACAAATCGGCGCCGCCACGCTGCGGAACAACGCCCCAGCCGCGCCAAGGTTGCCGCTCACCAGCGCAGCAAATGGCGCCCCAGAAGCGCGCCCAGCGCGCCCACCGCCGCAATGCCCAACGTGTACCACAGCGCCACGAAGGGCGCCGCGCTCTCGTCGCAATGAAACGCATAGACGAAGGCGCCGGCCGCGCCCGCCGTCAGTCCCGCGGCCAGACCCGCGAGCGTCGGCCGCGTCGGCGCCAGCCTTCGCAGGCCTAGCAAAAGCGCCGCCAGGATCGGCAGAGACAGCGCCGCGATGCGCCAGGGGCAAACCTGGTGCGAGGCGCCCATGAGAAGCGGCATGCGCGCCTCTTCGGGCGCATTCACGAGCCGCATCGCCGACCACGCCGCGAGTGCGGCGAAGGGCGCGATCTCGAGAAGGCTCTGGCGGAGCGCCGGCGCGCCGGGCTGGGCTAGCCGCGTCAGGGTCCACCCCGCGCTCGCGGCGAACAGCAGCGTGTAGAAGAACTTCATCCAATAGGCGCTAGTCGCCGCCGCCTCCGAAAGGTCGGGACGAAGGCCGAGCCAGACGAGCATCAGCGCGAAGGAAACGGCGCCGCCGGCGGCCAGGCTCGCCGCAACCACGCGCGGCGCAAGCCCGGGCCGCGCGGGCGGGGCCTGTTCGGAAAGGCGTTCGATCAGGGCTTCGGTCTTCATGGCCCGGGCCTTTCGCCGATCATCGCGGCCAGCGCCTTGAGCGCGCGGTGAACGCCGACCTTGACCGCAGATTCGCTCATCCCCGATTTCGCCGCGGCCTCGGCGGTCGAGAGTCCCTCGATCTTGACGTCGCGCACCAGCGCGCGCCTTCGCTCGGGAAGTCTCGCGAGCAGGGCCTCGACATCGCGCCTTGCCGCCGCAGCGTCGGCGTCGGATTCGGCGAACACGGCGCTCGCGTCCTCGAGCGGGAGGGTGCGGCGCACGCGGCTGCGACGCAGATGGTCGATCAGCTTGTAACGCGCGATCGCATGCAGCCAGGCGGTGAACGGCAGCGCCGGATCGTAGCTTGCGCGTTTGGCGTGGATCGCGATCATGGTCTCCTGCACCAGATCTTCCGCATCGTCCGTCCCGCGCAGACGCCTGCGGAAGAAGGCGCGAAGATGCGGCGCAAGCGCCGCCAGCAACGTGCGATAGGCCGCCGCGTCGCCTTCAAGCGAAGCAAGCATCAGGGCCTTCAACCGCGTTTCGACGTCCGTCAATCGGGTTCCTGCCAGGAAATTCGCAAAGCGCCGTCAGGCGGTTACAGGCGCCAGGCGGCGGTGGGCGCATAAGTGTAACCGATTTGCCCCCGCGCCGAACTAGCCCTTGCAACGACCACCATCCTAGGAGCATTCCCCGATGAAAATCTTCGCTTTCGCGCTTGCCGCCGGCCTTGCGATGGGCGGCGCGGCGCTCGCAGATGGCGGCGCCATGTCGTCGTCCGATTCGATGTCGTCCTCATCCATGTCGCATTCGAGCGCGATGTCGGGGTCGGCGATGTCCGGCCAGACCCACAAGCCCATGCAGAAGAAAAAGCAGACCAAACCCATGAGCGGTTCGATGGGGAGCGGCTCGATGTCCCACGACTCCATGAGCGGCCAGAAGGCGCCGTCCTCGGGCGACGGCATGAGCGGACCCGACAAGCCGCACTAACGCAGAAGGCCCCCGCTCCGCCGGAGCGGGGCGCCGCCTCAGTCGCCGACATCCTTGTCGCAACTGTCGTCGGAGCCCCAGAGCGTTCCGGCGCTTTGCTTGAGAACGTTCTGCTCGCGCCGCGACAGCGCAGGGAAGAACTTGATCCCGGTCTGCTCCTCGATGTCGGCGATGGGCGTGGCGTAGTCGGGAAGATCGGCGGTGTCGAGCTTGCGGTTGGGCAAAAGCATGCCAAGCGCGCGGCGGTTCTTCGGATCGTAGATCACCTTGAAGAACGCGTCGGGGATGCGCACGCGGCTCTTACCCTTCAGCCAGCGCGCGTCGCCGTCCTCGAAGACGGGTCCGGTGATCACATAGAGTTCCGGTCGTCCGCCGCACAGGATCCAGCCGCGCACGTCGGTCTCGAGCTGCTTCCAGATGTTGTGGTTGAAGCCGACGCCCACCTGCGGCGCCATATTGGTGAGCAGGAAGCTCTCGTCGGTCATGGGCTGGCTGGACTTGAAGTCGCCGGCGGGCGCCTGATGTCCCTTGTCGAAGCCGCTGCGCGAATAGTCGCTGTTCTGCGGTCCCTTTCCCGGGATCAGCGCGTCGGCTTCGGCGTCGGCGTGAAAATTGTTGCGCCGCTTGGCGCCGCCGCTCAGCCAGTCGAGCGGCAGCCGTTCGATCACCCAGTCCGGCGTGCGCGTGTCGGGATTGAAGGCGAGCGCGTATCCAGTGCGGCAAAGCTCGATCGGGCCGGCATCCGAGCCGTCCGAAACCATTCGCGGCAGGCCAACCAGAGCATACCGCTTTTCGCAGCTCGAAAAGTCCGGCGCTCCGTTCGTTGCGTGGGCCGCGGGCGGAGCGGCGGCGGCCGGCGCAGCGAGGACGAGCGCCGCAACCGCGAACGCCGCGGCGCGCGCGCTCATGAGCCGTCTCTTGTCCGCCCGGCGGCGGCCCTGGCCGAGGCCGCATGCGCCTCGGCGGCCTCGGCGGCGGCGCTCGCCTGCGAAGCGGCCGCTCGGGCCGAGGCCGCGCTCGCCGCTCCGCCGCGATTGGCGGTGATGCCCTTCGAGATCGCATAGCTGCCGGCGCTGATGCCGAGCAGCGCGAGCACGCTGTCGGGAATTCGCACCAGCGCGCCGCTCTCCACCGACAGCAGCAGAACCAATCCGGCGATGACGAAGGTGAAGAGCAGGAACTGAAAGCGCGACAGGCTCGCCTTGGTCGAGTCCGGTTCGTGCAGCATCTGCGAAAGATCGATGCGTCCGGTGAGGATCATCCAAAGCACCAGAGCCGCCGCCCCGAGCACGAAGACGATCAACGCCACGGCGACGACATAGGAAAGCACAGTCCAATCGGAGGTCATGGGTCTCTTCCCCTTCTTGCGAGGCTCCGGCCGAACTTGCCGGCGAGATAGACGGAATGGCTGCCGAGGAACAGCGCGACCAGCTCGTTCGGCGCCTCCGGCAGCGACAGGCTGGGCGCGGCGCCTTGCGCCCCGCTCGACTGAATCGCGAGCCGCGCATAGGCCGCGAGCGCGAAGACGAAGGCGATCAGGAGTTGGACGCGCTCCGGCGCCGG
>DASZRM010000180.1:0-22103 GCA_035549135.1 Rhizomicrobium sp. | reverse complement strand
GATGTCGTCGCAGCCGACGTCTGCGGTCGATTGCGACGGGCCGAGATTGCGCTGCCAGAGGATGTCGTAGGTCTGCGCGTCATAGGCGTAGATCGTGTTGTGGCCGGTGGCGACGATGAGCACGTTGTGCGTTGTGGAGTCCGGCATGGTGAAATTGGACACCATCAGCGGCTCGGCCATCACATTGCCGTCTACATTGAGCGTGGTCAGCTGGCCGAAGCTCGCGGAGCCGACCGTCGCCGGGGTGAGGTCGGTCTCGCTCTGGTTCCATCCGGTCGGATAGTTGTCGTTGTGGTAGCGCAGCACGTCGACCGGCGAGCCGGCATAGCGGCGCTTCAGACCCAGCGCGGCTTTCGGATGAAGTCCCTTACGGACCGGCGGGGCGACCTTGAGGTTCTGCGCGGGCGTGTGGACATGCGACGTCTTGTGCTGCGGCGCGCCGTTGCGCGCATGGCTATCGGGCGGGAGGGGATAGTGGAGCCTCGCCGCCGAGCCGGCTCCCAGCGACAGGACCAGCGCCAAGGGCGCGCCAAATCCGAGCACTGACCAACGATAAGTCGCCATGACATCTCCTCCGGGGCGGGACCCGAACCCTGCTGCAGACTGAAAAAAAAGTCGATGGGGCTAATGCGCCGAACTGGTGAATCCGGCTTCGAAAATTTGGTTGATGGGCCTCGCCCCGCAAGCCGCAAGACTGTAGCGTCTGAGCGCCGAAAGGTTGGCGAGCATTGGGGCGATCGAGCGTGAAGAGCGCGATTTTTTGTCTTGCGGCAGGGATTTGCGCGGCGCTGCCGCCGGGTCTCGCCCAGGCCGACGAGCCAGTGGAGACCGTCGTTGTGACCGCCAGCCCGCCGGACCCGGTCGGCAATGCGGCGTTTTCGGTTGTGAAGGTTACGGCGAAAAAATTGCGCGCCCAGTCACAGCTCGACGCCGCCCTGAAGCAGGTGCCGGGCCTGTCGCTGTTCAGGCGCGACAGCTCTCTCTCAGCCAATCCGACGACCCAAGGGGTCACTCTGCGCTCTATTGCGCCGTCAGGCGCGGGCAGGGCGCTGGTGACGCTCGACGGCGTCCCCCAGAACGATCCGTTCGGCAATTGGGTGATCTGGAGCTCCATTCCGGCCGAGGACCTCAGAGGCGCGGAAGTGGTGCGTGGGGCGGGCAGCGGGCCCTACGGCGCCGGCGCCCTTACCGGGGTGGTGGCGCTGGAGGAGGCGGGCGGGGAGGGGCTGATCGCAGCCGACGCGGAAGGCGGCTCGAGCGGACAGCGCAGGGCGGCCGCGTCGGGCGGATTCGACGTCGACCGTTTTGAGATTTTCGCAAGCGCATCGGCGGAAGCTTCGGACGGTTGGATCCCGGTCGACCGCGCCCAGCGCGGACCCGCGGACGATGCGGTGACGCTCGACGCGCGCAACGCCTCCCTGCGGGTTCAGACCTACGCCGAGGCGAACACGCTGATATCGGCGCGCTTTGGAGTTTATCACGAGGATCGGAATTCGGGCCTCGTGAACGCACAGTCCTCCGCGGATGGCAAGACCGCAAGCCTCACCGTGGCGCATCCGGAAGGCGCTGGCGAACTCGGCTGGCGCGCGCAGCTATGGCTTCGCGACGTGGGGCTCACAAACACTTCGGTCTCGATCAATGACGACCGGGCATCGACCACCGTGGTCAACGATCAATACGCTGTGCCGGCTACGGGCTGGGGTGGCAACGCCGCGCTGCGCGGAACATGGGGCTGGCTCAACTGGGAAGCCGGAACCGACGCGCGCTTCGCAGAAGGGGAATCTCGCGAACTGTTCGGCTCGGGCCTTACGTCCACACGCATCTCCGGCGGGCGCAGCGTGGTCGCCGGAGTTTATGTCGAGGGCGCCGCGCGGTTCGAACATCTACTCCTGACGGCGGGGCTCAGAGGAGATGAGTGGCAGACCGCCAATGGGCACCTGATTCAGACGGGCGCGGCGCCGGAGAATCTGCGGTTTCCGTCCCGGAGCGGAACGCTGCCGACGGCGCGCGCCGGACTGCGTTACGATCTCGACGACGGCATCTATCTGCGCAGCGCGGCCTATGAAGGATTTCGCGCGCCATCCCTCAATGAACTCTATCGTCCGTTCCGGGTCGGCAATATCACGACCAACGCCAATCCGGCGCTTACGCCAGAAGAGCTATATGGAACGGAGATCGGAGTCGGCCAGGATATCGATTCCTTTTCCTGGAGCGCGACGGCGTTCTGGAACCGGCTGCACAACGCCATCGCCAATGTCACGACTGGCGTCAATCAGCAGACCCGCGAGAACGCAGGCGATATCGACGCCTATGGCGCGGAGGCCGAGGCGAAGTACCGCATCGACGACAACCTGTCGATCGACGCGGCGTTTGACGTCGTCGACGCCCAAGTCAATGGCGGCGCGCTGCGGCCTGCGCAGGCGCCGCGCTGGACCGCCACCGGCGGCGTGGAATTCAGGCCGCTCCCCCAACTCACGCTCTACGCCGACTTCCGCTTCGAGAGCCGCCGTTTCGCCGACGACAAGAATACGATTGAACTGCCTTCGGCGACGACTGTGGACGCCCGAGTCTCCTGGGCCTTCACGCCTTCGATCTCGGCTTATCTGTTCTGCGACAATCTCTTCAACGCGCATGTCGCCTCGACTGCCGCGAACCAGCCTGTGCTTGGCGGCGACGCGACCGTGGTGACCTATTCGGCGCCGCGTATTATCGGAGCGGGCGTTTCCTTCTCCCGGTAGCTATTCGAGCGTTCCGTCCAGAAAGTCGAATGCGCTCGCCTTGAAGAGCGCGTGCGCGACCAACGAAAAATGGTCGCAGCCAGGAACGGTTACGGCGCGCGCGCCCGGTATGGCTTCGGCCAGTGCGCGCGGATCGCCCGCCAGAGCGTCGCGGGCGCCGGTCACTACAAGCGTTTCAGCGGCGATCTTCGCGACATCGGCTTTCGTAAGGGGAACATCCCTCGCGCGCGCGAGAGCTGCGAGCGCAAACCGGTCCTCACCCTGTTCGTCCGCAAACCGCCGAAAACTCTGAAGCAGCGGATTGGCGATAGCCTCCGGATCCGGGTGCTCCATCGCCTGCGCCAGTTCGTCGACGGGCGAGCGAGGCTCAAACAATCTTCCGCCGACGCCGCCAAGAATTAACAGGGCCACGCGGTGCGGCGCGGCGAGCGCGGCCGTCATGGCGATCCGCGCGCCCATTGAATAGCCTAAGATATCTGCGCGGTTTATCTGTAGATGATCGAGCAGGGCCAGAACGTCGCCGGCCATATTGGCGCGCCCGTAGAGGGCCGGATCGGAAGGCTTGTCGCTTTCCCCATGACCGCGGCAGTCGAGCGCGACGCAACGGATGGCTTTGCGTTCGAAGGCCCCATACCAGCCCAGTCGGCGCCAGCACTCGCCGCGGTTCGTGGCGAAACCGTGCACGAGGACGACGGGCCTGCCTTCGCGCGGCCCGATATCGTCGTAGGCGATCTTAAGTCCGGCCGATGCGAAGAGCGCCATGGCGGCGGTCTAGCGGCGCCCAGCAGAGCTGGCAATGGCTACAAAATATCACGGATGATCAAAGAGTTATGAGGACAGGCCCTGATTGCGAGGGGCGCTGTGGCGCCCGCGATTGGCGTTCCTTAATCTGGCTCCCATATTACGGGAGCGCGCTGTGCGACCAAGCGCTGGCCCTTGAAAGGAACAGGACATGATTGGCTTTTTGCGCTGGGGGCGATCGATTCTGGTCGGGACCCTCAACGGCGTCGTGAAGTTCGTTCTGTTCCTCATCCTGCTATTCGGCGTTCTTGCGCTCATCGGACTTGCGGAAGGCGACGGTCTGCCGAGGAACATGGTTCTGGCCCTGGATCTGCGGCATCCGATCGACGATTCCACGCCCTACGATTATGTCTTCACGCCCCGGCAGGTGACGGTGATGGACATCGTTCTGGGCCTGGATGCGGCCGAGCGCGATCCGCGGGTGAAGGGCGTCGTGGTCCGCTTCGGAGACGCCAATCTTCCGATCGCCCAGGCCGAGGAGATCGGGGCGGCGCTCAAACGGTTTCGTTCGTCCGGCAAATTCGTGATCGCCCATAGCCAGGGCTTCGATGCGCCTGGGCTCGGCGACTATTTGGCGGCGACCGCCGCCGACCAGATCTGGATGCAGCCGAAATCGGTGTTCGGAGCCGCGGGAGAAGGCGGCGGCGAAATCTTCCTGCGCGGTCTGCTCGACAAGATCGAAGCCGTTCCGCAAATCGCCAAGCGCTCCGACTACAAGAGCGCGGCCGATATGTTCATGGAAAAGACTATGACGCCGGCCGATCGCGAGCAGGTCACCGAGCTCATGCAGTCATGGTACGATTCGGCCGTCGCCGGCGCCGCGGCCGATCGCAGATTGTCGACCAAGGCGATGGCGGCCGCATTCCAGGCAAGCCCGCAATTCGCCGAGGACGCTCGCAAGGCCAGATTGATCGATCGCATCGGCTATGACGACGATGCGATGGACGCGGCCATGTCTCGCGCCGGTAGCGGGGCGAAATCGGTGGCGATGAACGAATTTGTCCACGCCAAGGAACAAGCCTCGAGGTTCGGCGACGGCGCCAAGATCGCGCTCATCGAAGGCGCGGGCGAGATCCGCGAAGGCTCCAACAGCGGCGGCTTGTTCGGCGGCGATTCCGTGATTGCGAGCGATGACGTGGCGCGCGCCATTCGCGAGGCTTCGAGAGACCGAAGCGTCAAGGCGATCCTTCTGCGCATCGACTCCCCCGGCGGTTCGGTCACCGCCTCCGACCAGATCCTCGACGCCGTGAAAAAGGCGCAGGCCAAGGGCATCCCGGTCGTTGTAAGCATGGGAGCAGTCGCCGCATCGGGCGGCTATTATGTCTCGAGCTCCGCGGACAAGATCGTGGCGGAGCCGGGCACGGTGACCGGCTCCATCGGCGTCCTGACGGGCAAAGTGTCGATCGGAAAAACGCTGGGGCTTATCGGCGTGGGGGCCGATCAGATCGGCGTCGGCCGCAACGCGCTGATGGATTCGAGCATCACGCCCTATTCGCCCGAGCAATGGGCCGAGCTCAATGCGCAGGCCGACGCGATCTACGCCGACTTCAAGCAGAAGGTGGCGGCGGGCCGCAAGCTCTCGCTGGACAAGGTGCAGGAGATTGCGCGCGGGCGCGTATGGACGGGCGCCGACGCACTTGCGCGGGGTCTGGTCGACCGGCTCGGCGGCTTTTGGACGGCGGCCGACATGACTAGGCAACTCGCCAAGATCGCCCCGGGAGAGCGCGTGTCCTTCAAGCGCTTTCCGCGGCGCAAATCCTTTTTCGAGGCGCTGAGCGAAACCTTTGGAGATTCGTCGGCGACTGCGCGCGCCATTCAGGGACTGGTGACGCTCGCCAACTCGCCCATAGTGCGCGCGGCGATCGGCGTCAGCCAGGAGGCGCCGCGCGGAGGCGTGGAGCTCAGAGCCGTCGGCCTTCCGCGCTGAACGAAGCCGATGAGCGCGGCGTTCAGCCAACTCGCCTCGAGCCCGGCGCTCTATCCTTTCGCGCTCGATCTCGAACGGCGCGCTCTGTTCCTGCTGCATTTGGAGGAAGCGGACTACCTGACATCCAGCTTTCTCGACGAACGGATCGCGGCCAAGACGCGGGAGGGAAGCTGGCTCTCGCTTTCGGCGGCTGAGCAGATGTTGCGGACGCCGGTGGCGCGCAAGCCGCTACATTTCATTTTCCACAGCGGCCATGTCGGCTCCACGCTGCTCAGCCGGCTCATCGACGAAACCGGCGCAGTCCTGCCGCTGCGCGAGCCGAAGCCCCTGCGGGCCCTGGCCGAAGCCAATGACGCCGGAATCGACGGACTCGCGGGGGCGCTCGAAATCCTGACGCGCCTTTGGGAGAGGGGCTATCCGCGCACACGCGCCGTGATCCTCAAGGCTACGAGCTCCGCCCAGCGCCTGGCCCCGCGTCTGCTCGCCGCCCGGCCGCAGGCGAAGGCGGTGGCGCTAAATGTTTCCGCGCACTCTTATCTCGCAGGGGCGCTGGCCGCGCCAAATTCAGCTGTGGACCTGAACGCCCACGGGCCGGAGCGGCTCTACCGTCTAAATCTGATGGGAATCGTTGCGCCGCGGCCAAAGACGCTGGGCGAGCTCGCGGCGATGAGCTGGCTTGCTGAGCGCCTCACGCAGGCGCAGGCGCAGGAGGCGTTCGGCGCGCGTATCCTGCCCGTGGATTTCGATTCCATGCTCGGCGCGCTGGAAGAGACCCTAGCTCGCGTGCTCTCCCATTTTGGCCTGCCCGATCCTTCGCGCGCGGCGGCGGAGCTTGCGGGCAGCGATGTCCTGGCGCGTTATTCGAAGGCGCCTCAGCATCCCTATTCTCCGGCGCTTAGGGCCGAGCGGCTGGCGGATGCGGAACGGCGCTATCCCGACGAGATTCGCGCGGCGCTGGACTGGCTGGCCGCCCTTGCCGGCCGCCATTCAACCCTCGCCGGTCTGTTATAAACGCGGCCCAGACGCCGAGACGAAATCCATAAGTAATCCAAGCGCTTGGGGAAGCCAGCGATTCGCGGGCGATTGGTTTACGACGAAGTTTACGGAGCGCAAAGCTCCGCCGCCGTGAACGCAAAAGCTTTATCCGCACGGATTTACGCTCCTCGCGCTTTCGCCCCGCTTTTCAGCGCCGCTGCGCTGAGGCTATTATGTCGAAGGCTCGGGGGCGTGGCGGGCGCCATTCCGACGTGAAATCGAAATTGTTGCTCAGAAAAGGAGTCGAGGCGTGCGCAAGGTTGGTTTGATGCTGGTGACAGTTGCGGGAATGGCTTTGGCCGGCTCGGCCGTTCTCGCGGATTCAACGACGCCGGACGCTACGGCCGCGACGACGCCGGCTGCGCAGCCTGCGCCCGCAGCCGCGCCGACGTCGGACCCGGACGCCGACAAGATGGTGTGCCGCATGATGGACGCGCCGACCGGATCGCGCATCGGCGTGCGCCGTGAATGCCGCACGCAGCGCGAATGGGATGACATCCGCGCGCAGGCGGCCAAGGACACGAGCAAGATGCAAGAGAATCGCGGCATCGCTGCGCCCGGCAAGTAATAGATAGGTTGGGGTAGGCGGGCGTTTGCCAGCGCTCGCCGGCCCGCTTTAGATTGCGCGAATTCGTCTGCATGCGGATTCGCGGAAAATGTCCAAACATTCGGAAGGCGCGCAGTCGGCTCACCTGAACGCGCTGGTTCAGGCGGCGCATCAGCATGGCCGCGAACGTCGCCTCGACGAAGCCGCCGCAGTCTGGGCGCAGGTGCTGACGATCGCGCCCGAGCATCCCCAGGCGCTTCTCCATCTTGGGCAGCACCGACTCTACAAGAAGGATCCGTCGGGAGCGCGCCTATATCTCGAGCGCGCGGCGAAGGCCGACCCCACAAATCCGGTCGTTCCGCTCAATCTCTCCTTCGCGTACCGCGCTATGGGGGACGCCAAGAGCGAGCTTGATGCGCTGACGCGCAGCCTCGTCATCGACCCGTATTTCTTTCCTGCGCTGCTCGCCAAGGGCATGCTGTTCGAACGCAGCGGCGCCAAGCGCAAGGCGGCGAAGATATTCTCGGACGTGCTCAAGATCGCGCCTCGCGAGGATCAGCTGACTGGCGAACTGCAACAGGCGTTACGCCGGGCGCGCGAGGCGGTGGAGCTTAATGCCGCGACGCTGGACGGCTATCTCGAAGACCGGCTGAAATCGGCGCGCCAGCGTTTCGCCGGAGAAAAGCTCGACCGGTTCGAAGAATGCAAGGATATCGCAACGGGCCGGAGCAAAATCTATGTGCAGAATCCAAGCCTGCTATATTTTCCGCGGCTGCCGGCGATCGCGTTCTACGATAACGCCGATTTTCCCTGGCTCAAGTCGCTGGAAGCGGCGACGGGCGTCATCCGCGAGGAGCTGATTCGGCTGCTGCGCGAGGACAGCGGCGATTTCAGGCCGTATGTGTCCCACCCGGCCGGCGCGCCCATCGAACAATGGGCAGGGCTCAACAACTCGATGAAGTGGAACGCCTACTTTCTCTGGAAAGACGGGGAACGGATGGAGGAGGGCTGCCGGCGTTGCCCGCGCATGGCTGCCCTGCTCGACACGCTGCCGATGATCGACATTCCCGGCTTCGGGCCCACCGTGCTGTTTTCGGTGCTCCAGCCGCACACCCATATTCCGCCGCATTCCAGCGTGACCAATGCGCGCCTGGTCGTGCATTTGCCGGTGATCGCCCCAAAAGGCTGCCGATTCCGCGTCGGGAACGAAACGCGCGAGTGGGAGGAGGGCAAGGCGTGGGTGTTCGACGATACGCTCGATCACGAGGCCTGGAACGACAGCCACGAGACGCGCGTCATCGTGATGATCGACATCTGGAATCCGCTGCTCACGCAGGCGGAGCGCGCGCTGGTCTCGGAGCTGCTGAACGGGATGCGCGACTACTATTCCTCCGAATAGCCGAAACGCCTGACCCAGGGCGCGAGTATGGGCAAGGTGGACTTCATCTGTTCGGCGTAATTGCGCCATTGGCCGATGCCTTCGCCATAGAGGGGGCGCTGCACCTGGCGGGCGCTCGGCGAACGAAGGTCGACCTTGGGCGCGTTTCTATCGAAATCGCGCATCGATTCCGACCATTCCAGCCCGATGAAGTCGCACACGGCGCGGACCCGGCCCTCGAAATCCCGCACCATGTCTTCGTAGCGATGGTCAAATATGCGCAGCGGAAGCTTGTTGCGATAGATCTCGGCGAGTTCCATGACGCCTGCATAGAAATTCGCCGTGTCTTCCAGCGTCAGGAACTCGAACGCTGCGGCGTGAATGCGGAAATTCCGACGGAAACAGCTGAACACGACGTCCCGCGGGTCGCGCAGCGCGAACAGAACTTTGGCTTGGGGAAACAGTTTGGCGATGACCGGCAAGAGCGGCGTGTTTAGCGGCTGCTTATCGACAAAGATCTTTCCCGCCAGATCGCCGCCCCCATACTCATGCGCCTTCGCCCAATAGGATTGGCGGGCGGCTTCCAGCTCGTCGCCCTGAATTCTAGCCAGTGCGTCAAGCTCCTCGTTGGAGCTCATGTACTGCCGTTCGGCGTCCCTGAGGAGCGCTTTTTCCTCGAGCGCAACCACGTCCGAATTACTCGCCAGAACTTGTTCCAGCAGCGTCGTTCCCGAGCGCATAAATCCGAGCAGAAATATGTGTTCGCGCGGCCCATTGCGATCGGGGGGCGGTACGCATGCAGTAGTCCACTCTTTGGCGGAATGATCCCGGAAATAATCCGTAATGTGGCGAATGGCTTCGGCGCCCCGGTCGGTTCTAAATTGGGCGCCATATTTCGCGCGAATTTCGTCGTTGTTTTGCGCGTAGACTTCGAACGCCTCGGAATGGCGACCCTGGCCGTCGAGCGCGTCGCCCAGCATCGCGCGCATTCCTGCGCGCAGGTCGGAATCGAAGCTCAGTGCCGGAAGAAGAGTCCGTAACTGCCGTTCGGCGTCGGCATATCTGCCAGCATTCATGTCCAGAATGACGAGAGCAAGCTGCGCCGTCGCATTTTCGGATTCTGCAGCGAGCGCGCGGCTGGCATAGTCCCGTGCGACCTTCTCGTTCCGTTTGCGGGCGTAAATCGACGCAAGACCCGCCAGCGATTCGGCATGGTCTGGCGCGAGATCGATTGCGCGTTCATAGCTGAGTTTCGCGGCCTCATGATCTCCCGAGCGGGCAAGCGCCAGCCCCCGGCGATAATGCGTGAGCGCGCTATTGGGATCGCTCGTCAGGGCGTCGTCGAATGCTTCAACGGCTTTGTCGAAGCGGAGCAACGCCATTTCGCTTAATCCTATCGCGTTGAGTATGAGCGGGTCTCCTGGAGAGTAAGCGAGGGCGCGACGAAACTCCTCAATGGCCTTCCAGTGCTGCCCGGCGCTCTGGAGTGCGAGGCCGCGCGCGTTGTGCGTGATCCGATTGGACATGCCCTGCCCGATGGCCCAGTTCGCCAACTCATAGGCGCGGGACAGATCGGAGGCGGCGACTGCCGCCGAAATCGCCGTCACCGTTCGAACTTCGGTAGGGCTGGGCGTTCTGAAGGGTTCGCTTTTCATGTCCAGATCTGTGTTAATTGACCCTTCTTCCGCCGTCGCGGGCGCCGGGTCAAGTCGCGGTCGCTGAAATGGAAAACGGCGGCCCTTTCGGGCCGCCGTTCGCCGTTTTCCCTGATGCAGGGCTTAGTATTTCGCGGTCACGCCGATGAAGATCGTGCGTCCCAGCGAGTCGTACACGCCCGGGAAGGTGTTGCCGTTGCCGAACGGAGGTCCGGAGACCGGCAGCGTGTTGCTGTCGAGGACCGGCGGGCTCTTGTCGAACAGATTGTCCACGCCGACGCGGAGCTCGATGCCCGTGTGCAGCGTGTAGTTCGCCGTCAGATCGAAGTAATCGAACGCAGCAATGTGAGCGTCCGCGGGCACGAGAAGGCCGCAATCCACGCCGCCGCAATCCGTGTCGATATCCACCGAACCGATGTGGCGCCAGTCAAGAGACAGAGCCAAGTCCCAAGGCGTCGTCCATGTGACGCGCATCTTGTGGCGCCAGGTCGGCGTCGGCGTACCGCAATTCGGACCATAGTGGCCAGCGCACTCGAGAGGCTTGTCCAGATCGCTGGCGAGCGTCGCGAGCGTATCCACCCAGGTACCGATGAAGTTGACCGACAAGGAGCCACTGTCGTTCATGCCCCAATCGGCCAGGTCGGTATTGTAGTTGCCTTCGAAGTCTATGCCGCGCGTCTTCAGGCTGACGAGGTTGTTTTCGCGCTCGTCAACGAAGCCGCCGCCGAAGACCTGTCCCAGAGCATTGCGGTGCGGAGTGACCAAGCCGCAGTAGAGCGCCTGGGTGGTGGCGTTCGCATTGTCGCCGTAGCAACCGCCCATGATGTCGTTAAACGGCGTGATGCCAATGAAGTGGTGCACCGTGATGTCGAAGTAGTCGACCGTCGCCGTGAAACCCGGAATGAACGTCGGCGTGAGCACGCCGCCGAACGACCAAGTGTCCGACGACTCCGGCGTCAGGGCGATATTGCCGCCAAACTGGGCGTTGCACTGGGCCGAAATACAGTCGAGCGTCGTTGTGCCGATGTGGGCGGTAGAGATGCCGTACTTGTTAAACTCCGCCGTGCAGTTCGCAAAGATCGTCGGATCGCCGGCCGCCTGCGAGCCGCAGGGATCCTGACCGCCGATCAAAGCGACGTTGGCCGGCGTGAACGATTCGAGGACGTTCGGCGCGCGGGTCGCATGCTGCTCGCTGCCGCGGAACCGGAAGTCGTCGATGATCTGCCAGTCGACACCGTACTTGTACGAAGACACCGAATCCGACGAGCTGTAGGTCGAATAACGGTAGCCTGCGTTGAAGGTAATGTCCTTCGCCAACGGCGCGTCCTGAACGAGCGGCACGCGCACTTCGCCGAAGCCTTCTTCCACATCGAAGCCCGACTTCGGAACCGGCAGCGTCGCGCCGCCCTGTCCGTAAAGGTCGTTGATCTGGAAGTCGCGGCTGGTTTGCAGCTCGAGGAACTCCGAGCGGAACTCGGCGCCGATCGAGACCTGCACCGGGCTCTTGGACCAAGGCGACTGGACGCCCCATTCGCCGAGATCGCCGGTGAGGGCGCCGGAAACCACTCGCTCTTCCGTGTTGCCCGACTTGAATCCCTGGGCCTTGACGTAGTTCAGAGCGTCAGCCGACGGTGAGCCGAACCCGTTGAAGATGTCCAGCGGCACGCAGGTTGTGTCCTGACCGCTCAGAGCGGCCATGCACTCTCCAGTCGCGGGGTCAACTTGCAGCGCATTGGCGACGCGCCGCACCGACCATTCGTTCCGATAGTTTTCCGCGTAGATCGTCGTGCCGTACTGGCCGTAGATGTCGTAGGTCCAACCATGGCCGATGTCGCCGCGCAGACCGACCTTCATGCGGTAAGCCGTATGACGGAGATCGTCGACGCGATTTCCGCCTTCGACGTCGCGGCGGCCGATTTCAAGCAAGGATTGGCCGGGAATCAAGTTGCCTTCGCCCTGCCAGACGCCCTGGCCGTTTTGGGTGTCGCCCGGAAGCAGGCCGCAAAGCATCTGGTTTTCCTGCGCCGTCATCAACGGGTTGGTGCAGTTCACCAGATCGCCGAAGCCATATGCCACGCCCGTTCCCAGGAAGGCGCCCGAAGGAGCGATCTGCGCCAAAGTGTGATCGTCCGAAAACATGAAGTCCGAATAGACTTCGACGGCCGGATTGATCGTGTAGTGCGCGAAGAAGCCGCCTGTGTAGCGCGTGTCCGGACGCTGCAGGTAGTTGAGCGCGCCGTAATTGAACTTTTGCGACGTCGCGCCGGTGTAGGGCACGAATGTGCCGCTGCCCGGAGTGCCATTGCCGGTTTCGAAGAAATCGAAGGACTGGCCGCCCGAGGCGTTGTCGATCGAAATCCAGCGATTGTAGTTGCTCGAACCAGCGCAGTGATGACCGGTGCTCGTCGTTGTGATCGAGCAGGCCGAGAAGTCGCGATTGGCTTCGAGAACCGCCTGAATGTTGCGATAACCGACATAGGCGGTGATGTTGCCTTTGCCGTCCGCAGTGTTGGTGCCGACGATCAGCGTGCTGTCGGTCGTTGCGCCGCCCCACCAATCCGTCGGAGCAGGCGTAAAGCCGGCGACCTTGTTCAGGTTGTCGAGATAGGAATCACCGTTGGAGGCGTTGTTGACGCTGTACTGCGCATCGACTTCAACGCCCTCGAAGTCCTTGCGCATGATGAAGTTCACCACACCGCCCAGAGCGTCGGAACCGTACACGGCCGACGCGCCGCCCGTCTGCACTTCGACGTGGTCGACGAGCGCCGCCGGGACCTGGTTGAGGTCGGCGACGGGGTTGGCCGGATCGGACGGCATCAAGCGGGTGCCGTCGACGAGGACGAGGGTGCGGGCTGAGCCGAGACCGCGAAGGTCGACCGTGGCCTGACCGGTGGCGCCGTTCGACGCCGTCTCCGTGAAGTCGGCGAACACGCCAGGCAGATTGTTCAGAAGGGTTTCGACGTTCGTCGTGCCTTCGTACTTGATTTCCTGGTTGCTGACCGCAGTCACCGGGCTGGAGCTGTAAAGCCCAACCTGCGGAATGCGCGAACCCGTCACGACGACGGTTTCGACCGATTGCTCCTGTGCGCGAGCCACGCTGGCCAGGCTCATCGCTGAGGCGGTCGCTGCTCCGAGAAGCAGAGCCGTCTTCAGACTGCTCTTGGATTGGATTTGAAACACTGTGGAACCCCCTTGGTTCTGTCGTAACGACGTTCGCTCGCGGGCTTTTATCGGCGGCGCAAGGACGCCGACTTTCGCGCCACAACGCTCCGTGGCGCGGAATTCACCCGTTCGGACAAAGGTTACGAGCGTGTGAGCGTTGGGTCAAAACGGAATCACTTCAGAAACGGATTCGCAGCCGAACTGTGGTATTTTCGCGTCAATTCCAATCATTTATGATATTATATGTTGCCAATGATGATATCTTTGACAGTTTAATACAATAACACCCACTGTATAAGAAACATCGTGGCTTCAATCGACTGGTTAACGCGAGTGGAATGTCTAATCGGAACAAGGCACAGCGCCAATTAAGCCGACGAATTGTGACATTTGAACACCCCAGCCCCAGACTTTCTCGGGAGCAAGGTGCTATAGGCGCCCCATGAGCACCGCTTTTTCAGCAAGTTCCGCCCAGCGAGTCGCCCAGGCCCTTGTCGAAGCCGACCGACACCGGCGCGCCGGCCAGGCCCAGGAGGCCGAGCGCCTGTGTCGCCAACTCCTCGCCGCGGAACCCGATTCGCCGCCTGCGCTGAACTTCCTCGCCCTCTTGCGCCGCGACCAGGGCGATCTGGGGGAGGCCGAGGCTTTGTTGCGCCGGGCGGTAGCGCTGGCGCCCAAGGAAGCGGCGTTGTTCAACAACCTCGGCAACCTGCAGCGTCGCCGAGGCGATATTCCGGGTGCGGAATATTCTTTGCGCACTGCGATCTCGCTGAACGCCGCCTATCCGGAAGCGCATTACAATCTCGGCCTCGTGCTTCAGTCGGCCGGCTTTCCGGACCTCGCGCTGGACTCGCACCGTCGCGCCGCGACGCTCAATCCGCGCTACGTCGAGGCGCATGTGCAGATCGCCGCGCTTCTGCGCGAGCGGGGCGAGGCGGAAGACGCGCTCAAGGCGCTCGACCTGGCGCTGCGCGCGAACGCGCGGTCCTTCGAGGCGCATTATTATCGGGGCTGCGCGCTCGCCGATCTCGATCGCTACGAAGAGGCGATCGATGCGTTCAAAACCGCGCTCGCCATCGCGCCCAATGAGGGTGTGGCGCTTCATGCGCTCGGCAACGCCCATGCGGCGTTGGGTCGGACGGAAGAGGCCATCGCGCATTATCGCCGCGCGCTCGCAGCTAAGCCTGAACTCCTCGACGCCCATCGCGATTTGAACGCGCTGCTCTGGGATTTGGACCGGTCCGACGAGGCGCTTCAGTCCTACGCCGTCGCGCGCGGCAGCGTCGGCGAGACGCCCGATCTTCTCCTCGCCGAAGCCAATCATCGCATTCGTCTCGAGCAAACGGAGATGGCCGAGACGCTGCTGCGGCGGGCGCGGCAGGCGGCGCCCGAACGTATCGACGTCGGCAACGCGCTCGCTCGCGCGCTCACCATGCAGCGAAAATTCGACGAAGGCGTGAAGCTGCTCGAAGACCTGATGAAGGCGGCGCCCAACGCAATTTACAATCATCGCGACGCCGCGATCGCCTATCTTCAGATGGGCGAGCCGCGCGAAGCGGCGCGGCGTCTCGAAGAAGCTCTCGCGATCTCGCCGTTCGACCAACTTCATCTTGCGCACTTGGCGCTCGCCTGGCGCGAGATGGGCGACAGCCGGCTCGACAGGCTGATGGACGTCAACGCCCTTGTGACGGTTTACGAAGTCGAACCTCCGCCTGGCTTTGCCGACATCGAGTCGTTCAACCGTGCGCTCAGCGAGGATTTGCGGCGGCTCCACAACCGCAGGCGCGAGCCGATCGACCAGACGCTGCGCGGCGGCACCCAGACGCTCGGCTACCTCTTTGATCGCCACACGCGCGCGCTCGACGCAGTCCAGGAACGCATCCGCGAAGCGGTCGCCGATTATGTGCGCAAATTGCCCGACGATCCCACCCATCCGGTGAGCGCGCGCAGAAACGAGACCTTCGACTTCGCCACCGCCTGGTCGTGCCAGCTGCGATCGAGCGGCTATCACACCAATCATGTTCACCCCATGGGCTGGATCAGCTCGGCTTATTACGCGGCCTTGCCCGACGTTGTGTCGGAAGGCTCGGGTCAGCAGGGTTGGATCAAGTTCGGCGAATCGAACCTCGGTCTGGGAGAGCGTGACCGCCCAGGCCGGACGGTCAAGCCGGCGGTCGGAAAGCTCGTGCTGTTTCCGTCATATTTCTGGCACGGGACGATCCCGTTTGTGTCGGACAGCTCTCGCCTGACGATCGCGTTCGACATCGTTCCAGGAACAATTAAAAATCGATCAAATCCATCCGCTTATTGAAGTTGGTTCAGATTTTCGTCAAAACGAGACTTGAGAAATCGCTGGAAGACGATGACGAACAAGACGCCTGCCAAGACAGCCTCGCTCTCACCGGTGGACACGCTCAGTTTCGAGGCAGCGCTCTCGGAGCTTGAAGGCATTGTCGCGCGTTTAGAGCAGGGAGAAGTCGATCTGGAAGATTCCATCGCTCTCTATGAACGCGGCCAGGCGCTCAAGGCTCACTGCGAGCGCAAGCTCAAGGCGGCGGAGGGACGATTGGAGAAGATCGTGCTGGGGGCGGCCGGTCCCCAGGGCTCTGAGCCCATGGACGCCGACTAGAGCGGCGAGGCGGCGCCGCCCATAGCGGGAGATGGCGCTCGGATGGCGGCAAGCTTGATTTATTCCCTGAAAGGACCGACCTTTTGCGCAGTGCGGAAGCATTAGAGGCGTCGCGGGAATTTCGGCCCGCGTGAGCGTGGATATTCATGGGCGTTCCAACCAAGACACCTTTGCTTGACGGCGTTCGCGAGCCGCAGCAGTTGCGCGCCTTGCCGAAGAGCGCCTTGCGCCAGCTCGCCGACGAGCTTCGCACCGAACTGATCGACGTCGTCTCCGTCACCGGCGGTCATCTGGGCGCAGGTCTCGGCGTGGTCGAGCTCACGGTGGCGCTGCATTACGTTTTCGACACGCCGCGCGACAAGCTCGTCTGGGACGTGGGCCATCAGGCCTATCCCCACAAAATTTTGACCGGCCGGCGCGAACGCATGCGGTCGCTTCGGCAGGGCGGAGGGCTTTCCGGCTTCACCAAGCGCGCGGAAAGCGAATACGACCCCTTCGGCGCGGCCCACTCCTCGACCTCGATCTCGGCCAGCCTGGGATTTGCGGTCGCCCGCGACATGAAGCGCGAAACGCACAACGTCATCGCCGTCATCGGCGATGGCGCGATGAGCGCGGGCATGGCCTATGAGGCGATGAACAACGCAGGCGCCATGAACGAGCGTCTGATCGTCGTCCTAAACGACAACGATATGTCGATCGCTCCGCCGGTGGGGGCGATGAGCGCCTATCTGGCCAAGCTCGTCTCCAGCCGCTCCTATAGGGGCTTAAGGAAAATTGGCAAGAAGATCGCCCATCTGCTTCCCAAGCCTATGGAAAAGGGCGTCGAGCGGGCGGAGGAATTCGCCCGCGGCATGGTCACAGGCGGCACGCTCTTCGAGGAGCTGGGCTTTTATTATGTGGGCCCGATTGACGGTCACAATCTGGACCATCTGATCCCGGTGCTCGAGAACGTGCGCGACACCCGAAACGGGCCGATCCTCATTCACGTCGTGACCAAGAAGGGCAAGGGCTACGCGCCGGCCGAAGCCAGCGCCGACAAGTATCACGGCGTCTCCAAGTTCAACGTTCTGACCGGCGAACAGAAGAAGTCGAATTCGAAGGCCCCGCAGTACCAGAAGGTTTTCGGCGAGTCGCTGATCGCGGAGGCGCGCCAGGACGAGCGGATTATCGCAATAACCGCCGCCATGCCTTCCGGCACCGGGGTGGACCTGTTCGCGAAGGAGTTTCCGAACCGCACCTTTGACGTCGGCATCGCCGAACAGCATGCGGTCACGTTCGCCGGCGGCCTCGCCGCCGATGGCATGAAGCCGTTCTGCGCCATTTATTCGACATTTCTCCAGCGCGCCTACGACCAGGTCGTGCACGACGTGGCGATCCAGCGCCTGCCAGTGCGTTTTGCGATGGACCGCGCGGGCCTTGTCGGCGCCGACGGGCCGACCCACGCCGGCTCCTTCGATATCGCCTATCTCGGCGCGCTGCCGGGTTTCGTGCTGATGGCCGCAGCCGACGAAGTGGAGTTGATGCATATGGTGGCGACCGCCGTGCGCATCGACGACAGGCCGTCGGCCATGCGCTATCCGCGCGGCGAAGGCGTCGGGCTCGAGCGGCCTCCGATCGGAACGCCGCTCGAGATCGGCAAGGGTCGCATCGTGCGCGAGGGAACGTCGATCGCCATTCTCTCCTACGGCGCGCGGCTGCAGGAATGCATCGCCGCAGCCGACAAGCTCGCCGGCTATGGACTTTCCGCCACGGTCGCAGATGCGCGCTTCGCCAAGCCGCTGGACACGGATCTCGTCAACCGGCTAGCGCGGGAGCATGAGGTGCTGATCACCATCGAGGAAGGCTCCATCGGCGGCTTCGCCGCCCAGGTGCTCCAGCATCTGGCGATGGAGGGTGCGCTCGACAAAGGTCTCAAGATACGGCCCATGGTGCTGCCGGACCGCTTCATCGACCAGGACACGCCGGAAAAGATGTACGCGACGGCTGGGCTCGACGCCTCTGGGATCGTCGCCACCGCGCTGGGCGCGCTCGGCCGCGAGCAGGAAGCCATCGCCGCCCGCGAGAGCGCCTGAAGGCGCTGGCGAGGCGCAACGAGATTTCCGTGAGAACACGAGGAAGCCGCTCGAGGGCGCCCCTCCTGCCGTCAACTTGATGGCTGCAATCGATTGGTCCCTTTCCGAAGCTTTCGAGAGGGGAAGAAAAAGCGCTTCCGATGCCGCCGAGACCATCCTCTCGAGCCGATGTCTTCCTGGTCGAGCACGGCTACGCCAAGACTCGCGCCGAGGCGCAGGAGGCGATTGAGGCGGGCTGCGTCTATAGCGGCGGCAAGCGCGTCGCCAAACCCTCACAGCGACTGAACGAAAGCGCTCAGATCAGCTACGCCCGCGCGCATCCTTTCGTTTCGCGCAGCGCGCTGAAGCTGGCTGCCGCGCTCGATCGTTTCGGCCTGTCGCCGCGCGGACTTGTCTGTCTCGATCTCGGCGCCTCGACTGGCGGCTTCAGCGAAGTGCTGCTGATGCGCGGCGCGAGGAAAATCTATGCGATCGATGTCGGCCACGGACAGCTTGACGCCAAGATCGCGAAAGATCCGCGGGTTGTCGCGCGCGAAGGAGTCAATGCGCGATGGCTGTCGCGCGATCTCATCGGTGAGGCGCCGCAGGCCATCGTCGCGGACCTCAGCTTCATTTCGCTCAGACTCGCGCTGCCGCCGGCGCTCGATCTGGCGGCGCCCGGCGCCTGGCTCGTCGCGCTTGTGAAACCCCAATTCGAGGTCGGCAAGGAGCGGGTGGGCAAAGGCGGGATCGTGCGAGACGCTGCGGATCAGGAGGCCGCGGTTTTGGACATCACCGCATGGCTCGCATCCAACAAGGCCTGGTCGGTGACGGGCGCGATGGAAAGCCCGGTCAAGGGCGGCGACGGCAATCGCGAATTCCTCATCGCGGCGGCGCGCAAATCGTGAGCGCGCTTTGTCCCCATTTCGGGAATTGCGGCGGCTGCGCCTATCAGGACATGCCGCAGGAGGCCTATCGCGCGCTGAAGCGGCAGATAATCGAGCGCGCTTTGACCCGGCAGGGGCTCGACGTCGAGGCGCTGAAAGGCGTCTTCGAGGTGGAGCCGGGCGCGCGGCGGCGCTGCGTGTTCAAGGCCGCAAGGCGCGGCGACGCCGTGCGCATCGGATTTCACGCGCGCGCCTCGCACGAGATCGTCGACATGCGCGCCTGCCGCGTCTTGACCCGCGGATTGTTTGGGTTGGTCGAACCGTTGCGCGCGCTTCTTCTGGAAATTTTTTGCGACGGCGAAGCTGCCGAGATTCATGCGACCGAAGCCGACGACGGCATCGATCTCGGATTTCGGTGGCGGCGGAAATTTGCGCCGGCGCAGGTTGCGCTGCTTGCGCGCTGGGCCGAGCGCAATAACGTAGCGCGGATCGTCTCCGGCGTGGATGTCGTCGTATCGCTTCGAGTCCCGCAGCTTAAGATCGGCGGCGCGCAGGTCGAGCCTCCGCCCTTCGCCTTCCTTCAGGCAACGCGAACGGGGGAAGCGCTGCTGCAGAAGATGGTCTGCGAGGCGCTCGCGGGCGCCAAATCGACGGCGGATCTTTTCGCCGGCTGCGGGACCTTTGCGTTGTCTCTTGCCCGCCACGCGAAGGTTCATGCGGTGGAGCAGGACGGGGCGATGCTGTCGGCGCTCGAGCGAGGCGCGCGCGCCACATCGGGACTGAAGCCGGTTAGCGTCGAGCGCCGCGATCTGTTCAGGCGCCCGCTTGAGGCGCGCGAACTTGACCGCTTCGATTCCGTGGCGCTCGATCCGCCGCGCGCGGGCGCCGCTGCGCAAACCGCCCAGCTCGCCCGATCCCGGGTGAGGCGCATCGCCTATGTTTCCTGCAACGCAGCCAGCTTCGCCCGCGACGCTCGCGCGCTGACCGACGCCGGATTTCGAATGCGTAATGCGCTCGGGGTGGACCAGTTCCTGTGGTCGGAGCATATTGAGCTAGTAGGGATTTTTGAGCGGCGCTAGGCGGGGGACATGCGGATGCGAACTGCCGTTGCGGTCGCGCTGGCGGCGTTGCTTCAATCCTCTCCGGCCTTCGCCGGCGGGGGATTTTCGGATTGGGCGGCGATCGTCGTGGCGGCGGATTGGCACGCCCACTCAGGCGCGCCAAGCGAAGTATTCGACAATGCGCGGCGGGACATCGCCGCCGATCTGGTGCGCATGGGTTTCAAACCCGAAAACGTCGAACAGTTCTCGGTTCGTCCCGAGAATTATCCAGCGCAGCAGCCCCGCCGCGCCGACGCCCAGACCATCGCCACCTCGCTGTGGGACCTCTCCAATCGCACGACCGGGGGATGCTTCATCTATTTCACCTCGCACGGGAGCCCCGACGGAATCGTGCTCGGCGACGAAGTGCTCTCTCCGCGCAAGATGAACCAGATGATTTCCAACGCCTGCGGAGACAGGCCGACTGTGGCGATTGTGGCGGCGTGCTTCTCCGGCGTCTTTGTTCCGGCGCTGTCGGGTCCCAATCGCTTGGTCTTGACCGCAGCGCGGCCGGATCGCACTTCGTTCGGATGCGGAGAGCTCGACCGCTACACGTTCTTCGACAATTGCATGTTGCAGGACATTCCGGGCTCCGGCGATTTTCCCGACCTTGCAAAAAAGGTCATGGCTTGCGTCTCCGCGCGCGAGAAAAAGGAGGGGATCAGCCTTCCGTCCGATCCGCAGCTTTCGGTGGGCCCTTCGGTCGCGGCCGCTTTGCCGACCTGGAAGTAAGCGCGCCGACTAGGACGGACTATTTTCCCGCCGCTTCGTGGCCGGTGATGATCGCGCCGCGGATTTGCTCGGTCAGTTCGCTCATGCCGGACGGCGAATGCGGCATCAGGATCACCTTGCTGCCGGAGGAGACGCCGACCTCTTTCATGGTGTCGAAATACTGGGTGAGCAGGACGAGGTTCAGGACCTCATGCTCGTTCACGCCGCCCACCTTGTCGGTGAAGGCGGCGATGGATTCGCGCAAGCCGTCGATGATGGCGCGGCGCTGCTTGGCGATGCCTTCGCCCTGAAGATGCTTGGACTCGGCTTCGGCTTCCGCGTTCTTGACCACGAGGATCTTGTTGGCCTCGCCCTTGGCGGCGGCGGCGACCTGAAGCCGCTGCTGCGTCTGGATTTCGTTCATCGCCGCCTTGACGTTGTCGGCGGGATTGACGTCGGTGACGAGGGCGTTGGGAATCTCGAAGCCGTACTGCTTCATCGAGACGTCGAGCTCGCTCTTCACCGCTGCGCCGACATCGTCCTTCTTCTCGAACACCTCGTCGAGATTCATCTTGGGCACCTTCGCGCGCACGACGTCCAGCACATAGGATTTGATCTGCTCCTCGTGGTCCTGGAGCTTGTAGAAGGAGTCGGCCTCGCTGCCCTCGACCACGCGATACTGCACCGCGACGAACAGCTTGACGAACACATTGTCGAGCGTCTTGGTTTCGACTTCGACGAGGAGCTGCTGGACCTTGAGCGTGACGCGCTGCGCGATGCGCTCGATATAGGGGATCTTGAAATTCAGCCCCGGCCGCGCCGTGCGCACGTATCTGCCGAAGCGCTCGACGATGGCGCGCGTCTGCTGCTGCACCGTGTAGAAGCTGCCGAGAACCAGACCCAGCAGGAAAAAGAAAAGGATCGCCAAAAGGACGGCCAATACGATTTCCATGATGTTCCCCTCTAGCCCATTTGTCCGCGATGGCGCAGCGCGTGGTCGGCGAGCACGAGCGCCATCATCGCTTCTCCAACCGGAACGGCGCGGATGCCGACGCAGGGATCGTGCCGGCCTTTGGTCGCAATCTCGGTTTCGTCGCCGCGAATGTCGATGGTCCGGCGGGGCGTAAGAATCGAAGACGTCGGCTTGACCGCGAAGCGCGCGACGATCGGCTGACCGGTCGAAATGCCGCCGAGAATTCCACCCGCATGATTGGAGAGAAATTTCGGCTTGCCGCCGCGGCCTTTCCGCATCTCGTCGGCGTTCTCCTCGCCGGACAGAGCGGCGGCGGCAAAGCCTGCGCCGATCTCCACCCCTTTCACCGCATTGATGCTCATCAGAGCGGAGGCGAGGTCGGCGTCGAGCTTGCCGTAGACCGGCGCGCCGAGACCGGCCGGGATGCCCTCCGCCACCACTTCGATCACGGCGCCGACGGACGAGCCCGTCTTGCGCACGCGTTCCAGATATTCCGTCCACGGAGCGAC
>DASZRM010000179.1:0-2349 GCA_035549135.1 Rhizomicrobium sp. | reverse complement strand
CGAGAAGCCAGCGCCATTCGGGCACGCGGCGCAACGCGATCCAGGTCGGTCGCCCGAGCGTCGCGGACAAATGGGCCACCGCCGTATCGGACGTGACGACAAGGTCGAGACTTTCCAGAACCGCCGCCGTGTCCAGAAAGGCCCCGCCGCCGCCCTCGTCGAATTCATCGCCGAGAGTCTCGACCGTCATGCCTTGCGGCAGGTTCCCCAGCTGATCGAGCCCGTGCTTCTTCTGCAGGCTGATCAACCGGGCGCCCGCCACCTGCGACAGCGGCGCAAATTGCGCAAGCGGAACGGAGCGGCCGCGATCGATATTGCGTTCGGGATTGCCCTGCCAACAGATGCCGATCTTGAGCCCGCGACTGCCGATATGCGCGCGCCATCGCGCGATGCGATCCGGATCGCGGCGCACCACGTTGACGACCGGCGGGACGGTGTCGGGCGTCGTGCGAAAGAGGAACGGCAGGCTCAAAAGTTCGCAGCGAAAATCCGCGCCCGTGTCCGAGCCCGGGCCGGAAATCACCCGAGCCTTCAAGGCTTCGCCCGACAATACGCCGCAAAACGGCGGCGGTGCGAGCAGAACCGGGCGTGCGCCGCGCGCGGCCAGCAGCGGCAGATAACGCGAGAACTGGATGAGATCGCCGAAGGCGCCGTCGCCGTAAACCATCAGCGTTTTTCCGGCCGGGTCGCGGCCGTCCCAGTAGCGCAGGGCCCGCAGGACCGGATCGAGCGCACGATCGGAATCGGCAAGCCGTGCCTCGAAATCGACGAACCCCTCCTCGCAACGTCCGAGCAGAAGCTTGAGGCTGCCGCGGGCCTTGCGCGCTTCGGAGAAACCGGGCGCCAGCGCGACCGCGCGCTTGTAGCCGGCCATCGCCTCGTCGAAGCGTCCGAGATCCTGCAGCGCAAAGGCGCGATTGTAGGCCGCCAGCGCCACATTCGGGCGAAGCGCCACGGCGCGGTCGTAACCCGCCAGCGCCTCGGTCAGGCGATTGAGCTCGCGAAGCGCATTGGCCCTGTTGTGGATCGCCTCGAAATAGCCGGGATGGAGCGCGATTGCGGCATCGTATCCCGCGACGGCTTCCTCCGCTCTGCCGAGCTTGAGCAGCAGGTTGGCGCGGGCCAACTGGAACTGCGCATCGTGCGGGTTGAGGCAAGCCGCCCGGTCGAACGATGCGGCGGCCTCTTCCAGGCGGCCAAGCGCGGCGAGAGAGCCGCCGCGATTGAAATACGCGCCCGCGCCTTCCGGGGCGAGCAAGATACATCGCTCGAAGCTTTCCACAGCCTCGTCGTGGAGCGCGAGCGCTTGCAGCGCCAGTCCGTAGTCGTGGTGCGCCGCTGCGTTGTTGGGGTCGATCCTCAGCGCCAGGCCGAAGCTTTGGGCGGCGAGCTCGGGCCGGCCCGTCTGGAGATAAACCATGCCGAGCCCGTGCGTTGCGCCGAAATGGTTCCTGGACCCGCGCAGGATTTCCGCATAGGCCGTTTCGGCTTCGCGAAGACGTCCGCTTCTATGAAGCGCCGCCGCGGCGCCGAACGCCGTATCACCGCCGGACATGGCGGCAACCCGATGGACGGTTCACGATGGCGCACATGCGATCGCTCACGGCTTCCCGGCCACGGTTGCAGATAACCGGGCGCCGGTCCAGATGACTTGCCAGAACCGGCGACGTAGCATGGCGGCGGGAGGCTTTCGCAAATGGAAAAGCGCCGCGCCGCTTGGGCGTTCGTCTTCGTCTGGCTGTTGTGCTCCTGGACGACGGGCGCCTTTGCCCAGTCCGACGAGATTCAGGTCTATGACGCGAGCATCGCGCCGGAGGGCGTTTTCAATCTCACCCTGCACAACAACTATACCTTCGACGGCGCAACGGCGCCGTCGTTCCCTGGCGGCATCGTTGCGAACCGCACGCTGAACGGCGTGCCCGAATGGGCCTACGGCGTGACCGACTGGTTCGAGGCGGGGCTCTATCTTCCGCTCTACAGCGTGGCCAGCAACAGCGGCGCGCAATTCGACGGGTTCAAGCTGCGCGCCCTGTTCGTGACGCCCGACGCGGCGGACAAGAGCTTCTTCTACGGCGTCAATTTCGAGTTCAGCTACAATGCGCGGCATTGGGACCCCGACCGGTACACATCCGAGATCCGGCCGATCATCGGTTGGCGGTTTGGCGCGGTCGACCTCATCTTCAATCCCATTCTCGACAATTCCTGGAAGGGATTTTCCGCGCTCGATTTCGCGCCGGCGACGCGCATCGCCTGGAACATCACAAAGGAGTGGGCGGTCGCTGCCGAGGAGTACGACGATTTCGGCCCGCTTAGGCGATTTCTCCCGGGCGATCAGCAATCGCACCAACT
>DASZRM010000178.1:0-3320 GCA_035549135.1 Rhizomicrobium sp. | reverse complement strand
ATGTTCGGCCGCGATCGCGGCCGTTTCGCCGACTGCCGGCGGCGCCTGAACGAGAGCCCGCTGGGCGCCGCAGCGCTGGCCGGCTCGCCGCATCCCATCGACCGCCACATGACGGCGCGCGCGCTGGGCTTCGACCGGCCGATGGCCAACTCGCTCGATGCCGTGGCCGACCGCGACTATGCGCTGGAGTTCATGGCCGCGGCGACGGTCTGCGCCGTGCACGTCTCGCGGCTGGCCGAGGAGATCTTCATCTGGTGCAGCGCGCCGTTCCGCTTCATCGCGCTGTCCGATGCCTTCACCACCGGCAGCTCGATCATGCCGCAGAAGCGCAATCCCGACGCCGCCGAGCTGGCGCGCGGAAAGACCGGCCGCGTGCTGGGCGATTTCGTGGCGCTCGCGACCGTCGTCAAGGGCCTCTCGCTCGCCTATGGCAGCGATCTGCAGGAAGACAAAGAGCGCGTCTTCGACGCGTTCGACACCCTGGCCGTGTCGCTGCGCGCGATGTCGGGCATGGTCGCCGACCTCGAGGCGGACAGGGCGGCCATGCGCCGCGCCGCGGAACCGGGCCATCCGACCGCGACCGATCTCGCCGACTGGCTGGTTCGGGCGCTCGGCCGGCCTTTCCGCGAGGCGCATGGCGTCGCCGGCGCCATTGTGAAACGCGCCGACGAACTGGGCCTGACGCTCGATCGAACGCCGCTCGAAGAAATGCGGAAATTTGAGCCGGCGATCACGAACGACGTTTTTTCCGTGCTCTCACTGGAAGCCTCGGTCAATTCGCGCCAGAGTGAGGGCGGAACGGCGCCCGCGCGCGTGCGGGAACAGATCGCCTTCTGGCGGGACAAGCTGAAATGATGCTGCGACTGTTCATCGCCTTTGCGCTGGTCGTTTCGCTCGCAGCCTGCGGCGTGAAGAACGATCTCGTCCTGCCCGACGGCAAGCAGACCGCCAAGGGCCAGAAGGATCCCTCCAAGCCGCCGCAACCTATCGGGCAATGAATCATTTCGCCTATCGTCGCGGCCTGCTTCATGCCGAGGATGTCGATCTGTCGCGGCTGGCCGAGGCGGTCGGAACGCCGTTCTATTGCTATTCGACCGCGACGCTCGAGCGCCACTACCGCGTTTTCGCCGCCGCGCTGCCGGAAGGCGCGCTGATCGCTTTCTCGGTCAAGGCGAACGGCAATCTCGCCGTTCTGCGCACGCTGGCCCGGCTGGGCGCCGGCGCCGACGTCGTTTCCGGGGGCGAACTCAAGAAGGCGCTGGCTGCGGGCGCACCGGCCGAGCGCATCGTCTTTTCGGGAGTGGGCAAAACCAGGGACGAGATGCGCCTTGGGCTCGCCGCCGCGATCCGACAGTTCAACGTCGAAAGCGAGCCGGAGCTGGAAGCGCTCAACCAGACGGCGCTCGAAATGGGCAGGCGCGCCCCCATCGCCTTTCGCGTCAATCCCGACGTCGACGCAAGGACCCACGCCAAGATCGCCACCGGAACGGCGGAGACCAAGTTCGGCATTCCCATCGGCGTGGCGCGCGAGGCCTATGGGCTGGCCGCGCGCATGGGCGGGATCAAGGTCGTGGGCGTCGATCTGCATATCGGCAGCCAAATCACCGAGCTTGCCCCGTTCGAGGAGGCCTTCCGCCGCGCCGCGGATCTGGTGAACCTGTTGCGCGGCGACGGCCATGAGATCGCAAGCCTCGATCTTGGCGGCGGGCTCGGCGCGCCCTATGCGCGGAACGCGCCGGCGCCGCCAGACCCGTCCGAATATGGCGCGCTCGCAAGCCGCATCGGGCGCGAGCTCGGCGTCAGGCTCATCCTCGAGCCCGGCCGGCTCATCGCCGCAAACGCCGGCATCCTCGTGAGCCGGGTTCTCTATGTGAAAGAGGGCGAGAATCGCAGGTTCCTGATCCTCGACGCGGGGATGAACGATCTTTTGCGGCCGGCGCTCTACGAGGCCTATCACGAGATCGTGTCCGTGGAGGAATCTCGGCCCGGCCGGCCGCTTGCGCGGTACGACGTGGTGGGGCCGGTTTGCGAGACGGCGGATCTTTTCGCCCGCGACCGCGAACTTCCGGCGTTGAAGGCGGGCGATCTTGTCGCCTTCTTAACCGCGGGGGCCTATGGCGCGGTCATGTCCTCGGCCTACAATGCCAGGCCGCCCGCGCCCGAGGTTCTGGTCAAGGGCGACCAATGGAGCATCGTTCGGCCGCGCTTGCGTGATGACGCGCTTATCGCCCTCGACAGACTTCCGCCCTGGCTCGAAGACCAGACGCGTTGACGCCTTCGTGCTCGCGGCGCGCGCCGCGCTCGCATGGGAGCGCGTCTGGCCCGCGCTCTGGCCCGCGAGCGGACTTACCGGTGTGTTTCTGGCGGCGGCGCTGTTCGGCCTGCCGCAGCTTCTGCCCTGGCCGGCGCATGCGCTTCTGCTTGCGCTCTGCATCACGGCGATCGGATTGAGTCTGGCATTGTCATTCGAGGGCCTGCGCGTTCCGGGCTGGCTCGAAGGCGCGCGCCGCATCGAGCGCGACAGCGCCCTTCCGCACCGGCCCATCTCCGAACGCGAAGACTCCATCGCGGCGGGCGAGGGCGACGACTATGCCGAGGCGCTGTGGAGCGCCCATCTGAGCCGCCGTCTCGCCGATCTCGGCCGTCTCAAGCTGTTTCCGCCGCGCTCGGACCTACCGAGGCGCGACCCGCGAGGGCTCCGCTATGTCGTGCTTCTGCTCATTGCCGCCGGAGCGCTCGCCGCCAATGGGGACTGGCGCGCAAGGCTTGTGGCGGCCTTCGGTCCAGGCTCGGGCGAGGCCGGCAGAATCGGCATCGACGCCTGGATCGATCCGCCGGCCTATACGGGCGAGGCGCCCATCTATTTGTCCGCGGACGAGCGCGGCGCCGTCGCTGCGCCGGTCGGTTCGACGATCAATATCCGCGTCCATGGCGCCGGCCATGCGCCGTGGCTCTCGCTGGACGGCGCCTCGTTTCGCGGCGGCCAGGGCGAGTACGCCGCGTCCACGCGCATCGCAGAAGACGAAACCGTCCGCGTGCGCTCGGCCGGGCGCACCATCGGCGACTGGCGCATCAAGGCCGTTGCCGACGACAAGCCGCTGATCGCCTTCTCGGCGAAGCCCGCGCGCACCGAGCATGATGCGCTCAAGTTGTCCTTCACGGCGGGCGACGATTACGGAGTGGTTCAGGCCCGCGCGATCGTCAAGCCGCATGGCCGCTACGGCAAGCCGCTGGTCGTCGATCTGCCGCTGGACTCGCCGTCGGCCAAGGCCCTGACGCAAACGACCTATCGCGACCTCACCGCCAATCCCTATGCCGGC
>DASZRM010000177.1:0-11217 GCA_035549135.1 Rhizomicrobium sp. | reverse complement strand
GCGATGTTCGCAAGCTTGCCCGGCCGGAGCGTTCCCATGTCGCGCTCCTCGCCGGCGGCGCGCGCAGCGACCGAGGTGGCCGCGCGGATCGCGTCCATCGGCGTCATGCCGGCTTTCACGAGCAGCGCCACCTCGTCGGCGAGCGCCGGCAGCGGCGCCTTCCAGTCCGAATCCGCGTCCGTGCCTGCGCTGATCGCAACGCCGGCGCGATAGGCTTCGCCTAGGAGTTTCGAGGCGAGGGAGAGCGTGCAATAGGGCGGCGGGTTGGCGTCCTTCATGCGGTCTAGAACCTGGTACACATAGAGCGTCGCATCCAGAATCGCGCCGCGCCGTTTCATGTCTGCAAACAGCGCATCGAGCGCGTGGCTGTCGGCGAGACGCTTCGCATCGACTGGCGGCCGCCCGTGATAGGCGAACGGAATGGAATCAGACGCCTGATAGCCGAGCATACAGACATGGCTCATCGCGTCGACGCCCGAATCGGCCACCTGCATAGGGCTCGCCGGAAATACTGCGGCGTGCGCCCACACCAGCAGATGCTGGCGATGCGCTTCGGACGTGATGGCGCTCACGAGCGGCGCAGGCAGATCGGCATAGATCTTGATCGCGGTGGCCCCGGTCCCCTTTGCTTCGGCAATGGCGAGCGGCATGTTCGTTTGCGCCGTGATCGCGCGCATCCAGGCGGCATCGCCGGGATTTGGCCCGCCTTCGGTGGACTGATGCGTGCGCGGGTCCTTGAAGAATTCCGGTCCCGCCATCAGCGACGCATAAAAGATGTCGGGCGAGGGGATATTGCCGAGGCGCGCTTCGCGCTTGAGGAAACCAAGCTCGCGCGTGTCGCCCGCCATGTCGCGTACGGCCGTGATTCCCGCATAAAGATCGCGCCTCAAAATGGCCTCGGCGTAGCGTAAGTTCGGCCAGGTCGCCAGATGCACATGCGTGTTGATCAGGCCCGGGATCGCGAACGCGCCATGCATGTCGACGATCTCGCACGCGCCATCCTTCGAGGCTCCGCGCGCCTCAGGATGCCGCGATTGTTCGCTGGAAGCGCAAGCAATACTGGTTGCGGGCGCGATTGCCGTAATCCGTTCGCCCTGGACCGTGACGGCCATGTCGTGGCGTGCGGGCGCACCCGTGCCGTCGATCAGCGTGACGTGGGTATAAATCTTCGCCGGCGCCCCAACGGCGCTTGAGGAAAACGCCGCGAACGACGCAGCGAGAAAGGCGCTAGCTGTTCTGTTTCTCGGCATCTTCGAGAATCTCGGCGACCTTTTCCTTGCCGTCGTCGCTATGCAGCCAACCTTCGGCGGCATGCTTGGATGGAAAGTTTCCCGCGGCGCGATGCGGCTTGTTGCGGTTGGGCACCGGCACCAGCACCTCGAACGTGCCGGCGAAACGCGTGTCCTTGGTTTCGGCGACATAGGGCGGCGGCAGTTTCTTGTTCTTCTTCATGCGATCACCTTGGTGAACTCACCCTTCGACAGTCGCAACGACAGCGTCGCGACCGGGGCGAGGATTTGACAAAACTCCTCATGCCGAGCTTGCCGAAGCATGAGGAGCTGGAATTGCGACGCGCGCTCCTATCATCTTTCCCAGGGCTTGCGCATGTCTTCTTTTGGCGGGCGCTTCCTGCGGCCGATGCCGAGGTGTTCGCGCCACAACCGCGCAGGAATCTCCTCGACCTGGCCGGGCTCGAGCTGCCCAAGATGGAACGGCCCGAATTGCACGCGAATGAGCCGCGCCACCTTGAGGCCAAGGCTCTCCATCAGCCTCTTGACCTCGCGGTTCTTGCCTTCCTTGAGGCTGACCGTCGCCCAGGAATAGATGCCCTTTGAGCGTTCGAGATCGGCGATGACCGGGCCGTACTTGACCCCGCCGATGGTGGCGCCTGTGGCGAGCTTATCGAGATCGGCCTGCGTCACCTTGCCGAACAGCCGGGCCCGGTATTTGCGCACCCAGCCGGCGGCGGGCAGTTCAAGGCGGCGGGCGAGATCGCCGTCATTGGTGAGCAGCAGGAGCCCCTCGGAATTGAAATCGAGGCGCCCCACCGAGACGACGCGGGGCAGAGACTTTGGAAGCGCCGCGAAGACGGTCGGCCGGCCTTCCGGGTCCTTGTGCGTAGTCACAAGGCCAGCCGGCTTGTGGTAGCGCCAGAGCCGCGCCGGCTCCGGCTCCCCGAGCGGCTTGCCGTCGATGGCGATGACATCGTGCTCGCCCGCCCTCACGCCCTGGCTCGTGACCGTCTCCCCGTTGAGCGCGACCCGCCCCTCGGCGATGAGCTTCTCGGCATCGCGGCGCGAACAGACCCCCACGCGGGCGATGAGCTTGGCGATGCGTTCGCTGTCGGCGCCGGACATTTGGGGGTGCCTAGCAGCGCCCTCCTGCTTCGACAAGCGCTGCATGGGGGCCCTACACTGATCCGAGCCCGGACCCCGGCGAAGAGCAGACCTGGTGAAGGGGCAGCCGGTCGAAGGATGCGGAGTGTGAACGACGAAGACTATATGGCGTTGGCCCTTGTGGAGGCGGAAGCGGCGGCAAGCCGGGGAGAGGTTCCCGTCGGCGCTGTGCTGGTTTCGGCGATGGGCGAGGTCCTGGCCCGGGATGGCAACCGCATTGTCGAACGCCGCGATCCCAGCGCCCATGCCGAAATGCTGGTCCTGCGCGCCGGTGCGGAAAAACTGAACAACGAGAGGCTAATAGGCTCAACTCTTTATGTAACGCTCGAGCCTTGCGCCATGTGTGTTGGCGCCATCAGCCTGGCGCGTGTTGCCCGGCTCGTGTTCGCCGCCGAGGACCCCAAGGGTGGGGCTGTGCTGCACGGTCCGCGCTTCTTCGAGCAGGCGACTTGCCACCACCGCCCGGTCGTCGCGCGGGCGGGCGATGCCGAGGCTGCGAGCGAGCAACTCAAGTCATTCTTTCGTGCTCGCAGGACCCAACCCTCCCCTTGAAGGAGGGTCGAACGATTGAGCGAAGCAAAATCGTTCGGGGAGTGGTGATGCACAAGGCCGCAGTCGACCCCTCTCCGAATTCCTCGCTCGCTGCCGCTCGGAAGGATTTCGACCCTCCCTCAAGGGGAGGGTTGAAGTGGATGCTATCGCAGCCCGGTCTCATCGATCCGGTCGCCGCCTGCCGGCAGTTTCAGCACCAGCCCGTCGTGTCCAAGCTCGACGCCTTCGGAACGAATGTCGCTCACGCCGCGCAGGAACAGCTTCTCGGCGACGCGGTTTGGCAGCATCGGGATGATGTGGCTGAATACGAGCAGGCGCACGTGCGCTTCATTGGCGATGCGCGCCGCAGCGATCGGCGCGGTGTGATAGCCCGGAATATCGTGGAATATCTTCGCCTGTCTTGGCCTTCCCGCCGCCGCGAGCGCGTCGTGCATGATGCCGACCATTTCCGGATTCAGCCCTTCGTGAATGAGCACATCGGCGTCCTTGGCGGCGCGCACCAGGTTTTGCGTCGGTGCGGTATCGCCGCTCACCACGATGCTGCGTCCATGAAAGTCGAAGCGATAGCCATAGGCCGGCGTCGCCGGATGATGCTCGACGAGGAAGGCGGTGACCTTGAGACCGTCCCGGTCGAGCACGACACCGGGCTGGATCGGACGGGACGCAAGCGCTGCCGCATCCGGCGGAAGCAAGGCCGCGCCGTGATGCGCCGTGCGATAACCGTCGTCAAGCGCATAGACTTCGTTGAATCCGTTCACCACGCGCTCCACGCCAGGCGGACCAAAGACTGCGAGCGGCGCCTTGCGTCCCGCGACCCAGGTCTGCAGCCGCACCTCGCCAAGGTCGCCGATGTGATCGGAATGGAAGTGCGTGAGGAAGACGCCTCTGATCTTTTCGAGCGGAATGCGCCAAAGCATCAGGTCCCGCGCCGCATCAAGTCCCGCATCGACGAGATAGTAGCTGTCGCCGGCAGCGATCAGCGTGCATGGTCCGCCGCGCGTCCTGTCGGGAAGCGGCGATCCCGTGCCGCAGAGCAAGACGGAGAGCTCGTCCCTATCCGCCAGCGTCGCCGCAGGTTTGGCGGCTTCGTGGAAGGCGATCATTCGGAACAGCCAGGCCTGCATCGGCGCGAGACCGAGAGCGATCCAGCCTGCTGCTGCAAGCAGCACGGCTCCGCCGAACGCCACGACAACTGCGCGTCTCACTTTTTTCGCTCCTTGAGTCCGCGTTGCTTGAGCCGCCACAGGAGAACATCGAGCCGATCCTGGCCGAAGAATGGTTCGCCCTCGAAGGCGCAAGTGGGAACGCCCCAATGGCCGGCTTCCTGATGCGCCGTCTGGTTCGCCTGGACAATCGCTTCGTATTTCTCCGGATCGGCGGCGATCTTTGCGTCCAATTCCGCAAGGTCGAGGCCGGCGCGCGCCGCAGCCTTCGCCAGGTGATCGCCCTCATGCCAGCCATCGACCTTGCCGGACCACAGCAGCGAACTCACTTCATAGAGAAACGGCAACCCGCGGCCCGCCTCTGCCGCCGCACAGCCAAGCCGCGTCAGGCGGTGAATATAGGGCTGGTTCGCAACGCCGGCCCGCGTCATCGGATCGATGACGACGGGATCGGGCCGCGGCCAGCGATAGGGAAGGCCCAGCATTTCGGCGATGCGATGGGTGTCGCGCAAAAGATAGGGAATCCAGAGGGGATTCTGTTTCTCGAAGAAATCGCCGGAGCGAACCGCCAGCGGATAGACTGGCCGGACGTTTATGGTGAGGTCGTATGCGCGCTCCATCTCCACAAGTCGCGGCGTCGCCAGATAGGAATAGGGACTGCGGAACGACCAGAAGAGGTCGATGAAGAGGGTCATTTCCGCGCCAAGGCCTCGAAATAGGCGGCCACCGCGTCGGCGAGCCCGCCGACGGCGTCGCGGGTTCGGCGCGTGGGCGCCTCGGGATTGATGACGCCGATGAGCAGAAATCCGTAGATCATTTGGGTGGCCACCCGCACGGCGTCTCCAAGGTCGGCGATATTTCCCATGCGCCGGCTGAGCGCGGTCTCCAGCGCGGCGGCGATCTCATCGCGAAATCCCATCATCACGGACATCACGGGCGGGTGCTCCAGACCTCGCTCGATGATCGCTCGGAACAGTCCACGATGAACGCGAATGTTCTCCGCCGTCCGAAGCACGAAGATGCGGACGATCTGCGGCGGGTCGTAACGCGCCAGCTCGTCTGAAAATTGCGCCAGACGGGTTCTCGCTTGCTCGGTGAAAGATTCGGCGATGGCCTGAAACAATGCTTCCTTGTCCTTGAAGCGGAAATAGACTGCGCCGACGGACACGCCGGCCGCTTTCGCGATATCGGAGAGCTTGGCGCCGTCATAGCCGTTTTCGGCGAACGCGCGTTCCGCCGCCGCGAGAAGACGTTCGCGCGTTTCGCGACTGCGCTCCTGCCGGACGGGCAGGGCCCAACGCTCCGCGGCCGTTTTTCGTTTCGCCGTTGCCATCTCTGACGGACAGGTATAAATCTGAATCTAAATTCAGATATAACCTTGCGGACTCCGACATGTCAAACCAAGCCGTGCTGCCGACCTCGGCGCAGATGGAAAAGATGGCATCGACCGGTCCCGATGGCCCTGTCGTGATGGTCAACCTCTTGAAGTATCGCGATCGGGCCGCCTATGAGCCGCACCGCGCCGAAGCGAAAGAGGAGCTTTCGGGGCGCGAGGCCTATCTGCGCTACGGCGCGACCGCCAGTCGCTGCGTCGCCGAAAGAGGCGGCGCAATCGTCTGGATGGGATCGCAGGCTTTCGTCTTCATCGGCGGGTCCGAGCAGGACTGGGACGATGTTGTCTGCGTAAAATATCCGTCGCGTCGGATATTCCTCGATATGATTTCATCGCCCGAATATCTCGCCGTCGCCTACCATCGCGACGCTGCGCTCGAACGCACGGCGCTGCTGTGCTGTTCGGCCGGAAGCGCGTCATGAGCCCATACACGATCTATGGCGGTCTCGGCTCGCCTTATTCGATGAAGATGCGCGCCGTGTTTCGATATCGCCGGCTGCCGCATGTCTGGAGGCAGTTGCGGCCCGGAGACGAGGACATCTTCGGACGCGTCAGGGCGCCGGTCATTCCGATCGTCCGGTTCGCGGACGGAACGTGGCGCAACGATTCCACGCCGATGATTTTTGAGCTCGAGCGGCTTCATCCGGAGCGCTCGATCGTCCCCTCGGATGCAGGCCATGCCTTCCTCGCCTATCTGCTCGAAGATTTCGCGGACGAATGGGGCACGAAGGCCATGTTCCACTACCGCTGGTTCCGCGAGCGGGATCAAGAGCAGATGTCGCGGTGGCTCGCCTTCGACCGCCTGCGCGGGGCCGGACGAAGGGCGATTCTCGACGCGGCCGAGGCGTTCCGCGTCAGGCAGCTCGGGCGGATGGCGCTGGTCGGCTGCACGAGCGAAAACGCGCCGGCGATCGAGGAAAGCGCGAAAAAGATTCTGGCGTTGTTCGAGGCGCATGTCACGGAACAGGACTATCTTTTCGGATCGCGGCCGTCGCTCGCCGACTTCGCCTGGTTCGGACAGCTTTCGCAGCTCGCGGTCGATCCGACGCCGCAGGAGACGATGCGCGACGCGTATCCATTCACCTTGCGCTGGCTCGCCAATCTTGACGACGCCTCCGGCGCCGACGGCGAGTGGGCGTCCGTTTTGGCTCCCGCAATCAGGGGTCTTTTGTCGCTGGCCGGCGACATCTATTTTCCGTTCCTCAGCGCCAATGCGGATGCCGTCGCCAAAGGCGAGGACACGTTCTCGGTGACGCTTCTCGGCCGGCCCTATTCGCAAGGCGCGTTCAAATATCAGGCGAAATGCCTTGCCGAATTGCGCAGGGCCTACGCCGGCCTCGACGATCGCGCCAGGACGCTGATCGATCCGATGCTGGCAGAATGCGGCTGCCTGAAGCCTCTGAAAGGGTGACGGATGGGGCGGAAAATTCTCTTCATCACCACGGACCAGCAGCGCTTCGACTCGCTCGGCTGCAACGGCAACAAATTCTGCCGCACCCCAAACATCGATGCGTTGGCGAAAGCCGGTATCAATTATCGGCGCGCCTACAATCAAAACACGGTTTGCATGCCCGCGCGCGCGACGATTCTTACCGGGCAATATGTGCGCACGCACGGCGTATTCGCCAATGGCGTGCCGTTGCCGGAAGACGCGCCGAGCGTGGCGCAATATCTGAAGGAAAAGAGGGGATACCGGACGGCGCTGATCGGCAAGGCGCACTTCGAGCCAGCCTTCGATCCTGCAGGCCGGTGGGCGGAGAACCGCCGACAACGGAGCGACGATTTCGGCCCGTGGCGCGGCTTCGACTACGCGATCCACGCCATGCACATCTACAATTTCCGTGGCCAGCCTGTAGGTCATTACGGGCGCTGGGTGCAGAAGCGGTTTCCAGATTATTTCGAAACCGCCGTCCCATTGCTCAACGCTTCGCCGGGCGGCGATACGGGAGCGCCGGAGACGCACAACAATCCGCTGCCGCGGGAGGCTTATCACACCGACTGGCTCGCTGGGCTCGCGGTCGAATGGCTCGCCGGCCTTAATCGCGACGACGACTGGTTTTTATGGCTCAGCTTTCCCGATCCCCATCATCCCTGGGATCCGCCGAACGACGAAAATCGTCGCTGCGACTGGCGCGATCTGCCGCTGCCGCCCGGACATCCCGGATCGCCGGAGAAGATCCGCGAGATTCTGGCGCGCAAGCCGGCGCATTGGCTGGCGTTCTACGACGGGCGCTTCGCCAACATCGAAGGAGGCCCCATGAACTTCACGCCGCGGCAGCTCAGCCATGACAACATTCGGGAGATCAATACGAAGGTCCACGTGATGAATGAGCTGATCGACGATGCGGTCGGCAAGGTCATGGCGACGATAAGGGCGCGCGGATGGGACCGGGATACGGACGTGATCTTCACCACCGATCACGGCGAGATGCAAGGCGATTTCGGTTTCGTCTACAAGGGCCCGTGGCATGTCGATGCGCTGATGCGCCTGCCGCTGATCTGGCGTCCGGCGCCGAACGCTGATGTCGCGCCCGCGACGGTCGAGCAGCCGGTGGAGCAAGTCGATCTCGCGCCCACTTTCGCTGCGATCGCGGGCGCCGAACCCGCGAGCTGGATGCAAGGCAGACCCTTGCCGGTCCACGAGGACGGTTCTCGAACGCGCGCGCTTTGCGAGTGGGACAGCCAGTTTCCCGGCTACGGATTTCACATGCGTTCGATCTATCGCGACGGCTATGTGTTGACGCGCTATGAGCCTTCCACGGCCGGCAAGCCGAACGGGCTCGAGGAATTCTGGCCGCAATTCGCCGCCGTTTCGACGACGATCAGATATGAGGGCGTCGAGGGGGAGCTCTACGATCTGCGGAACGATCCGTTGCAGTGGGAAAATCTCTGGGACGATCCGGCGAAGCGAGCGCTGAAGAGCGATCTGATCGCGGACCTCTACGACAGCTTGCCGCCCGAGCGCGCGCCCAAGCTCAAGGTGGAGGCGCCCGCCTGACGCGCGCAGATGGGCGCATTGCCGCCGCCGGCGACGCCTTCAGCTGCGGCGCTGGCTGGCCGCGCGTTTGGCCTTGCGCGAAACTACGCTCTGATTGAGGACTTCGACGAGGCCGGAAAACGCAATGGCGAAATAGAGATAGCCTCGTGGAATATGGAAATGTGCGGCGTCTGCGATCAGCGAGGTGCCGATCAGCAGCAGAAAGCTCAATGCCAGCATCTTCACGGTGGGATGTTTTTCGACGAATTCGGAAACGACGGTCGAGGCCGCCACCATGATGAGCATCGCGAGCACAACCGCGGCGACCATGATCGAAAGATTTTCGGCCATTCCGACAGCGGTCACGACCGAATCGATGGAAAAGATGATGTCGAAAAGCGCGATCTGCACCACGACTAGCGCCATCGACGCGCGCGCAGCCGCGCCTTGCGCATCTTCGCCTTCCACCATGCCATGAATTTCTCTGGTGCTTTTGGTCAGCAGGAAGAGGCCGCCCGCGCCGAACACGACATCCTTCCAGGAAAACCCAATTCCCCAGGCGGCGAACACGGGCTTCGAGAGCGAAATGATCCATACGATCGCCGAAAGGAGCGCGACGCGCATGACGAGCGCAAGGCCGAGACCGATGCGGCGGGCCGTTGGGCGCTTGTGAACGGGGAGCTTGTTGGCCGTCAGCGACAGAAAAATGACGTTGTCGATTCCGAGCACCACCTCGAGCACCGTGAGCGTCAATAGCGCCAGCCATGCGTTGGCCGAAAAAAGCAAGTCCAGCATCGTTTCAAAACCAGGGTTGAGACAGCGCGGGGAAGACATGAATGACGATCTCACGCGCGGAAAGCAATCCGAGACCTGCGCCGACGAACACGTCGCTGAAATAATGGCTGGACAGAAACGCCCGCGTGAGCCCGAGCCAGAGCGCGATCGCAAACCAGAGCGCGGCCAGGCGCGGGAAGGCGGAGGACGCGATCACGGCCACGCACATAATCGTCAGCGCGTGCCCGGACGGGAAGGAATTGTATTGCAGATTGAAACTGAGCGGCTTGAACCCATAGAGCCTCATTTCGATGTCGTCGCGCGGCCGTCGCCGGCCGGAAAGGAGCTTGATGGCGTGCAGAATTGCGCTGCCTGCGCAAAGGCTGAGAAAAAAAGCTTGGCTGCATTGCAGGGCGACCGTCAGCCCCGGCTCCGGCCCAATGCGGCGGACGACAAGGGCGCACGCGACGTAGACCGCGACGGAGGCGATCAGCCAATGCGAGGCCTTCGCCAGATGGGTGGTCGCGGAAAGGAAGCTCAGGAAGGACTTGCTGACGCCAAAGTAAAGCGCCCGCGAAGCCCGCCGATCGAGCGGAAAGCTGGCGGCGCCAAGGAGAAGGAAAGCGAATCCGGCCAAGAGGAGCATGGCGCTGCTTGCCGTGGACTGCCCGCGCTGTCAAACAGCGGCCGACCGAAGGGGTCTTCCCCTAGCGCGGGCCAGATTGCCCTAGTGAGCGCGGCCGGGCGCGGCTAGACTCGGCCAACCGCTATCGCCACCGGAGGACCAAGATGGATTTCGACTATTCGCCCAAGCAGAAGGAATGGATGGCCCGCGTTCAGGCCTTTATGGATGCGCATGTCTATCCGGCGGAAGAGACCTACTTCAGGCAGATGACCGAGGCGCGCGAAAAGGGCAATCCCTGGATCGTCGTTCCGGTCGTCGAGGAATTGAAGGCGAAGGCGAAAAAGCAGGGACTGTGGAACCTGTTCCTGAACGAAAGCGAAAACGGGGCGGGTCTTTCCAATCTCGAATACGCGCCGCTGTCGGAAATCATGGGCCATGTCGGCTTCGCCTCGGAAGTGTTCAACTGCTCCGCGCCGGACACCGGCAACATGGAAGTGCTCGAGCGCTACGGCAGTCCCTATCAGCAGGAGAAGTGGCTGAAGCCGCTGTTGGCCGGCGAAATCCGCTCGGCGTTTCTCATGACCGAGCCGGCCGTCGCCTCGTCGGACGCCACCAACATCTGTACACGGATCGAGCGTCGCGGCGACCACTATGTCATCAACGGGACGAAGTGGTGGTCGTCGGGCGTTGGCGATCCGCGCTGCAAGGTGATGATCGTCATGGGCAAGAACTCGTTTGACGGCGACAGGCACAGCCAGCAGTCGCAGATCCTTGTCGAGCGCGATGCGCCGGGCGTGACGGTGAAACGCATGCTTCCGGTGTTCGGCTATGACGACGCGCCGCACGGCCATGGCGAGGTGGAGCTGAAAGACGTCAAGGTCCCGGTCGAGAACATGATCCTGGGCGAGGGCAGGGGCTTCGAAATCGCGCAGGGCCGTCTCGGTCCCGGCCGCATCCATCACTGCATGCGCACGATCGGCGTCGCGGAACGCGCGCTCTCGATCATGGTCAAGCGGCTGCTGTCGCGCGAAGCGTTCGGCAAGAAGATCGCCGACCATTCGGTGTGGGAGCAGCGTGTGGCCGAAGCGCGCATCAATATCGACATGTGCCGGCTGCTCACCCTCAAGGCCGCAGACATGATGGACAAGGTGGGCAACAAGGTCGCCCGCACCGAGATCGCGATGATCAAGGTTGCGGCGCCGCGCATGGCGCTGAAGATCATCGACGACGCGATCCAGGCCTGGGGCGGCGGCGGCGTGACGACGGATTCGGGCCTTGCGCGCATGTATGCGAGCCAGCGCACCTTGCGCATCGCCGACGGCCCGGACGAGGTGCAC
>DASZRM010000176.1:0-1992 GCA_035549135.1 Rhizomicrobium sp. | reverse complement strand
GCCTTTTTCAGCTTGTCGGCGTATTCCGGGCCGTAGGCCGAGGTCACGTCGAGCCCGATGCGCTCGGCGTCCTCCACCGTGAAATGCAGCGGATGGGCGAGCGTGAACATCGAGGGATAGATGTCGTAATATTCAAGGTCGCCCTGAATGCCGAGCAGCTTCTTGCGCAGCTTGAGATAGCGGTGGAACGCGGGAAGGCCGGCGTTGGCCTGCGCCACGAGCTGGCGATAGACCGCCTCGGGCATGTTGTCGGCGAACAGCGCGTCGGAAAGCGCATTCGGGAAATGGCGGACCTTGGCGTCGAACTCCTCGCCCAGGATCTGGGTAATCAGCGAGGCGCCGAACGTGCCTTCGTATTTCTTCCAGGCGGACCAGAAGGAATCGAACACCAGCTTGCGGTCGGCGCGATTGGGCGACTGGCGGTATTTCTCGTAGGCCGACTGGTCGAGCCGGTCGACCTTCGTCCCGTCCGAAAGGGTCACGCTCGGAAACGGCAGCTCGCCGTTCGAGAGCTGGCTGTAGATGTTGTCGGGCTGCACGAGCACATTGGCCGCCGCCGCCATCACGCCTTCGGCCTCCGGCCCCAGCGTGTGGGGCTCTGCGCGCAGCACGTTGTCGAGATAGAAGTCGAAGCGGCGCGCGAGCTCCGGCGACTGCTTTTCGAAGGCGCGAACCTTTTTGGCGCCGATCGAAAGGATTTCCGTCGACAGCCAGGCGGTCTTTTCGCCGAGACGCGCGGCCAGCGCCTGCGCGAGCTGGACGCGCTCCTGGTCGGCGGCGATGCGAACGTCCTCATCGCCCTTGAGCGAGGCGTAGACGTTCAGGCGGTCGACCTCCTTGTGGGCGTCGGAAATGGCCGACAGCGCGCTGAGCATCGCGGCGGCGTTCTTGCCGAGCGTTCCCTTGAATTTGTCGAGACCGTCGACGGTCGCCTTCGTCCGGTCATGGGCCGCGGTCCAGGCCTCGGCGGACGGATAGAGATCGCTCAAATCCCACATATAGGCGGGATTGGCGGCGTCGCCCGCGCTCGCCTTCGCGGGCATGGCGGCCGGCATCGCTGCGCTCGTCATCGTCATCAGCGCAAGAACTCCCAAGAAACCGCGTTTCATGACATCCCCCTTCAAGGCCCCGGCGCCCGCCTCCGGCGGCTCCGGAGCCTGAGGGCCGGCAGGCGCGGGATTTGCGCCATCATCGCCCGCGCCGATAGAATAGGTCCAGCCCCGACGCCCTTGTTCACGGAAATCTCATGCGGAGCCTCGCCCTCGCCCTCGCCGCTTTCGCAGTCCTTTCGGTCCCGGCCGCGGCCGCGACCGCGCCGCGCGTGTCCATCGCCTCGTTCAGCGACCTCAAGGTTCCCGACGCGCCCTACGATACGAAGGCCAATGCGGACGCGGAGGTCGCCGCCGCCGTCGCGCGCGCGAAGAAGAGCGGAAAGCTTGTCCTGATCGATCTTGGCGGGAATTGGTGTGCCGATTGCCGCATTCTGGCCGGGCTGATGGAGCTGCCCGAGATGCAGGCCTTCCTCAAGGCGCATTACGAAATCGTGAGCGTGGATGTCGGCCGTTTCGACAAGAATCTCCAGATCCCGGCGCGCTATGGAATCACGGACCGGCTCGAGGGCGTGCCCTCGGTGCTGATCGCGACGGCGGACGGAAAGCTTCTCGACGCCGGACACACCGCGGCCCTCGCCGACGCGCGCCACATGACGCCGCAGGCGCTCGCCGACTGGCTGGCCGAGTGGACGAAATAGGCGGAGGCGGCGCCGGGGCGACGCCGGGGCCGGGCCCAAATGCGCCGGCGCTGGACCCAAAGGCGCCGGCGCGGAGACGCCCGGAACCCGCGAACGCCTTGGTCCCGAAAGCCTATTGAAACGGGCTCCGGCCTGGGCGATAACCCCCGCCCAACCTGGACGCGCGGGCGTAGCTCAGGGGTAGAGCATAACCTTGCCAAGGTTAGGGTCGGGCGTTCGATTCGCCTCGCCCGCTCCAGGTT
>DASZRM010000175.1:0-1944 GCA_035549135.1 Rhizomicrobium sp. | reverse complement strand
CCGGAGACGGGAGATGTCATCTCCACCGTCGCCTTGTCGGTCATGACGTCGACGAGGTTCTGGTCCTCGGCGATGGTGTCGCCGGGCTTCACATGCCAGGCGACGATTTCGGCCTCGGCGGTTCCTTCGCCCACATCGGGCAGTTTGAAGACATAGAGGCCCATGGCTCAGCCTTTCATGACCCGGCGCATCGCTTCGGCGATGCGCTTCGGCCCGGGAAAATACGACCACTCGAAGGCGTGGGGATAGGGCGTATCGAAGCCCGTCACCCGCTCGATCGGCGCTTCGAGGCGATAGAAACAGTGCTCCTGCACCAGCGCGGCGAGCTCGGCGCCGAAGCCGGAGGTGCGCGTCGCCTCATGCACGATCACGCAGCGGCCGGTCTTCTCGACGGAGGCTGTGATGGCCTCGATATCCACCGGAACCAGTGTCCGCAGGTCGACGATGTCGGCGTCGACGCCGGCTTCCTCCGCGGCGGCCTTCGCCACATGCACCATCGTGCCATATGCCAGGACAGTCAGATCGGCGCCTTCGCGCACGACCTTTGCCTTTCCGAGCGGAACGACGTAGTGGTCGTCGGGCACTTCGCTAGCGGCGAATTTGGACCAAGGCTGCACCGGCTGGTCGTGATGGCCGTTGAAGGGGCCGTTATAGATGCGCTTGGGCTCGAGGAAGATGACCGGATCGTCGTCCTCGATGGCGGCGATGAGCAGGCCCTTGGCGTCATAGGGCGTCGAAGGAATCACGGTCTTGAGACCCGCGACATGGGTGAACAGGGCTTCCGGCGACTGGCTGTGCGTCTGGCCGCCGAAAATGCCGCCGCCATAGGGCGTGCGGATGGTGATCGGCGCGGTGAAATCGCCGGCGGAACGATAGCGCAGCCGCGCCGCTTCCGACACGATCTGGTCGTAGCCGGGATAGATGTAATCGGCGAACTGCACTTCCACCACCGGCCGCAATCCGTAGGCGCCCATGCCGATGGCGACGCCGACGAGACCGCCTTCGGAGATCGGCGCGTCGAAGCAGCGCGTGAGGCCGTGCTTTTTCTGAAGTCCGTCGGTGACGCGAAAGACGCCGCCGAAATAGCCGGCGTCCTCGCCGAAGGTGAGCACATTCGGGTCGCGCGACAGCATCACGTCGAGAGCGGAGTTGAGCGCCTGGATCATGTTCATGGTGGCCATGGCTACTTTGTCCAACCTTTTGCGCAGGATGCGTCCACCCTCGCCTTGAGGGAGGGTCGAAATTTGCGAAAGCAAAGCGATGCAAATTTCGGGGAGGGGTCAATCTCTCGGCCGCCGACACCCCTCCCCGAAAAATTCTTCGCGCGGCTCGAATTTTTCGACCCTCCCTCAAGGGGAGGGTGGGAAGTTTGGCGTGCGCTACCCATGAGCATCGCTAAACCCCCAGTTCCTGGCGCTGTTTGCGGATGTGCCAGGGCGCGTCCTTGTAGACGTCCTCGAACATGGTCTTGACGCTTGGGATCTTGTTCTGGCCGAGCGTGCCTTCGGCTTCGGCGGCCTTGTTGGCCTCGCGCACCTTTTCGACCGCGTCCTTCTCCGCCGCTTCGTGATCGGCGTCGGACCATTTGCCCAAGCCAATGAGATGCTGTTTCAGCCGCGCGATGGGATCGCCGAGCGGCCAGGATTTCGGCTCGTCGGCCGGACGGTAGCGGCTGGGATCGTCGCTCGTCGAATGGCCCTCGGCGCGATAGGTATAGATCTCGATCAGCGTGGCGCCGAGATTGGAACGCGCGCGTTCCGCGGCCCATGCCGTCGCCGCGTACACCGCGAGGAAATCGTTGCCGTCGACGCGCAGGCTCGGAAGTCCGTAACCGATGCCGCGCGAGGCAAACGTCGATTCCTCGCCGCCTGCGATTCCCTGAAAGCTCGAGATCGCCCACTGATTGTTGACGACGTTCAGGATCACGGGCGCGCGGTACACGGA